>JARLGS010001016.1 GCA_031292695.1 Mycobacterium sp. | reverse complement strand
CCCGGACCACCTCGGTCCGCCCGGATACACCGTGGCCAACCCGCCACAGACGGTGGTGGTGACCGCCCTCATGGACGGCCGGATCCAGCACGTCGGTCTGGCCCCGGCCGTCACCAAGATGACGGAAGTCGAGCTGGCCGAGGAAGTCCTCGTCATCGCCGAACTCGCCCGTCAGGACGGCCGGTCGGCGCAGTACGCAGCCATGTACGACGGACTGCGGGAACTGGGACACGACCGGGCCGCGACCCGCGATTTCTTGTCCCACAACTTGGACCTGCCATCGCCCGAGGATGCCGCCGCCGCCCGCGCGCACACGTTTTCCACCAGATATTCAGGGGAAGTGAATGACTGAGCAACACGCCGCCATGTTCAACAACGCCGTCGGCATGCTGGACAGCTCGCCGGCCCGCTCGATGCAGCTGTTCACAGAGATCACCGCGATGGACGAGGCGGCCTGTGACGCCTGGATCGGCCGGATCCGGTGCGGTGACAACGACCGCACGACGCTGTTCCGCGCCTGGTACTCGCGGGGCAACCTCGGCATCCTGGCCGGCCAGGCCGAGATTTCGCTGGCGCAGCTCAATGCCCGGGTGCGGATCGGCGGCGAGCTCGGCGACATCACCTACCCCGTGATGTCCCCGCTGGCGCTGACCCTCGCCTTCGCGGTGAACGAGGCCGCCGAGGGCAACTACGCCGATGCGCTCGAGGCCGTCGACAGCGCCGCGGCTACCGGGTCTGAGCATCTGGTCGCATGGGTCAAGGCCGTCATCTACACCGGCGGTCAGCGCTGGACCGACGTCATGGAAGTACTGCGCGGTTCGGAGAGTTGGCCGGACGCCTTCCTGGCCGGGGCGGCGGGCGTGGCCCGCGGCGTGGCGGCCGCGAACCTGGGGCTGTTCACCGAGGCCAAGGACCGGCTGACCGAGGCGAACGAGTCGCCGGCGGGTACCGCGTGCGGCCGGCCGATCGCCTGGTACCTGGCCATGACCTTCCGGGATCAGGGCAACGAAGACGGCGCGCGGCGGTTGCTGGAGTGGCTGCAGGCCAACTTTCCGGAGCCGAAAGTCGCTGCTGCGCTTCGTGATCCGAACTTCCGACTGGAAACCACGACGACGGAGAAGATCGCGGCCCGGTCCGACATCTGGGACCCGAACACTGTCGTGGCCGACACCTCCGCCCGGGACCGGATGCTGACCGAAGCGCAGGCCGAACTGGACCGGCAGATCGGTCTGGGCAAGGTCAAGGAACAGATCGAAACCTACCGCGCTGCAACACAAATGGCGAAGATTCGGGCGGCCCGCGGGATGAAGGTGGCCCAGCAGTCCAAGCACATGATCTTCACCGGGCCACCCGGCACCGGCAAGACGACCATCGCGCGGGTGGTTGCGAACATCCTGGCCGGGCTCGGCGTCATCGCCGAACCGAAGCTGGTCGAGACGTCCCGCAAGGACTTCGTCGGTGAGTACCTGGGGCACACCGCGGTCAAGACGTCGAAGGTCATCGACCGGGCTCTGGGTGGCGTGCTGTTCATCGACGAGGCCTACACGCTGATCCAGGACGGTCTGCAGGGCGGTGACGCGTTCGGCTCCGAAGCGATCGACACGCTGCTGGCCCGCATGGAGAATGACCGCGACCGGCTGGTGGTCATCATCGCGGGCTACAGCTCGGACATCGACCGACTGCTCGAGGCCAACGACGGTCTGCGGTCGCGGTTCGCCACCCGCATCGAGTTCGAGTCCTACTCCCCCGACGAGATCGTCGAGATCGCCAAAGTCATTGCCAAGAACAATGATTCGACGCTCAACGAGGAAGCGGGCAAGCAGGTTCTCGAGGCCGCGACCACACTGAGTCAGCACGAGCTGAACGGCAAGCCTGCCATCGACATCGCCGGCAACGGCCGCTACGCGCGCCAACTGGTGGAGGCCGGCGAGCAGGCCCGCGACATGCGGCTGGCCCGGTCGCTCGATATCGAGAGTCTGGGGGTCGAGGCGCTCAGCGAGATCACCGGCGACGACATGGCTTCCGCGATCAGCGGGGTGCACCGGCGACTGAACATCGGCGAGTGACCGATGGCAGATTTCCGGCTCACCACCAAGGTCCAGGTCAGCGGTTGGCGCTTCCTGCTCCGCCGCGTCGAACACGCGATCGTGCGGCGCGACACCCGGATGTTCGACGACCCGCTGCAGTTCTACAGCCGTTCGGTGTCGCTCGGCATCGTCGTCGCGGTGCTCGTCTGTCTCGGGGCCGCGATGCTGGCCTACTTCAAACCGCAGGGCAAGCGGGGCGGCGACCAGCTGCTGGTCGACCGCAGCACCAATCAGCTGTATGTCGTCATGCCCGGCTCGCAGCAGATCCGCCCGGTGTACAACCTGACGTCCGCGCGCCTGGTCCTCGGCAACAGCGGTGAGCCGCAGGTGGTCAAACCCAACGAGTTGGCCAGCATGGCGAAGGGCCAACCGATCGGTATCCCCGGCGCGCCGTATGCGACGCCGGTGAATGGCACGTCGGGCACCTGGTCGGTGTGCGACACCGTGACCAAGCCGGAGAGCGTGACCCCGACTGTCGAGACCTCGGTGCTGGTGGAGCCGCTGATCGTCGGCGGCGGCGTCGGTCCTATGCGGGCGGATCAGGGCGTCCTGGTCAAGTTCCAGGACCGGACCTGGCTGGTCACCAAGGACGGCCGGCACTCGATCGACCTGGCCGACCGTGCGCTGACCTCGGCGGTGGGCATTCCGGTCGGATCGAAGTCGGCCCCGATCTCGGAGGGGTTGTTCAACGCCCTGCCGAACGTCGGGCCGTGGGCGCTGGCCCCGATCCCGGCCGCCGGTGCGCCGAACACCGTCGGCCTGCCGCCGAACCTGGTGAACGGCGCGGTGTTTCAGACTGTCACCGACAACAGCAAGCAGCAGTACGTGGTGCTGCCGGACGGCGTCGCGAGGGTCAATGACACCACCGCGGCCGCCTTGCGAGCCACCAACTCCTATGGGCTGATCTCACCGCCCTCGGTGGAGTCCAGCGTGGTGGCCAAGATCCCGGAGCAGATGTACACCTCGCCGCTGCCGGCGAATCCAATGACCATGCTGCTGCCGGAGGACGACCCGACCCTGTGCTGGTCCTGGCAGCGCGAAGCCGGTGACCAGGCCGCCAAGACCGCGGTGATCGTCGGCCGGCACCTGCCGATCCCGGCGAGTTCAATGGGCAACGGCATCAAGCAGATCGGCGGCGACGCCACCATCTACATCGATGGCGGCCAGTACATCAAGCTGCAGTCCCCCGACCCACGGTACGGCGAGGCGCAGTACTACGTCGACGGTCAGGGCATCCGGTACGGCCTGGTCAACGATGACACCGCCAAGGCGCTCGGCCTCACCGGCGCGGTGACGGCGCCCTGGCAGGTGGTCAGTCTGCTGATCGAGGGGCCGGTGCTGTCGAAGGAGGCGGCGTTGCTCGAACACGACACCCTGCCGTCCGATCCGAAACCGCGGAAAGTACCCGGCGGCAATGAGATCGCCGCGCCGCCGCATCCGGGAGGTGCGTCATGACGACCAAGAAGTTCACCCCATCGATGAAGCGTGGTCCGCGCCTGACGCCGGGTGAGATCAATGTGACCCCGCCCGACGACCTGGGCATCGAGATCCCGGCGTCGGGCATGCAGAAGGTCATGCCGTACGTCATGGGCGGCGGCATGCTCGGGATGATCGCCATCATGGTCTTCACCGGCGTCCGTCAGCTGTCGCCGTACATGCTGATGATGCCGCTGATGATGATCATGGGCACCGTCGGCTACATGTCCAGCGGCGGCGCCGGCGGCAAGAAGGTCCCGGAGATCAACGAGGACCGCAAGGAGTACCTGCGCTACCTGGCCGGCCTGCGGACGCGGGTGACCTCGTCAGCGGACGCCCAGGTGACGTTCTTCAGTTATCACGCGCCGCATCCCGAGGACCTGCTGTCGATCGTCGGGACCCAGCGTCAGTGGTCGCGCAGCGTCAGCGGGAACAACGCCGATTTCTTCATGGGCGCCCGCGTCGGGATCGGCGCGCAGCCTGCGGTGGACAGACTGCTCAAACCGAACATCGGCTCGGATCTGACCGGTCCGATGGCGGCGCCGCAGGCACACCTGGAGCCGGTCAGCCACATGTGGGTGACCAAGTTCCTGCGCACCCACGGCCTGGTCCACGACTGCCCAAAGTTGGTGATTCTCAAGAGCTATCCGACCATCGCGATCGGTGGCGACCCGGAAGGCGCGCGTGGCCTGCTGACGGCCATCATCTGTCACCTGGCGGTGTTCCATCCGCCGGACCTGCTGCAGATGCGGGTTCTGATGGACGATCTCGACGATCCCGACTGGGCCTGGCTCAAGTGGCTGCCGCACGTGCAGAGTCAGACCGAATCCGACGATGCCGGACCCAAGCGCATGGTGTTCACCAAGCCGGACGGCCTGGCCGATCTGACCGCGCGCGGGCCACACAGCGCTGACTCGGCCCCGGCGGGCCCCTACGTGCTGGTGATCGACCTGACCGGCGGCAAGGCCGGGTTTCCGGTCGACGGCCGCGCCGGCGTCACCGTCATCACCAAGGGCAACCACCGCTCCGGGTACCGCATCAAGGTGAACCCGGACGGATCCAGCGAGGACCGGACGCCGAGTCAGCCGTGGCGCGAGGTGACCACCGTCACCGACTCCACGACTCCGACGTCGGCGGGACGCCTCGCCCGCAAGCTGGCCGGCTGGTCGATCACCGGGACGATCATCGACAAGGGCACCCGGGTGCAGAAGAAGGTGTCGACCGAGTGGCACCACTTGGTCGGCGCCCGCTCGGTCGAAGAGGTCACGCCGCGGCGCTGGCGGATGTTCTCCGACACGGATCAGGACCGGTTGCGCATCCCGTTCGGCCACGAGCTGAAGACCGGTGAGATCATGCACCTGGACATCAAGGAAGGCGCCGAATTCGGTGCCGGCCCGCACGGCATGCTCATCGGTACGACTGGTTCCGGTAAATCGGAATTCCTTCGTACCCTGATCCTTTCGTTGGTCGCAACGCACCATCCGGACCAGATCAACCTGCTGCTGACCGACTTCAAGGGCGGCTCGACCTTCCTCGGCATGGAGAAACTACCGCACACCGCCGCGGTCGTCACCAACATGGAAGAGGAAGCCGAACTCGTCGGCCGCATGGGTGAGGTGTTGACCGGTGAGCTGGACCGCCGACAGGGCATCCTGCGCCAGGCCGGCATTCAGGTCGGGGCGGCAGGTGCGCTGTCGGGCGTGGCCGAGTACGAGAAGTATCGCGAGCGCGGGGCCGACCTGCCGCCGCTGCCAACACTTTTCGTGGTCGTCGACGAGTTCGCCGAATTGCTGCAGAACCACCCGGACTTCATCGCGTTGTTCGACCGCATCTGTCGCGTGGGCCGGTCGCTGCGGGTGCACCTGTTGCTGGCGACGCAGTCGCTCAACACCGGCGGCGCCCGGATCGACAAGCTGGAGCCGAACCTGACGTACCGAATCGCGTTGCGTACCACCAGTTCGGCCGAGTCCAAGGCGGTGATCGGCACCCCCGAGGCGCAGTACATCACCAACAAGGAGAGTGGCGTCGGGTTCCTGCGGGTCGGTATGGAAGACCCGGTCAAGTTCCGCAGCGTCTACACCGGCAACACGTACGTGCCGACGGCGGTGACAGACGGCGACGACGGTGAGGACGCACCAAGGGTGTTGGCGCAGAACACCTTCCGGATCCGCCCGTTCACCGCGGCGCCGATGGCGGATGCGGGGGCGCAGCGATGACGAACACCGAACAACGCGCGTTGCGTGAGGTGGTGCTG
>JARLGS010001015.1 GCA_031292695.1 Mycobacterium sp. | reverse complement strand
CCGCCAGCAAGGCCGGTGTGATTCAGCTTTCACGAGTGACTGCGGTCGAATACGCCAAGAAAGGCATCCGCGTGAACACCGTCGTCCCCGGCCAATTGCATACCCCGATGGTGGAAGCACGCCTGGCCGGGCAACGTACCGGCGGTGACATCGACAAGCTGCTCGATAGCCGCCTGGCACGAATCCCCCTGGGCTTCATGGGCGACGGCCGGGACACCGCGAATGCGGCGCTATTCCTGGCCAGCGACGAATCCCGCTTCGTGACCGGTACCGAAATCGTCGTCGACGGCGGCATGACCGCCCGTTGCGACTGATCTGCACGCCCGGCCTTCATTGGCAGGGCTCTTCCTGATTCGAGCTGATGACCATGCATACACTCCTTCCAGCAGGCGCGTGGGATTGCCATACCCACATCTACGGTCCGTGGGACCAATTCCCGCTGCCGGCCAAGGCCGCCTACCATCCCGCGCCCGCGCCGTTCGAGGCGCTGCTTGAGCTGCATCGACGCCTGGGTATCGATCACGGGGTGCTGGTGCAGGCCGCGCCCTACGGCACCGACCATTGCGCCATCCTCTCTGCCATTGCCGCCGGCAACGGACGCTATCGTGGCATCGGGTTGATCGACGACAGCACCACCGACGATCAGCTCCAGGCGTTGCATGAGGGTGGGTTGCGCGGCATCCGTTTCAACTTGATGGGACATCTTCCCGGCAACCGTGACCCGGAGTATCTGCGCCGACTTGCCGAACGCGTCGCGCCCTTGGGCTGGCACGTGCTCCTGCACGGTGAAATTGACGTTCTGCTGCCCGTGCTCGACGCCTGGAAAACCTTGCATACGCCGCTGGTCATCGACCATATGGCGCGCCTGGACCTGAGCAGGCCGGTCGAAGAGGCCCCGCTCAAGGCACTGGAACAGCATCTGAAACGAGCGGACCGCTGGATCAAGGTGTCGGGCATCGACCGCGCCATGCAAGGCGCTGCTGGTCCTTGGCCACAAGGCTTGTCCTGTGTCCGACGGTTCCTCGAATGTGCCCCGGACAGGACGATCTGGGGTTCCGACTGGCCACATCCGAACGTCAAGGGCGAGGTACCCGACGACGCCCTGTTGCTGGACTTCGTGCTCCAGGCCTGTGCCGACCCCGCGGTAGCACAGGCGGTTCTGGTCACCAATCCAAACACCCTGTACCGCTGAAGCCGACCTTCTGGAGAAACCGACCGTGTCCGACTTTCCCTGGCAACCCAGCCTGCGAACCCCCGACCCCGCCGT
>JARLGS010000118.1 GCA_031292695.1 Mycobacterium sp. | reverse complement strand
GCCGCCGTTGGTGCTCACCTGCCACTGAACCGTCGGCGTGGGACTGCCGCTCGCGCCGGCGGTCAACGTGACCGATTGGCCGGCCGCAACCGACTGGCTGACCGGGTTGGCGCTGACGGTCGGAGCATAGTGGACGGTCAGCGTCGCGTTGGCTGTCGTCGTGAAACCGACGCTGTTCGTGAACACCGCGTGGTAGACGTAGCCATTCTCGCTGGCCGTCGTGGCAGACAAGGTCAGGGTCCCGCCGGTGGCGCCGGCGATGTTGGTGAAGGTGCTGCCGCCGTCGGTGCTCACTTGCCACTGGACCGTCGGCGTGGGGCTGCCCGTAGCCGCCGCCGTGAAGGTTGCGGTCCGGCCGGCGTTGACCGTTTGGATCGTGGGGTTCGTGGTCACCGCCGGAGCCGCTTGCACGTTCAAGGTCGCGACGGTGGTCGTCGCCGTGCCGACGCTGTTGGTGAACACCGCACGGTACCGGTAGCCGTTCTGACTGACCGAGGTGGCGCTGATGGTGTAGATTGGGCCCGTGGCGCCGGGGATATTCGTGTAAGTGGCGCCGTTGGTGCTCTGTTGCCACTGCACGGTCGGCACGGGATAGCCGGACGCCGCAGCGGAGAACGTGACGCTGCTGCCAGTCACGACGGTTTGACTCACGGGATTGGTGAGAACGCTGGGCGCCGCTTGCACGGTCAGCGTCCCGGTGGCGGAGCCGGTGCCTGACGCGTTGAACTGCGTCGCGTCTCCGAGATACGCGTAGGTGATGGGATAGGTACCCGTCGTCAGGCCCTGGATGCTGAAGGTGGTGCTGAAACTGCCGCTGGAGCTGATCGTGGCCGGCTGGGTCACACCGTTGAGCGTGACCGCAACGTCATCCCCGCCCGGGGCCGTGGCACCGGAGGCGATGTGGCCGGTCACGGTCACGGTGGACGTGCCGACGTTGACCGCCGGGGACGAGAGGCTGCTGAACGTGGGAGTCGCCTTGTTGATGACGAGCGTGCCGTCGACGCTCGAGCTGTAGTAATTCGGGTCGCCGCTGGTGAATTCCGCGAAGACCGCATAGGTGCCGGCAGCGTTCGGAACGGTGGTGGACCCGTTGTAGGTGATGTACGTCACACTGCCGGCAACCGGAGTCACGCCGTCGACGCCCACCGCGGACACGACGGCGGGTTGAGCTGAGCCGTTGTAAGTGAAAGGTCCGCCGTTGAGGGTCAGGGTGGGCGAGGCAGGATCGATCCAGAGCTCCCAGCTAAAGCTGCCGTCGGCGTAGTTCGGATCGTTGCTCGTGAAGTATTCGGTGAAAGTGTAATACCCCGCGTCGACGGGAGCGCCGGGGAGCGGAGGACCGAAGAGCTGGGTGTTGGACCCGTATTCGTTGTAATACTCGTAGGTGAAGCTGCCGTTGATCGGCGTCACCCCGTCAATGCCAACCGCGCTGCCGACGACCGTCTGCGGCATCCCATTGTAGGTGAATTCCCACTGACCGCCGTTTCCGAGGCCCACGGAAGGCGTCGCGGGGAGAATCGTGATCGTGCTGGTACTGCTGGTCGAGAGATAGTTCGGATCATTGCTGCTAAAAGCCACCGCCACGTCATAGGTGCCGGCATTGACGGGCGGCGTGAGAGAGCCGTTGTAGGTCACGGTGAACGTGCCATTGACGGGAGTGACGCCGTCGACGCCCAGGGCCGTCACCGAAGCGGCATGGCTCGTGCCGTCGTATGTGAACGGGGTCGGATCGACCGCAAGCGCGGGAGCCACCGCGCTGATCGTCAAGCTGCCGGCGATCGAGGCGTTGGCGTAGGCGGGGTCCGCGCTGATGAAGGTTGCGACCACGCTGTACGTGCCGGTCTGAGTCGGTAGGGTGGCGGAGCCGTTGTAGGTAAAGACGAAGGTGCCGGCGACGGGCGTCACGTTGTCAGCGGCGACCGCGCTGGCTGAGTCGGCGT
>JARLGS010000117.1 GCA_031292695.1 Mycobacterium sp. | reverse complement strand
GGAGGTCGACCAGGACGGCAGGGCGGTGTCAATCCATGCCTATTGGGATGTGGCAACGTTGATGAATCAACTTGGCCTGCTCTGACGGCGGTACCTAGATCCCGGCTGACCGGTTCTGCGGTGCCCAGAACGGACGTGCGAGCAGTACGGACGGCCAGACGGTGTCGGGCGACGCGAACTGCGCCATCAAGGCGCTGCTCGATGGGGCGCCTGCTCGCCGACCATGCCGAGCAGTTCCACGGCGTCGGATCCCAGGGCGAAGCCGGTGTTCCGGAACAGCGGTGACGCCGGCTTACGCAGGCAAGAAAGCGTGCTAGCATAACGTTAACCTTTAATATGGTCAGGCCGAAAACGGACGAGAAGGAAGCCCTGACTTCCGCCGAACAACGGCTCCAGAAGAAGGCGGCGTTGAAATGTTCACCACCGATCAGCAGCAGTTTGCCATCGCAATCGAGCAGTTCTGCGAGAAGTACTGCGCCACAACCGAACAGCGCAAAGCGCTGACCGACGGAGGACGGCTGTCGAACAGCCCCGAGTTGCTGAAAAAGTTTGCACAGCTGGGCTGGCTCGGAGTATCGCTACCCGTCGAGTACGGCGGTGGCGGCGCAGGGATGGTCGACGAATGCATCTTTTTGGAGGAGACCGCGCGCGGCTTGGCGCCCATCCACGCTTACGGCACCGGGTTGACCGCCGCACAGACCTACCTGCGCCACGGCGACGAGCACCAGAAAATGGATGTCCTGGGCAACTTGTGCAACGGCCGCTTCGAGGCGATCGCCCTTTCCGAGCCGGGCGCGGGATCCGATTTGGGCGGGGTGACCACCAAGGCGGTGCGCGACGGCGATCGGTTCTTGGTGAACGGTCAAAAGACGTGGATCACCGCCGCCCACCTCGCCGACCACCTCCTGGTGCTAACCCGCACCGACCCGAATGTTGGAAAGCACAAAGGCCTGACGTTGCTCTGTGTGCCGACGGACTCCCCGGGACTCGAGATCCGGCCGATACAAACGATGGACGGCCACACCGTCAACGACGGGTTCTTCACCGACGTGTCGGTGCCGGTGGCGAATGTGGTCGGCGGGATCGGCGACGCCTGGCACCGCTTGATGCGCGGACTCAACGTCGAACGTCTGATCATCGCTGCGATGTCGCTCGGGGCCGCGCGCCGCTCGCTGCAAGACACCATCGCCTATGTTCGCACCCGCGAACAGTTCGGCAAGCCGATCGGCAGTTTCCAGGCGGTAAGGCACACCATTGCCGACCTGGCGACCGAGATTGAACATTGTCGCGCATTCGTTTACCACGTCGCGGCCCTGATCGATGCCGGGCTGGAGGACCAGTTGGCGCGAGAAGGCTCGATGGCCAAGCTGAAGTGCACCGAGGTGGCCAAAACCGCGGCGCTGGAAGGGGTTCAACTGATGGGCGGCAACGGCTACACGGTCGAGTTCGGCATGGAGATGCAGGTGCGTAAGGCGTTAGCACCTCCGATCTACGGCGGCGCCAACGGCATTCAGCGAGAGATCATCGGCAAGAGCTTCGGCCTCTAGGCCGGCGAGAAGGGAACCAGCGGCGATGGGCGCAACGAAGCGTGACATATTTGCAGCCGATGTGTTGGCAGATAAGCGGATCCTGATCACCGGTGGGGGAACGGGTCTTGGCCGGGGGGTGGCCGCCCGCCTGGTCAAGCACGGGGCCGAGGTACACCTGTGGGGACGCCGGGAAGGGGTCCTCGCGGCGGCTGCCGAGGAGGTTTCGGTGGGCGGAGCCGGAGCGGCGCATTACCAGACCGTCGATGTTCGTGATTCGTCTGCGGTCGACGCGGCCATCGACGAGATCTGGGTTCGGCACGGGCCTCTGACCAGTCTGCTCAACAACGCAGCCGCGAACTTCATCGCGCCCACCGAAAGCCTGAGCCAGCGGGCCTTCGAAGCGGTGACATCGACCGTGATGACCGGTTCGTTCAACACCACGGTCGCTGTGGGTAGGCGTTGGATTGCGGGTGGGCTCCCAGGCACGGTGCTGTCAAACCTCACCACATGGGTGTGGACCGGTTCGGCCTTCGTGGTCCCGTCGGCCATGGCCAAGGCGGCGGTACACGCGATGACGATGTCGCTGGCAGTCGAGTGGGGCCGGTACGGCATAAGGGTGAATGCGCTTGCGCCCGGACCGATTCCCACCGAGTATGCATGGGAGATGCTCAATCCGACCGACAAGAGCTCGGCCGGAGCAACGCAGGTGGATCAGATCCCGTTCGGTCGCTCCGGAACGATCGACGAACTGGCCAACCTGACCATCTTCGCGTTCTCGGACGCCTGCGACTACTTGACCGGTGAAACGATTGCGATGGACGGTGGCCAGCGACTGGCCGGGCCGAATACCTTCGCCAGCCTTACCGCGATGACCGATGAAGACTGGGCCGAGGCCCGAGAGCGCAGCAAGGCCGCCTCGGCCACCGCGAAGGCAGAGCGGTCCGTGTAACCGCAGACGCGCGGTCTATTCGGCCGCCAGCCGTTCGCCGGCAGCCAGAAATGAAGTCACCAACTCCGGATCTGCATAGTACGGGTCGCCTACCCCATCTTCGAACCGTCTGCGGCTGTATTCGTAGAGCGCAGCGAGCTTGTACATCGCCAGCGTCGCATACCAATTCACGCCTGCGACGTCGGCCCCGGTGCGGTCGGCGTAGCGGTCGAGCAGCTGTGCGCGGGTGGGGTAGCCCGGCTCCAGCACTGCGGTGCCCATCGCAGACGTCGGAACCGGCGGCTCACCCGATACGGGGTACGAGGTAAGCAGATAGCCCAAGTCGGCAAGCGGGTCCCCTATAGTGGCGAGCTCCCAGTCCAACACTGCGGCAATGCGACCGGTTTTCATGTCGACGATCATGTTGCCGATGCGGAAGTCGTTGTGGACGATCGACGTTGCAGATTCCGGTGGCACGTGTGCCTGCAGCCAGTCGTCCAGCGCCGCGAAGGGCTTTGGCACGGCGCCGTCAACTGCCACCAGCGACCGCATCCGTCGCAGCTGCCGGGCGTTGAACCCGTCAGGCTTGCCGAAATCGCCGAGCCCTACCTCCAGCCAAGACACGTTGTGCAGCGAGGCGAGACTGTCAACCAAGGATTCGCCGATGCGGCGGCGCAGTAGCGGGTCATTGCTCGCCGCCGGCGTTGACTCGGTGATGACGGACCCTTCGACGAAGTCCATTACGACAATGGGGACGTCGAGCAGCTCGCCTGCGGCCGCGGTTGCCAAGACGCGGGGAGCCGGAACAAGAGTATGTGACAGCGCCGCCAAGAGCCGCGCCTCTCGCAGCACGTCATGAGCACCCGGTGGCAGCGGTGGCGGTGGTGGGCGGCGAACGACAACTCGCGACTGGCCGTCGGAGACCAAGAACGTCAGATTGGAATGGCCGTCGCCAATTGCTTCGGCGCTCACGGTGTGGCCGCACAGTCCGTGATCGGCCAGGAAGCGCCCCAGTCGCTGCAGTTCGGCCTCAGACCATGACCACATCACATGTCTCGCGTAGCCAAATAGTCCAGATAGGTTCCTTGCCAATGTGTCTCGAACTGGCCAGCACCTTGCTCGCCGTCGATGACTGCGCGGCAGGCGCCTTCCCTGATGACAGTCTGCAGCCTGTCATGGGTGGGCAATTCGATAACCCCGAAGACGTCGAGCTCCAGTTCGGTTTCGGCGCCGCTGATGTCGGTCAGGGTCGCGTGCAGCCGACGCTGGCGCATCTGTTCACCGTATTCGGCGCGGTGGGCGATGTGACGGATCGGGTAGGTCACCCCGTCGCGGACGACGTAGCCGGCAAAACCCCATTCGCCCTTGGCGATCCAGATCCATCCATTCACTGCCCGGCCGGATTCGGTATAGGCGACGAACCACTTCCAATGTTGTGGCACGCCCCAGTCGCGGACTCCCCAGGAATGATCGCGATGACCCATTCGGTCCCACTCGATCCGGCGTCCCGCGACTTCGAGCCCGCCCCGTACCCGTCCGGTCTGCTCGATCCGGTTAGCCGCGAACCATGAGGGCAGTCCGTCGGGATTGGAGTGGTAGCTGAATGCGTCGTGAATTCCACTGAAGGCGAACTCGATTCGCACACCGTCGCAGTCGTAGGTCAGCTCGCAGGTCCTGCGCAATTGCGGCTGCTTGAGGGTCAGCCCGTCGAATGAGAATTCGTCCAGGTCGGCGTGGTCGGGTATCCGCCCGTTGTGCAGGTGCAGCGCGAGGGGGCGGGCGTCCGGTCCCCATATGCAGACGTTGTAGCCGGCCTTCCCGCTGCCGGTCAGATAGAGGTAGACCATCATGCCGAGTTCTTCCTCCGGCATGATCAGCTCCCAGAACAGGCTGTCGCGCGTTCTCTCCCCGGCGACGGGCCGGTGCCGGAGGTCGTCCGCGGGCCCGAGCCCGGTGCGCGGCTGCTCGGTGGCGGTCACGGCGCCTCGGCCTTCAGCTTGACCAGCATGCTTGCGGTCGTCGGCACCTGCACCATCAGCGCTTGGCCGCGGTTGTCCACCTCCAGCGCGGAACGGAAGGAGTTGTTCTCCAGGTTGCGGACCAACGCGTTCTTGGTGGACCGCACGCTGTCGTCAGAGTTTTCCGCGATGGTCTCGGCCAGCTCGAGCGCCGCGTCGAGCGCGGTCCCGGTATCGATCAGCTGGTCGGCAAGCCCGATCCGAAATGCTTCGGCGGCCCGCACCGTGCGTCCGGTGAACGCCAGCTCCGCAGCCCGGCCGGGGCCAACTAGCCGGACCAGGTTCCATGACGTACCGAGTTCACCGATGGACAAGCCGACCCGCACGAACCCGGCGCTGAAACTCGCGGTGTGGTCGGCGATCCGGATGTCGGCGGCCAGCGCCAATGACAGACCACCGCCGGCCGCCGGGCCGCTCACAGCGGCGATCACCGGGCACGGCAGCGCGCGCAGCCCGGTGGACCCAGATGCCGCGGTTTCGATGAGATCGGTGAACTCCGAGACCGACATTCGGGTCAGGACATCAACCTCGTCAAGGTCGAAGCCGGTGCAAAACGCCTTGCCTCCCGCCCCCGTGACGATCAACGCCCGCAGCGGCGCGTTGCGTAACGTGGTGGTGGCCCAGGCGATTTCGCCGAACATCTCGACGGTCTGCGAATTGGCGCGATGTGGGCGGTTAACCGACATCACTACGATGCCGGGACTGTGTTCGTTGAAGGTCAGGGTGTGTGCCGTGCCCAGCTCGTCGAGGACATCGGCCAGCGGGCGCCGCGACACCCGATTCCAGTGCGTGGTGGCTGTGCTCATGCTCACCGCCCGGCGAAGTTCGGTGCGCGCTTGGCTTTGAAGGCTTCCAGCGCCTCGGTCATGTCGTCACAGCGCGTTAGCAATGCCTGCCCGCGGTTTTCCAGTTCCAACGCGGCCGCGAAGGAAGAAACCTCCATGTTGGCCTGCAATGCGCGTTTGGAAATCCGGATGCCGCCGGGGGAGTTGGCGCAGATCTGGCCTGCCATGGCCAGCGTTTGGTCCAGCAGGTCGTCGGGACCCGTCACCCGGTTGAGCAGGCCGAGCCGTTCTGCCTCCTCGGCATCGACCATGCGGCCGGTGAATCCGATCTCGGCGGCCGCAGACGGACCGATCAGGCGCGGCAGCAGCCAGGAGGTACCCAGGTCGCCCGCCGAGAGCCCGATCCGTACGAATGCGGCGTTGAACCTCGCCGCCGGCGATCCGAGCCGGATGTCGGCCATCAAGGTCAGCGACATGCCGCCGCCGGCGGCGGGGCCATTGACTGCGGCGATCACCGGTACCGGGACGCCGCGCACCGCGGCGAGCGCGCGGGCGGCCCGCTCCTGGCGGTCCAGCATGCCTAGGGCGCCCAGCGACGGCAGCTCTTCGGCTTCGTCGTGGTCGTAGCCCGCGCAGAACGCCTTGCCCGCACCCGTCAGGATCATTACCCGCACGTCGCGGTCGTCGCCGATCGCGCGCGCGATCGATTCCAGTTCGTCGAACATGGTCACTGTCATCGCGTTGTAGCGGTCGGGCCGGTTCAGCGTCACCTGGACCACGCCAGCCGCGGGTCGCTCGAGAAGCAATGTTTCATAACGCTGTTCGAGATCCAACATGAATCAACCTCCGTCGGTGTTGGTCTTGGCGATCAGACGAATTCGGGAGCGCGCTTGTCGACAAACGCGCGGATGCCCTCGATCGCCTCGCCCTGCTCGAACAGTTCCTGGACCTGTTCGGCCTCATAGCGCAGACCGTCGGCGAGCGGTTGGTCGTACGCCGCGTCCACCGTCCGGACAACCGCGCGCTGCGCGGGCGATGAGGCGGCACACAACTCGCGGGCCAGGTGGCGCGCGGCGTCCACAGCCGTCCCCGCCGGCACAAGCCGGTCGACGAGGCCGATGCGAAGCGCCTCCTCGGCGTCAACTTCCCTGCCCGTGAGCATGATGTCCAGCGACCGTCCGCGGCCGACCAGCCGGGGCAGCCGCTGCGTGCCGCCGGCCCCGGGAATGAGGCCGAGCTTGACCTCGGGCAAACCGAGCCGCGCCGACGAACCGGCGACACGCAATGAGCACGCGATCGCCAGCTCCAGTCCGCCGCCCAGGGCGAGCCCGTCGACGGCGGCCACCGACACCGCCGGGTGGTTGGCGAGGCGCTCGACGGCACCGCGCAGGGCATCCCCATATGCGCCGAACGATGCTGCGTCCACCGTCGACATGTGCTTGATGTCGGCGCCGGCGGCGAAGAAGCCAGGCAACGCCGAGGACACCAGGATGACCTTCGCGGGCAACGCGTCGGCGGCATCGAGTCCTTTGTGCAGCCCATCGATGATCGCCGGTCCCAACGCGTTGGCCGGCGGGCGGTTGAGCATGATTTCGACCACCGATCCCGCGATGCGCAGGCTTACCGGTGAACCGTTGTCGGACAGCATCGTTGATGTACCTCCTGGATTTCTGTGCGGGCGACCCGACCGTCAGGCCATGGTGAGGCCACCGCTGACCGACAGCGTCTGACCGGTGATGTATTCGGCGGCATCAGATGCGAAGAAGGCAACGGCGGCGGCGATGTCCGACGGCTGGGCCAGCCGCTTCATCGGCACCGAGCGGGTCATCCCGCCGATCACCTTGTCGGCGTCTTGGCCGGAGCTGTCGGCGAACTTGCGCAGCGCCGGCGTGTCGGTCGGTCCGGGGCAGACGGTGTTAACGGTCACGCCTTTGGTCGCCACCTCGCGGGCCAGGGTCTTCGTGAACGCGATAATGCCGCCCTTGGCACCGGAATAGACGGCTTCCAGCGATGATCCGACGCGGCCGGCATCGGAGCCGATGTTGACCACCCGTCCGAATCCGCGCTCCACCATGCCGGGCACGACGGTGTGCATGACGCGCAGCGCGCCCTTGAAGTTAATGTCAAGGATCTTGTCCCAGAAGTCCTCTGAGGTTTTCAGGAACGGCATGAAGTCATCCCAGCCGGCGTTGTTGACCACGATTTCGATGTCGCCGAGCTCGGCGCTGACGGTCTTGACCGCACCGCGTACCGATTCGGTATCGGTGACGTCGACGTGAACGGCGATGGCTTCGCCACCCGCGTCGGTTATGCGTTTCGCAGTGGCTTCTGCCGCCTCCAGGTTGAGGTCGGCGACGGCCACCCGGAATCCGTTGGCGCCCAGTGTTTCCGAGATGCCCTGGCCGATACCTTGGGCTCCGCCGGTGACGAATGCGACGCGGTTGCTCATATGTTCTCTCCTTTGAGATGAGTGATGGGAGGGTCTAGCGGCAGGACGGAGCGTCCGGGTTGGGCGCCCAGTCGATCGGGCCGGCGACGATGGAGTGACTGGTAAGTTTGCGGCCGAGCACGCTCTGGGCTGCGCGCGCGGCGTCGATCATCGCGGGCAGCGACACCCCGGTGGACACGCCCATCTCCTCGAACATGCTGATCAGATCCTCCGAGGCGATGTTTCCCGTAGAACCGGCCGGCACCGGGCAGCCACCGAGCTCCCCGAAGCTGGACTCGAAGCTGGTGCAGCCAACCTGTAGAGCGGCGCATGCGTTGGCCAAGCCCTGGCCGCGGGTGTTGTGGAAGTGTGCGGTGACCTCTACCCCGGGCAACCGTTCGATGGCGGCGGCGAAGAACTCGCCGACATAGGCGGGGTTGGCCATTCCGGTGGTGTCGCCGAACCCGACCTCGGTGGCGCCCGCGGCGGCGAATTGCTCGGCGATGTCGAGCACGCGTTTCATCGGCACCTTGCCCTCGAACGGACAACCATATGACGTGGCGATGACGGCGGCGCAGCGCAAGTCTTCGGCGACGATGCGCTTGGCGATGATCTCGTTGTCGGCCATCGACTCGGCGATGGTCCGATTCACGTTCTTCTTATTGTGTGTCTCTGACGCGCTGACGAAAATCGCGACCTCAGAAAACGTCTCGCGCACCTTGAGTGCGTTGTCGAGTCCCTTGCTGTTGGGCACCAGCACCATCAGCGAGACGTGGTCGGGCACATCGATGCCGCGCAACACCCCGACGCCGTCGGACAGCTGCGGGACGACGTCGGGTCGAACGAAACTCGCGACCTCGATGCGGCGCAGCCCGGTGCGGGCCAGCTGGTTGATCAGATCGATCTTGTCGGTGGTGGCGATGGTTTCTGGTTCGTTCTGAAAGCCGTCGCGCGGGCCTACCTCGCGGATGTCGACGTGCTTGGGCAGCGTCACAAGAGCGTCCTTTCCTGGGAGAGCTGGTTACGGAACTCAGGCGCGGCTATCGCGGTCAGCCTGCGCGCGCGCTCGCCAAGACTGCAACCGCGCAGGTGCGCAGCGCCGTATTCGGTGACGACCGCGTCGACGTCTGAGCGCCCGGTGGTGACCACGCCGCCTTCGAGCGCGGTCTTGATCGTCGAGGCGCCGCGGGAGGTCGCCCGTAGCGCGATGATGGATCGCTTGCCGGTCAACGCGGCGGCCCTTGCGAAATCCACCTGGCCGCCGACGGCACCGACGTACACGCCGCGGCTGACCTCGGCGCCGACTTGGCCACTCAGGTCGACCTCGACGGCGAAGTTGACCGAAACCAGCGAGCGTAGCTGCGAAAGCACCTGCGGGGCATGGGTATAGCTGGTGGGCAGGAAACGCACGGGCAGGTCGGCCACGCGCCGGTACAGCTCTGCCGACCCGAGCGCGGTCCCCACGACAGCCAGGCCGCGGTCGATCTCCTTACGGGTGCCGGTAGCCACACCTTTATCGATCAGCCTGAGCAAGCCGTCGGTGATCATCCCGGAGTGGATGCCCAAGTCCTCGTGACCGGCGAGGGCTTCGCTTACCGCCGATCCCAAGGACCCGACCCCCAGTTGAACGGTGTCGCCGTCGTCGATGAGCTCAGCGATCCGGGCAGCGATGACACGATCGGTCTCGCTGGGGGCTCGCACCGTGTCCTCGGGCAGCGCGCGGTCGGTGGAGATGGTCGCGGCGAAGCGATCAACCGGTATGCGCGGGGTTCCCAGGGTGGCCGGCATCTGGGCGTTGATCTCGGCGATCAGCACCGGCGTGTGCGGAATGGCGTCGGCGACATAGTCGACGCCAACACCCAATGAGCACATTCCGTCAGCGTCGGGCGGTGACACCTGCACCAGGCCGACATCGCACGGCAGGCGGTGTTCGGCGAACATTCGCGGCAGCGCCGAGTAATGACAGGGCACCACATCGAGTCGCCCCGACCTGCTCAGCTCTCGGAGCTCACCGAGGCCGCCGTAGGAGACCATCGACACGGCGTCGGGCATGCTGACGGCGAGTTGGTCGTTCCAGCTCAACCCGGTGAAAACCCGTAACGGGCCGATTCGTTCGCTCTGCTCGATCAGCGCGTCGACCAGGGGCCGCGGCTCGGCGGCGGCCTGGCCCCACCAGACGCCGGCCCCAGCCGTCAGGTACTCGCCGAAATCGATCACGTCGGTACCCGCTGGATGAGCGTTCCGGTACCGAGACCGCCGCCGCAGCACATGGTCACCAGTCCGAGGTCGGCCTCACGGCGTTCGAGTTCAGAGACAAGGGTGACGATGAGCCTGGCCCCGGTCGCGCCAACAGCGTGGCCGAGTGCGATCGCGCCACCGTTGACGTTCACCCGTTCGACATCGGGGCGCAACTCGCGCTGCCAGGCCAGCACCACCGAGGAGAACGCCTCGTTCACCTCGAACAGGTCGATGTCGTGGATGCTGAGATCATTGCGCTGCAACAACTTCCGGGTTGCGGGAATGGGCCCGGTCAGCATGATGATCGGATCGACGCCGACGGTTGTCTGGTCGACGACACGTGCACGCGGGCGCAATCCGAGCCGACGGGCGGTGTCCCCGGAGCACAGCAGCACCGCGGCGGCGCCGTCGCTGATCGGCGAGGACGACCCGGCGGTGATGCGCCCACCGTCCTTGCGGAACGCCGGCTTGAGGTTGGCCAGCGTTTCCACCGTGGTCTCCGCGCGTACGCATTGGTCTGCATAGCGGATCTGGCCGTCAAGCGTCATCGACACCATCTCGGCGACGAACCGGCCGTCGACGATGGCCTTGGCGGCGTTCTGGTGAGAACGCGCGGCGAAGGCGTCCATCTCCTCGCGGCTCAGCTGCCAGCGGTCGGCGATCAGCTCGGCGCTTTCACCTTGGTGCACAAAGGCGTAGCGGTCGCGTAGCTCGGCCGGCCAGGGGTCGCCGTACAGTTCGGAGATCTTGCCGGGGGAGTCGATCGGGACGTGGGTCATGTTTTCCACGCCGCCGGCGATCACGACATCGTGCGTGCCCGAAGCCACCAGCGCCGCAGCCATTTCCACCGCGGTCTGCGCCGAGCCGCAGCGTCGGTCGAGCGTGGTGGCCGGGACTTCGGATGGGTAGCCGGCTTGTAGCCAGGCGTTGCGACCGATGTTGCGTGACTGTTCACCGAACGGGGCGGTGCAGCCGATCACCAGATCTTCGACCACTGCGGGCTCGATCCCGCTGCGCGCGATTAGCTCGGTGTAGCAGGCGGCCAGCATCGCGTTGGGGTGGATGTCGCGGTACCACCCCCGCTCGGGATGTGATTTGCCGGTGGGTGTGCGCACAGCTTCGGCGATGTAGACCTCGCGGCCTGTCGAGGCGAACGGCCCGGTCACGTTGTGGCGCATCAGATCACCGTCCCGCCGTCGACCGGTAGCACCTGTCCGGTGATGTAGGACGCGGCGTCGGAGGCCAGGAAGACAAATGTCGGGGCGATCTCATCCGGGGAGGCCCAACGCCCCAGGGGAATTCGCGCCAGGGTCTTGGCGGCCAGCTTCTCGTTGCTGCGGATGTTTGCGGTCATCGCGGTAGCCGCGAGCGGCGCGACAGCGTTGACGGAGATGGATCGGCGGGCCAGCTCGCGAGCCAGCGACTTCGTCAGGCCGATGATGCCGGCCTTGGCGGCACCGTAGTTCGCCTGGCCGATGGTCCCGGTGATGCCTGCGGCGGACGTGACGTTGATGATGCGCCCGGTGCCGTCGGTTGGTAAGTGCTTGAGCGCCGCCTGGCTGCACACGAAGCTCCCCACCAGGTGGATGTCGACGATGCGGCGGAAGTTCTCCTCCGACAGGTCCGCAAACATCGCCGGCGCGATGGCCCCGGCGTTGTTGACCAGGATGTGCAGTGCGCCTCCGCCCAGTTCGGCCGCCGCCGCGGCGGCCTCGCTCGCCGCGGCCGAGTCGCGCACGTCGAGGACGAACGGCTGTGCGGTACCGCCGGCCGCGGTGATCGGTTCCGCGGTGGCTACCGCGGCGTCCTTGTCGATATCGGTCACCAGCACAGCGGCCCCGGCCGCGGCGAAGGCGCGGGCGATCGCCTCGCCGACGCCGCTGCCCGCACCGGTCACCAGCGCCGAGCGGCCGTCGAGCCGGAAGACGTCACGCTGCTGTGTCATCAGTAGCTCCTCGGCAGGCCTAGCACGTGCTCTCCCAGGTAGTTGAGCACCATCTCCTGACTGATCGGGGCGATACGGGTCAGCCTCGCTTCGCGGAAGTACCGCGCCACGTGGTACTCCTCCGAGTACCCCATGCCGCCGTGTGTTTGCAGTGCGCGGTCGGCCGCGTCGAAACCCGCGTCGGCGCACAGGTACTTGGCCGTATTGGCTTCGCGCGCACAGGGCTTGCCGTTGTCGTAGAGCCAGGTGGCCTTGCGCAGCACCAGCTCCGCGGCGTCCAGGCGGGCCAACGAGTCGGCCAAGGGAAACTGCAGTCCTTGGTTCATTCCGATCGGCCGCCCGAACACCTCGCGTTCGTTGCCGTAGCGAACAGCCGCGCGCAGAGCGGCGCGCCCGATGCCCAGCGCCTCGGCGGCGATCAGGCAGCGCTCGGGGTTCAGACCGTCGAGGATATAGCGGAAACCTTGACCTTCCTCGCCGACGCGATCCTCGACGGGGGCCTCGAGGCCATCGATGAACAGCTCGTTGGAGCTGACCGCGTTTCGGCCCATCTTGGGGATCGGGCGGATGTCGACCTTGCTGCGATCGAGATCGGTCAGGAACAAGGTCATGCCGTCGGTCTTGCGCGCGGCGTCCTCGAACTTCGTGGTACGGGTCAGCAGCAGCACCTTCTCCGATTCCAGCGCCTTGGAGATCCACACCTTGCGGCCGCTGACGACGTAGTGATCGCCCTCGCGCCGGGCGAAGGTGGTGATCTTGGTGGTGTCCAGTCCCGCGCCCGGCTCGGTGACCCCGAAACACACATGGAGATCACCGGTCACGATGCGCGGCAGTGTGCGCGACTTGAGCTCGTCGGAGCCATGCACGATCACGGGATGCATTCCGAAGATCGACATGTGCATTGAGCTCGCGCCATTCATTCCGGCGCCGCTGGCCGCGACTTCCTCCAGCAGGAGGGATGCCTCGGTGATGCCGAACCCGTGGCCCCCGTATTCCTCTGGCGTGGTGATGCCGAGCCAGCCGCCCTCGGCGAACGCGTCATAGAACTCTGTCGGAAACTCGTGCTGTTGATCCTTGGTCATCCAGTAGTGGTCGTCGAACTTGCCCGCCAGTTCAGCAACCGCAGCGCGGATCGTTTGCTGATCATCGCTCAACTGGAAGTCCACAACGCTCTCCGCTCGAACCGTCGGAAGAAAATAGTCTAAGCGTTAATCATACTAATGGACAGACCAAAAAGGAAGGCCGTCCAATGAGGTGCCGGTCACCTTCGCGCGGTCAGGCCATGGCGGGCAGGAGCGGCAGTACGGCCGCGATGCGCTCGTTCCACGCCGCCGGTGTGCCGAACAGCACGCGGTCGAGTTTGGCCCGCTTGTAGAACAGTTGCAGATCGTGCTCCCACGTATAGCCGATCGCGCCGTGAAGGGTCAGCGCGCTGTCGGCCAGTTCGGCGCTGCCGCGGGTGACTTGTGCCTTGGCGACCGCCGCGTGGGTCGCACGCTCAGGCAGACCTTCCTCTGCCGATTGTGCCGCGTAGCACACGATGGACATGGCGGACTCAACTGTCACCAGCATCTGGGCGGCGGCGTGCTTGACCGCTTGGAATGCACCGATCAGCTGGCCGAATTGCTTGCGCTGCTTGCTGTAGTCGACAGCCAATTGGAGCATCCGTTCAGCTGCGCCCAAAGCGTCAGCGGCGACCAAAACGGCTGTCCGGATGGCGATTTCACCGATTACCGCGGCCGCATCGATCTCGAGCGCGCGGGCTGCGACGTCGTCAAGGACGACATCGCTGACATCGCGCGAGCGGTCCAGCAGCGAGCGCTGATGAACGCCGACCCCGGCCTCTGTCGTATCCACCAGCCACAGCAACATGGCGTCGGCGTCGGGTACGGGGACCAGCAATCGCCTTGAGCGAGCAGCGCCCAGTACACACGGTATCCGTCCGCGAAGTCGACCGGCGGAGCTCTTCACCGACTGGGCTGCTGCCGGGATGCGGTCCGCCCGGACCGCCAACGCGGTGACCTCGCCTGAGTCCAATGCCTCGCGCACCAGCGCTGGCTCGCCTGCCAGCGCCGGGACGACAATCGCCGACTGCAGCCAGCCGCTCGATGGCGCGGCCGCGCGACCCAGCTCCCGCGCGGTCAGAGCGAGTTCCAGCACGCCGCCGCCTTGGCCGCCGACCTCCTCATCAAAACCCACCCCGGCCCAGCCTTCGCCGACGAACAGCCGCTCGAAGCTGGAATGGTCGCCGGCGTCCAACCAGCCGCGAACGGACGCCGAGCCGGCGCGTTCACCCAACCACTCGCGTAGCGAGGTCGTGAACAGCGACTGCTCTTCGGATAGCTCCCATCGCATCAGTGTTTCTCCTGCCTGGCTTCTGCGCACCGGTAAAGCGGCAACGGCTGAATGAAATAAATGGTATCTTAGGTCTGACCATAAGCATAAGGGGCATGTGATGGAAGCAGCGGACGCTTCGACCACACCCTCGCGATCCCCGGTCAGGCTCAGCCGAGTCGACGTCCCCAAGGCGTCTGATGTGCTTGCGAGCCTGCTTCGCGAACGGATCCTCAATGGCGAACTTGTGGAAGGCGCCTCGCTGCCGCCGGAACGTGAGCTGGTTAAACAGACGCAGATGAGTCGGGCCACGGTGCGGGAAGCGCTGCGCATCCTCGAGGTGCAGAACCTCGTTCGGGTCAAAGCGGGGCGTGCCGGTGGTGCTTTCGTGCAGCGTCCTACTACGAAGTCAATGGCCAACTCGGTGAGCATGCTCATCCGGGGCAGGCGCATCAAACTTGTCGACCTGATGGAAACCAGGGAGGCCCTGGAGCCGTTCTGCGCCAAGCTTGCCGCCCGTAACCGCACCGACGAGGACCTCACCGAATTGGACCGGGCCAACGAAGCGATCGCCGACCCAACGGCCGATCTCGATCAGTTTCTGCAGGCGAACCTGGATTGGCATGTGGGCGTTGCGACGGCCAGTCACAACGAGCTGCTGATCGGCTTCATGATTGCGCTATCGCAGGCGATCTATGCCGCCACCGAGAACGCAGCTTTTGTCGACACCGAGGTTCGCGTGGTAACCGGCCAGGCACACCGTGCGATCACCACGGCGATCCGGGATCGCGACGTCACGGCTGCCGGCCGGCGTATGCGCCGGCATGTGCACAGCTATGCCGACGCACTGGCCGAATCCGACGAGCGCGAGGCGATTGTCGTCGGCGACGCCGCCGTGGGGGAGTAACCGTAGCCGCGGCGACCTCGCGGCACCCCTATTCCTGAGGAATCAATTGCGGTCAGGAGCGGATACAGATTCACGAATCTGGGGCTGGTCGGGTGTGCGCTTGAGCGCTTTCAGCATGTACCACGTGGTCAAGGTGAGGTATGTGCCCCAGATGGCGACCGGTAGGTAGAAGGCGAGCAATCCGTGGTAGGCGAAGGGTCCGCTCTTGAAAAACGCTGGGCCCGCCGCGAAGAAAAGTGTCACGGCTCCGGCGAACGTCAGCCAGGTGAGCCACCGCGGGATCATTGGTTCAGCCCGCTGGTCCATCAGTTCCACCACGCCGGTCGCGACCATCTCGATCGTCAAGTAGATCCAGCCGAGCAGGAAGGCGAACCACGCCCAGTCGCTAAAGGCCTGGATGACATCGGCTCCGCTGTCCTTTCGATATGCCGACACGATCCACGCGCACGCATTGAAGAACACGATCAATGAGATGAAGACTCCGCACACCGCCGTGGTTAGCGACCACAGCGGCCACCGTCCTTCGATCTTCGCCAGCATGATGCCGAACGCGATGGAACCGGGCGTAAGGACTCCGGCGGCGATGTAGAAAAGCGAGCAACCGATAAGCACACCCGACTGGTGCGTTTCGGTGAACCACACCTTGGTTGCGTCGAGGCCGAGGTCCGCCCGCGCAGGCGCCCAGAAGTGAGCGATGCCGAGCCAGCCGACGGCCGTCAGGGCGACGAAGATCAAGTTGCACCAAAGCCCGATCTTCTGCGAGCCAAGCCGTTCTGTTCCTTGCACGGGTAGCCTCTCGGATTCCGGATGGGACATGTGGCGCAAATCATATCAATGGTCTGACCAAAATAGCACGTGGTTGGCGTCGCGCGCTATCCGCGCTGGCGTCCCATTTCCAGTGTCGGCGTTGGCGGTCGGCGTAAAGGGTCCGTTGGCGCGTTTAGCGCGCTTGCGGAGCCAGCCCCTCGCTGAAGTTCTGCATGAACCGGGCCGGGCGCAGGATAGAGTGGGTGAATTCGGCACGCCCCCAGCATCTGGTCGCGCCGCAAACCTCGGGCCGACACTGAACGAAGGTTCCCGGCGCTCGGCATCGGGCACTTTCGTGATCAAACGACTCAGCCGACGACTACAACGTCATGACCCGCAACAACTAGCGAGGACTGCACAGGGATCACGGCACCTCGTCGAGGATCGCAGGGAGCGAGGACCGGTGGAACCCGTCGAACGCCACATTGTTCTTGGCCGGCTGCAGATCCCACCATCCACGGCGGGCGTTCGGCGCTCCCCCGTCGATGCGGATGCAGGAGCCGGTGATATAGCTCGCCGCCGGCGACAGCAGAAAGACGATCGCCGCCGAGACTTCGGCTTCAGTTCCGAACCGCTGCAACGGGATACCTGGCGTCAAGTCGTTGCGAATAAACGCTGTGTCCTTGTCTTCGTACGTGTCTAGACCCTGCGACGCGATCGATCCGGGGGCGACGGTGTTGACACGGACACCGGATTCGGCCCATTCGGTCGCCGCGCACTCGCTCAGCGTGAGCATTCCGCCGCGCGCCGCCGCGGAATGCGAGAAATGCGGCCACCCGTGCCAGATGTCGGCGATCATGTTGACGATCGCGCCGCCGTGATCGATCATCCACCGGTTGTAGACCTCCCGCATGACGATGAATCCACCGGTCAGATTGCTTCTGACCACGGCCTCGAACCCCTTTGTCGAGATCGTCTTCATCGGAGCGCGATATTGGCCGCCCGCGTTGTTCACCAGGCCGTCGATGCGGCCATGGTCGGTGAGCACCCGCTCGACGGTGGCGATGACCGCGTGTTCATCGCGAATGTCGGCGACATGGGCGGAAATCGAACCACTGTCGGATGCGATCTCGCAGCGCACACGCTCGAGTTTGTTCTCGTTGCGCCCGACGATCGCGACATGGGCACCGAGGGAGGCCAACTCATGGGCGGTGCAACGCCCGATACCGCTGCCGCCGCCGGTGATGACGACGATGTGGTCACGAAACAGGTCGCGACGGTAGATCGAGTTGTATGGCACGTGTTCCGTCCTGGGCTCGTCAGTGGCGGTCGGAGCTTGTCGTTACCCGGTCGGCGTCGCGCCGTTCGAGGAACTCCTGCTGGCGCTCGATGATTTCCGGGTTGCCCATGGTCGAATAGCCATACAGGCACTCAAGCCTGAGTTGGTCGTCCAATGGGCGGCCCACGACCTCAAGGATTGTCTGCTTGGCTGATTCCACTGCGGCCCTGGGATTGCGCAGGATCTTTGTCGCGATGTCCTCGGCGGTGGCCATCAGATCGCCATGGGGCACAACGCGATTGACCAGGTGGACTTCTTTGGCCCGTTGCGCGTCGATGGGTTCGCCCATCAGCTCCAGCTCCATTGCAATGCCCACCCCCACCGTGTTGACCAGCCGGACGATGCCCCCGTCGGCGAAATGCATGCCGCGCCGCATGTGGAAGAAGCCGAAGTTCGCGTGCTCGGACGCGATCCTGATGTCGCAGGCCAGGGCGAGTTCGATGCCGCCTCCGATGACCCAACCGTTCAGCGCCGCGATGATCGGTTTGGGCGTCCGGTGCAGCCCTCGGGTGATCCGGCCCGCGAATCCCTTGTCGAGCAGGCTGCGTCCGAGTTCGGGCCCGGCGTTGAGCCAGGGATCGACATGCGATTTGAGGTCGGCGCCCGCGCAGAAGGCCTTGTCGCCGGCCCCGGTGAGGATCGCGATCCGGACATCCGGATCGTCGCGGAAATCTGACCACGCCTCGAACAGCAGCTCATCGGTCTCGGTGTCGATGGCGTTGTGGACCTCGGGCCGGTTCAGCGTGATGTACGCGATCTGATCGCGCTTTTCGTAGATGACTTTGGCCATCGGGATTCCTTTCGGAGTCACGCCGACACCGCGCTGCGGCCGGCCTTGTGTCGGGCAATAATCAGCTTCATGATCTGGGCGGTGCCGTCCCCGATCTGCAGGCCCAAGACATCGCGCAGGCGTTGCGCGTACGGCATTTCCTCGGTGTAGGCACCGTGACCGTGAAGCAGCAGACAGGTCTGAACGGTGTCGAACGCCAACTTGGGTCCCCACCATTTGCACATCGCCGCCTCAGCGGTATGCGGCAGCCCCTGGTCCTTGAGCCACAACGTCTTCAAGCACAGCAACCGGCATGCCTCAACCTGAGTCTCGGCCTCGGCCAACGGGAACGACACACCCTGATTCGCGATCAGCGGTTTGCCGAAGCTGGTCCTCTCCGCGGTGGACGACCAGGTTTCCTCGAGCGACTGCCGGGCGACCGCCAGACACTGAAGCCCTATCAGGGCACGGCTGTAATCCAAGCCCTGCATCACCTGGACGAAGCCGTCATTCTCGCGGCCGATCAGGTGCGTTGCCGGAATCACCACATGGTCAAAGTGGACCGACCCGCGCCCGGCGCACCGGCCGCCGAGATCGTCGAACTCACTGGTCTTGATGCCCGGCAAGTCCAGGGGGACGAGGAAAGCGCTGATCCCGCCCGCGCCGCTGGACTGAGCGCCGGTGCGGGCCCAAACGATCGCGAACGCCGCCTGGGTCGCAAAGCTCGTCGAGGTCTTCTCGCCATCGAGGATGTAGCTAGCACCGTCTTTGGTCGCCCGCAGTGTCAGGTTCGCGGCGTCCGATCCGCCGCCCGGCTCGGTCAGCGCGATGGCCGGAATCAACTCGCCCGCCATCACGCCGCGCAGCCACGGCCCGGCGACCGCGGGATCTCCGTGCCGGGCCATGATGGCGCCGCTCAACGAGATCGTCACCATCAACTGGCCGATGTTGTAGTCCGACCGACAGACGGCCTCGAGGACGAGACCCGCTGTCGTGCAGTCGAGTCCGAGGCCACCGTACTCTTCAGGCAGCTCTACCCCCAAGAGTCCAAGGTCGCCCATCGCCCGCAATGTCGCGCGGTCGAACGCACCTTCCTGCTCGCGTTGCTTGTAATACGGCGCCAGCCGCCGCTCACCGAAGGTGCGGGCGACAGTGACCAGCGCCTCTTGCTCTGCGCTGATCGAGAAGCTCAACGGTCCCGTCATGGCCCTCCTCGTGGTGACTGGTGGCGACCTCCGCTGTGATAGCCGTCGCGACGCACGAACGCGACGATCACCATGCCCGACGTCAGCCGATCCGGTGTTCGACACGTAAGCTGCCACCATGATACATCATTGCATCGTGTGATGTGTGTTTGTTCCCCGCGAGAATTGTCCCTCACTCCGTAAAGACGAGCGAGCCGAAGCGGTCATCAGGGGCGGCGGAGAGCAACGAACCATTCCGCGCCGGGCCGTCGTCGCCGCGGTCCTGC
The DNA here is from genome assembly GCA_031292695.1 of Mycobacterium sp. Taxonomy (GTDB): domain Bacteria; phylum Actinomycetota; class Actinomycetes; order Mycobacteriales; family Mycobacteriaceae; genus Mycobacterium. The sequence goes on along the minus strand of JARLGS010000117.1, from coordinate 14,581 downwards.
CTCTATGGCGGTCCGGCGTCACGCCCGACCGAGCAGGCGCGCGAGGCGCCTCGGCCCCGAACTAGCCGCCGCTGTACGTTCGGAGACGCTCCGAGTAGTTGGCGTTGAATTCGGTGTAACGCTCTCGAAGTCGATCACCTGGCCAGCCCGCCGGGAGCAGCTCGTCCGGCAGGTACGGATCGAGCAGCAGGTGTCGGATTACTTCCGCTGTAGCCACGAACCCTTCGGCGAGACTCTCTGCGTCGTCAAGCACTGTCAGCAATCGGTCCGTCTCGGCCGCCCATCCTGGCAAGTCCCAGAGCGACGCTGCCAGACTCGGCGAGTCAGCGTGGTGACAGACGAAAAACTGACACTGGTCGGCGATGACCCCGTCGAGCTCGCGAGAGAGGTTGTCCGGCCGCATCCACACCCCCTCGCGCAACTCGCCCATCCGATGCCGCACCATGCTCTTACGCAGGGCCACCCGCTCGGCCAACGGCCGGGTCGTGCTCGTGACGATGGCCATCTCCCACCCCCCAGTCCACCGCCGAGTGGGGGGCGAGGTGAGCGCATCCTGTTGGGCCTGCCGTCGCAGCAACCGCTCGGACAGGCGGTACACACCATTGTCGACGGTCACGTCGCCGTCCTTCACCATGCGCGTCAGGGCAACGCGGGTGGCGCGGTCCGCGATCCCAAGAAGCTCCCCAACCTTCACCAAGGCGCTAACCGGAAGCGCCGGGGGGTGGTATCCGAGCAGAGTGCTCAACGCGACCGACCTCGCGGTAAGCGGGGTGATCGACGGCAGGTGACGGTCCGGGACGGCGGGATACATACATGAACTCCATCACTTGTCCTGCAACACATCGATCGCAATGCGCTCACGCATCGGCAATGCAAATCTATTGCAGTGCGCACGTAGCCCATCTCCTTGGTACAGCCCGATCCGGCAGTGACGTGTGTCTGGTCGGCCTGCGCGGGCGGCACACCCGACGGCGGGGCGCCGGATCACACCAGGTAGACGGTCACGATCAGCGCGGTGACTGCGAGCAACCAGCCGTCGCAGACCAACCGCAGCGCCAGTGGCGCCCGACGCACCTCCATGAAGTGCCAAATCACCAATCGCACCTTGACGGCGGCGACGAGCATGATGGCCACCGTCGCCACCTCGGGCGTGACCGAGTTCCTCGAAAGCAACCAGGTCGATGCGCAGGTGGCCAGCATCAACGCGGCCCACACGATACTGACCGGCTTGCGAAGCAGCTCCACTACTCACCTCACCAGATACAGGAGCGGGAACAGGATGATCCAGAGCAGGTCCACCATGTGCCAGTAGATCGCGCCGCATTCGAGAACGACGGGCCGCTCCGGGTCGAACGACCGGGATCGGGCCATGAACCACAGCACGAGCAGCACCACGTTGCCCGCGACGACGTGGAACAGATGAATTCCGGTCAGCGTGAAGTAATACATGAAGAAGTCGTTGGTCAACAGGCTGATGCCGGCGTTCAACTTCTCGGTGTACTCGATGCCCTTCGAGACCATGAACGCGAGGCCGCAGAGAAAAGCGCCGCCGATGAAACGCTGCGCCAGCGCAAAACGCGACTTCCGCACGGCGTCGAGCGCGAGCGCGGCAAACCACGAGCTGGTAACCAGGATGAGCGTATTGACACCACCGAAGTTCGGGTTCAGGGCGTGTCGGGACGCTTCGAAGAGGCCGGGGTTGTGATGCCGGCCGACGATGAAGGACCCGAACAGGACGGCAAAAACCGTCATGTCGGCGAGCACGAAGACCCACACGCCTTCGACTCCGGGCAACCGCCGCGTCGGTTCGCCGACCGGTACGAACTGGGTGTCGGTTTCCGAACTCATCGACGATTCACTCATCGACGCTCTCCTCGAGACTCATCAACACTCTCCCGGCGCGACATGGTGACCGCTCCTTGCCCGACCACCGCTGACCAATGACGCCAGCTGACGCCAGGGACGGATAGCCGTCCGCTCCCGACCGCGCACGACGGGTGCGGACTTCGGTCGCAACACTGTCGAATCGCGCGGACGGGAGCGGCGACCAACCTAAGGGCACCTGCCCGATGGTGCAGGTCAGGAAGCGAGAGCCGTCACCCGAGGGGCCCCTCCATCCACCGTGGGGCTGCTCTCGAACTCGCGCATGCGCCGACGAACATCCTTGATCAAATAGGTGCTCGCAATTATCTCCCAGCACAGCCAGCAGAAGTACGGGAAGTAGTAACTCATGACGCCATTCCAGGCAAACGGGCCGGTCTTCAGAACGCCGGTGAGGCTCGCCGGGAAGAAGCTGACCGCGCAGAAAATGGTGAGGTAGCACGCCCAGTTCGGCATGAGAGGCGTGGCCTTGTTCTTCCGGTCCGCCAGAACTGCCAGGGCGAGCGCCACCATCTGCAACGTCGTGCACGCATACTGCAGGTCGATGACCAGCCAGCCGGTATCGGTGAGCAGCTGGATCAGCGCCGGGTCCCGCTCGGGCCGGAACGCCGCGATGGCCCAGAAGCAACAGCTAAACGACACGACCATGACGGTCAGAGCCCCACCGATGAGCTGAAGGTTAGCCAGGACCGGGTACCCGCCCTCGATCTTCGCTATCCGGGCGCTGATATACGAACACCACGGCATGTAGAAGCAAACGGTGATGAGGGCGACGATGAAACCCAGCCGAATCTCCCCGAGGTGCTGCGAATAGCGAGCGGCGAGATCCGCCGCGCTCAACGCGGGTGACGGATTCGGGATGTTGCGCCCGATCACCCCCCAGAACAGCACGAAGGTGACCAAGAAGGCGGGGCCACACCAGGCGCTGATGAGCTGGAATCTGAGGCTGGTCTTCTGATCCATGTATCGCTCCTTTCCGATCGATTTCCGGTGATCACCGATTGTGCGCGCGTATGCACGTCCAAACATCAGATGATGCATAACTGTAACATCGCCGGGGTGTCGTGGCAACCCCCCAAGGAAGGGTCGGTCCGGCCCGGAGCGGGTGTTCGGTGTCTTCCGGGGCCGGATTTGGGGGCATGCCTCGGGGTGGGGAGCGAAAGGTGCTCTTTCGGGGGAAGCCCGTGTGGACCGCTTCGGCGAGAATTGCGACGTCTCAAAAGTCGCCGGTCGAAGCCGCGCAGCTAAGGGTTTTTCACGAAGGGCAGGCGCCGTCGATGAGGCACGACTTCCAGCTGGCTGCCCCAGTGGCGCCCGCGGTGACCCGGGGTCGCGGCAAATGGGTAACGGCATGCGCACGGAAGGGCACAACGCGACATGACACCAGTGCCGCCAGATTTCAGAACCGATGATCTGGGCGAATGCAAGATCGTCTCGCCCTTGCGCGCAACCCGTTTCATGGATACATCGAAACGGCTCCTGTTCCGCGCTGACATCGATGTACTGCGCGAGCAATTGCGAGCCGGCGTCGATCCACCTGCCTTCGAGCTGGCCGGGCCGCGGGAGAGCGTCTACTTCAATCCTGGCACCCTGACGTGCGGAATCGTCACGTGTGGCGGGCTCTGTCCCGGCTTGAATGACGTCATCCGCTCTATCGTCTTCTGCCTGCACGAAAAGTACGGCACTGCAAAGATTTACGGCTTCCGGTTCGGTTTCGAAGGTCTAGTCGAGCGAAGCGGTCTGACGCCGATCGAATTGACGACCCGGAGAGTAACTCAAATCCACGAAGTGGGCGGCTCAGTCCTGGGCTCGTCCCGCGGTCCGCAACCGGTCGACGAAGTGGTCGACACGCTTGAGCGCCTGGGAATACAGCTGTTGTTCACCATCGGAGGCGATGGAACGCTACGCGGTGCGCATTCGATAGTCAGAGAGATACGGCGACGGGATCTGAAGATCGCCGTGGTGGGTGTACCGAAGACAATCGACAACGATATCTCGTATATCGATATGTCTTTCGGGTTCGACACCGCGGTCGAGGCGGCACGGCAGGCGACGCGTGCGGCATATGTGGAGGCGTCGTGCCATCGGTTCGGTATCGGTCTGGTCAAGCTGATGGGTCGCGACTCCGGGTTCATCGCCAGCTTCGCCGCATTAGCGGACACCCAAGTCGGCTTATGCCTCATTCCAGAAGTTGAGTTCAGCATCGATGGGGTCGTTCGTGCGGCCAGACAGCGCATCGACCGTGATGGTTACGTGGTGATCGTCGTGGCGGAAGGAGCGGGCCAAAACCTGCTGGCGGAGGCGCCGGAATTTGATGCGTCAGGGAATCGTCGCCATGGCGACATCGGCGCATCCTTGAGGGACAAGATCACGGAAGCGTTTCGGGCTCAAGGAATTTCGGTAAGCCTCAAGTACATCGACCCAAGCTATATGATCCGCAGTTTGCCGGCCAATGCTCGGGACGCCAACTTCTGCCTTCGATTGGGGCATGCAGCCGTGCACGCCGGCATGGCGGGTAAGACCGACATGGTCATCGGTTCCTGGCGACGCCGGTTGACTCATGTACCGATTCCGGTGGCGGTTTCATCCCGGAAGAAGGTCGACACCAACGGCTACCTGTGGCAGACAGTGCTTTCAGTGACCGGTCAGGCTGACGACCTGCTTTCCACGGTCCCAGCTTGACCCCTTCGGGTCACATCCGGCGGCCCTACCGGGCCGTGCCCCGCAGGAGGAGAGCGAAAAGTGCCCCATTTGGGGGAAGCCTGAACCGGCCGCATCGGTAAGGATGGCGATGTCTGAGAAGCCACGAGCGTCGTAGCGGAAACGAAGGCGAATATGGACAGACCCGCTCAGCGCCAGCCCTACGTCGTCGTACTCGGCGGGGGCTCCTGGGGCACTACTATCGCGTCCATCTGCGCGCGCCGCGGGCCCACCTTGCAGTGGGTGCGCTCGGAGGTGACGGCCAAAGACATCAACGAGAACCACCGCAACAGTCGCTATCTCGGCAAGGACGTCGAGCTGAGCAGCACGTTGCGCGCCACAACGGACTTCGCGGAGGCGGCCGATCACGCCGACGTCGTCGTCATGGGTGTGCCGTCGCACGGCTTCCGCAATGTGCTTGCAGAGCTGGCCAGTCAGCTGCGCCCGTGGGTGCCGGTGGTGTCGCTGGTCAAGGGTCTCGAACAGGGGACCAACAAGCGGATGAGCCAGATCGTCGACGAAATACTGCCCGGACATCCGGCTGGCATCCTGGCCGGGCCGAACATCGCCCGCGAGGTGGCCGAGGGTTATGCGGCGGCGGCTGTGTTGGCAATGCCCGACCAGCATCTGGCCGCCAATCTTGCAGAGCTGTTCCGCACCAGGCGATTTCGGACGTACACCACCGACGATGTCGTTGGCGTCGAAATGGCGGGCGCGCTGAAGAACGTCTACGCCATCGCCGTCGGCATGGGCTACTCACTTGGTATCGGGGAAAATACCCGCGCGATGGTGATGACTCGGGCGGTGCGCGAGATGTCCAAGATGGGCGAGGCGGCGGGCGGGCACCGCGACACCTTCGCCGGGCTGGCCGGTATCGGCGATCTCATCGTCACCTGCACCAGCCAGCGCAGCCGCAACCGCCATGTCGGCGAGCAGCTCGGCGCGGGCACGCCGATCGACGAGATCATCGCGTCGATGAATCAAGTCGCTGAGGGCGTGAAGGCTGCGAGCGTCATCATGGAGTTCGCCGAGCAATATGGCCTTACCATGCCGATCGCTCGCGAAGTTGACGCTGTCATCAATCGCGGCGCACCCCCTGAAGGCGCGTACCGCGGGCTCGCGGCCGAGAAGCCCGGCCATGAGGTCCACGGGGCCGGTTTCTAGCGTTCGCGTTCTTTTCGCCGGCGGCGGCCGTTCTTTCGGTGCCCCGAAGAGGTGAGCAAAAGGTGCTCTTTCGGGGGAAGCCACCGACCGTCGCATCGGCGAGGATGGCGTTGTCTAAAGAAGTCACCAGGGGAATCGGATCGTCGATTCCCCTCGTACATCATTGAGGAGCAGGTCCGATGGCAACACATGCCGAACCCGGCACCGCAGCCCCGGCGCGTGGCTTGTCGCCGTACTCGACGGACTACACGTCGTGGAAGATCCTGGCATGTATGGGCCCATTGTTCCTGGCCCTGTTCGTCGGCCTATGGGGGTTCCTCGGACGCAACATGCCGCCGTTCTCGCCCAATGCGACGCCAGAGGAGGTGAAGGCGCACTTCGTCGAACTCCGGCTGCCGCTCTTGATCGGGATGAGCGTCGCCCTGACGATCACCGCCTTCTACATGGCGTGGAGCGTGGCAATCGCCCGGGTGATGGAACACGTCGAGGGTCCCGGCGGCGTGTTCTCCAAGCTCGAGATGATGGGTGGCACGATCACCTGTGCGCCGATCATGACGGCTTGCATGGCGTGGCTGACCGCCGCGCACGAGGCCCATTACCTCGATCCGGGCGTCGTGCACATGCTCTACTGGATGGGCTGGCTCCTGTTCGACCTGGCGTACTTCGTCACCTCCCTCCAGATCGCCGCCTGCAGCATCGCGTTCATGCGTGACAAGCGGGAGAAGAAGCTGGTCCCGGACGCGGTCAGCTGGTGGGGCTGGGTCACGTTCGCGTCGTTCTTCGTGGTCAGTGCCATCCCGTTCCTCACGACCGGGCCGCTGGCCTTCAACGGCGTCATCAGCTTCTGGGTCGCGTTCTTCACCTGGTTCTTCTGGATCGCAGGCCTGGGTTACTTCGTCTTCAAGGCTATCGACCGGATCAAGGCCGAAGACGAGGCCGCCGGGCGCCTGAACGCTTAGTGGCGCGGTGGTCGCTGTCGCCGATCGTGTGAAGCCCAGACGTCTTCCCGGAGTGGACGGCGTCTGGGTCTTCATCGGTGCTGACTCGGTCATCTTCGCGATCCTGTTTCTGAGCTTCATGAAGGATCGGCTCCACAACCCGGCCATGTTCGAGGCCTCCCGGCACACGCTCAACATGAACCTGGGTGGCATCGACACGCTTATCCTGCTGACCAGCTCCTGGTCGGTCGCCCTTGCGATCCAAGCCCTCAAGCGTGACCTCATCGACCGAGTGCCCCGATATCTACTTGGGGGAGTGCTCACAGGTCTGATGTTCGTGGTGTCCAAGTCGATCGAGTACTTCCAGAAGTTCGCTCACGGCATCATGCCGGGCACCGACGCCTTCTACATGTGGTACTTCACGCTGACCGGGATCCACCTCGCCCACGTTCTGGTCGGCACCAGCCTGCTGACCTTTCTGTGGATCCGTTCGCGGCGCGGCGCATGGAGCAGCTCACGCCGGGTGGTGCCGGAATGCGTGGCCTCGTTCTGGCACCTGGTCGACCTGTTGTGGATCGTATTGTTCCCCTTGCTCTACCTGATGAGGGCGGTCTGATGTCGGTATTGCGTGAGCGGGTCACGTGGGTGTGGATAGGCCTGATGGTGTTGACGTGCGTGACGACGTGGGGGCTGTCCAAGAATCTGTTCGGCCCCGCCGTCGCGGTGGTCGGCAACTTCCTGATCGCCGCAGTAAAGGTCAGGTACGTGATGCTGGACTTCATGGAGCTACGGCAGGCGCCGCTGCCGGTGCGTGTCGCCTTCGAGGCCTGGCCCGCGGTCGTCGCGGCGGTGATCCTGGGCTTCTGGTTCGCGACTCCCGCCTTCAGCTGACGGTAGCGGGTCGGACGGGAAGGGTGATCGGCCCGCTTCGTTCCGGACGCGTTGACGGCGACCAATCCCTTGGGGAATTCGGGACTTTGATGGTGGCGCCTAGCGACGTATGGCTGCCCGCGGTAGCGTAGTTCCTGATCTGGATGTTGACCCGCCGCGACAATTCGGCGCAAGTGTCTGCCGACATACCATGTGAAAGATGTTGGAAAGTAGCAAGTTTGACGCCTCAGCTTCGGCGGTCGTGACGGTCTTCATGGAGCCAGATTAGTGTGGGGTCTCAAACGACCTGGCATCCATGGCTATGGGGCCAAAATGGGGCCAACGCGTCAGGCTAGCTGGTCCGACCTGTCCAACTGCGGGCTTCGTGTCCAGCGTGACCAGCCAAAACAAGCCTGCCGCGACCGCAAGTCCGCCTGAAAAGCGGAAGGTCGGCGGTTCGATCCCGCCCCTGGCCACTGCGAGAAAGAGCTGGTCACCGGCTTCTTCGATCGCTTGAATGCACCATTCGGTCCACCGCGGCCCCGGTTTATCCGCCGTTTATCCGCAGTCACGGTTATCCTCCGAGCCCGTCGAGCGCATTCGCCACGCGATCCAGGTCCGAGTCGTACACGTCCGCGTAGGTGTGCGCGGTAACCATGATCGAGGCAGTGGCCCCGCAACCGTGCCGCTCGTCGAGGCGAACGAGGCAATTCCCAGCAGTATTTCCCGGTTCCAACTCTGACAGCAGGCCCTCTTCGAGGACTTTGCCGAACTGGGTCCACACGGTGCGGTAGTCCTGCGGCCGCTCCGAGTGCAGATCCTTGATCATGGAGAGCACCTTTTTGGTCAGCCGGCGACGGATCGCCCTGATCTGCCGATCTTGCTGCTGGATTTCGCGGGAAACGTTGAGCGACAGGTCCTGTGCGTCGACGACGCCCTTGACGAAACGCAGGTACTGACTCCCGAGGGCGATTTCACCCCGGCCCAGGACCACTCCTCGGCCATCGGCTGACTCAACGATCGCTTCCATCTGCAACAGCGGATCACCGAAACGATCAAAGGTTCGGGAGGATCGGTGGTCAATGAGGTGGTCAGTGCAGGAAGCGCGGTCTTCGACGCGGTGGCCGACTCCTTGATCGTGATTGTGTTGACCGTGTACTTCCTGGTCGACATGCCCCGTATCCGCAGCAAGCTGTACCGGCTGGTGCCCCACAGTCGTCGGCCCCGCGCCATCCTCATCGGAGATGAAGTGTTCGCGAAAGTCGGCGCCTACGTGCTGGGCAATGTGTTGATCTCGGTGATCGCCGGGGTCGCCACCTTCATCTGGCTGGCCGCGTTCAATGTCCCGTACCCGTTGTTACTGGGCATTTTTGTGGCTGTGTTCGATCTGGTGCCCGTCGTCGGATCGACCATCGCTGGTGTCGTCGTCGCCGCTGTCGCACTGACAGTCTCGCTCCCGGTCTGTATCGGTGCGGTAGCGTTCTTTGTCGTCTTTCGCCTCCTCGAGGACTACCTGCTGGTGCCGAGAATCATCGGCCATGCAGTGAAGGTGCCCGCCCTGGTCACCGTTGTTGCCGTCCTCATCGGCGGCGCACTGCTCGGGATTGTCGGGGCGCTGGTCGCAATCCCGATTGCCGCCGCGCTGCTGTTTCTCACCCAAGAAGTTCTCTACCCCCGCCTCGACGAGATCTGATAGCTCCCGCGCGCTCACCTCTAGCCTGCAGGCGCAGGAGGTGAGGATTGGCACGTCGGCGCGGTTGAGGTGTGAGCTGCTGTGCCAATTCGTCGGCGCCCGATAGCGCGACCTGCGACTGCCCCTCGAACGTCGCCGAGTACACGATAAGTGCACATTGTGCGCGCGGTACAGCGAGTAGAAGTTCAGCGGGCCCTCGCGCTCGACGAAACGCCGGTCTGCTTGCACCGCAGTCAGATTCGATACCACCGAGCTGCGATAGTCCCCGCCATCGGTCAGAAACTCCCGTAAGGCGTCCCGGTCACGATGGAATACCCCGCCTCTCCGAGGACGACGAGTTCCAACGCGCCCGTGAGCGGGAGCAGTCCGACGTCGGCCGCGATCGGAAGGCCGATCGCGTTGATCAGCCCCGCCACGGGCTGACCGTTGACCATCTGAAGTGTCCCGTCCAGGAACAGGTTCACGTCGTACGACGGCAAAGAGACCAGGACAGCGGTCGCGATATCTGCTGTCGGAAGCAGGGTTGAGTAGGCCGTCGAGGTCGCGTTCGTCACGGTGCCGACGATCTGGATGTTCGCCGTCTGCAGGCCTGAGAGGAGGTCGATTATCGAGGGCGGCCCCGCAGGCAGAGCCAGTGTGGCGGTCCCGGACGAAAGTGCCGTCAGCGCTTGCGATATGTCCGAGAGCCCCGATATTCCTGGCAGCTGCGGCGGCCCCTCGGCGATAAGGTCGTTGGCCGCAGCCGCGATTCCTTGCTGGACTCCACTGGCCAGGGCGGGCCCCAGGGCGGTTGTGTCGCTGAGCGGCGGCAGGAATCCGAACGGGGTAGTCACATTCGCCGGCCCGGTGGACCAGCCGAAGTTCGGGTTGCCGTAGCCCCAGTTGACAAGCGGTGTCAAAACCGGCTGGACCAAGTCTGCGATCGGGTTTCCGACGTAGGGGATAAGCCGCACCGGATCCAGCAGCGGTAAGTCCGGGTTCGGAATCATGTAGTAGGTAGTCATGGTGGGACCCTGCGTCGGCAATGTAACCGCCGAACCAATCTGCGTGGGTGTCAGAGTTTCATATCCGGTGTGCACAGTTACCATGCCGGCGACGGCATTGAGGTCGGAGAAGATATCGATCGGGTATTGCGGAAAGTCGGCCCAGCCGTCGTACTCGAGGGTGTAAACCTTGGTCACGAAGTCATTGCTCGGAGACGGGCCGAGGGTCGAAAAACCCAAGGTCGGCAGGCTCAGACCCGGGAAGCGGGCATCCCAGCCCCCATTGGGATTCATCGAATTACCAAGCAAGACAAAGTTTATGGGTAGCGAGCTCGGCGTGCCGCTGGGGTCCAACAACTGCATTTCAAGCGCGGCGATGTTGGCGCCCTGTGAATAGCCGAGCACGTTGACGGTGTTACCGGCGGAGAGTTGCTGTTGGATCGCGTTGTTCAGGATCGTGACGCCGCGAGCTATGGAAATGTCCTGGGGCAGGTCCTTGATACCGCTATCCGGATATTCCCCCGCCGGCATGGCCAGGGCTTGGACAAGGCCCGGCGGGAAATTTGGCATGACGTATTTGCTGACAACGTCGGCCACGAAGGTTGCCGGCGGGATCGGCGTTCCGCTCCCGTCCAGGACGAAAGTGACGGGCGGGTCCGTCATCGCCGCCCTCGTCATTGCGGTCAGTACTCCGGTGCCGCCCGTCGCGGTGAGCGGGGAACTGCCGGCGGCGAGCGCGCCCAGGAAGGCGGATTCGGCACTGGCGTAGGCGTTGCCGGCGGCGGCCAGCGCCCGGGCGAACTCGCTGTGAAACACCGTCGCCCGCCCGAGGACCGCTTGCCACTCTTGGGCGTACGCGTTGAACAGGTTCGTTATCGCCGCGGATACCTCATCGGCGGCGGCCGCCGCCACGCCGGTGGTCTTGCCCGCCGCGGCCGCACCGGCTTGTTTGATCGTCGTACCAATCGCCGCTAAATCCGCGGCCGCCGTCCCCATTACGTCCGGCTGCGTCAGCACGTACGACATGGGGCCATCTTTACCACGACGGCCACGCCGACAAGCCGCAAACGGGCATCGTCAGTCGATTTCCGTTCGGGGAAGCCTGTCACCTAAGGCCGTTCGATTCTTCGTGCCGTCTCAGAGACTGGGGCCGAGGTTGTCGAACGCCGCGTCGGTAAGCGCGGTGAACGGCGCGGCGGTCACCGACTACGCCAGCGCGGGTCAATAAGGTAGCCGGGGCAGCCGACATGCCATGCAATCAACCGGAATCCGGGCGCGACGACGTGTGGTGCGAGGGCTTAGGCCGCCGACTTTTCCAGGATGTGGACGCCGCAGGCCGAGCCCAGGCCGATCACGTGGGCCAGGCCGACCGTGGCGTTCTTGATCTGGCGGTCGCCGGCCTCGCCGCGCAAGTGGTGGCAGATCTCCCAGATGTTGGCGATGCCGGTGGCCGCGATGGGGTGGCCCTTGGACTGCAGCCCGCCCGACACATTCACCGGGGTCGAGCCGTCGCGCCACGTGGCGCCGGAGTTGAAGAAGTCGGCGGCGCCGCCCTCGTCGCACAGCATCAGGTTGTCGTAGTGCACGAGTTCGGCGGTGGCGAAGCAGTCGTGCAGCTCGACCAGGTCGAGGTCGCCCGGTCCGATGCCGGCCTGCTCGTAGGCGGTCGCGGCGGCGTTGCGGGTCAGCGTGTTGACGTTGGGCAGGACCTGGCAGCCCTCTTCGTAGGGGTCGGTGGTCAGCACCGAGGCCGACACCTTCACCGCGCGCCGCCGCTGTTCGAGCGACAGCGATTTCAGTGTCTCGCCGTTGCACACGATCGCGGCGGCGGCGCCGTCGCAGTTGGCCGAGCACATCGGGCGAGTGTTGGGGTAGGCGATCATCACGTCGTTCATGATCTGCTCGAGTGTGAACCTCTTCTGGTAGGCGGCCAGCGGATTCAGTGTCGAGTGGGCGTGGTTCTTCTCGCTGATCTTGGCGAACAACTCGAAGCTGGTGCCGCCGTACTTGTGGCCGTACTCGGTGCCGATCTGGGCGAACACACCGGGCATGGTTTCGGTGCCGATCCGCCCGTCGATGGGCGCGACCGCGCCGTAGCGGCCCTTCGGCGCCCAGACGTCGTCGGATTGTTTTTGTTGACTGCCCCCGGCGAGCAGTCCGGCGCCGGACAGCTTCTCCACGCCGACGGCCATGCCGTAGTCGACCTCGCCGGCCTTCACGGCCATGATGGCGGTCCGCAGCGCGGTGGCGCCGGTGGCGCACGCGTTGGCCACGTTGTACACCGGGATGCCGGTTTGGCCGATCTGTTTTTGCAGCTGCTGACCGATTCCGGCGTTCGCGTTCATCAGGTTGCCGGCCGCCAGCACACCGATGTCGGCCATGGTCACCCCGGCGTCGGCCAGCGCGCCGAGCGCGGCCTCCGCGGCCAGGTCAACGGTGTCCAGATCGGGGTGCTTGCCGAACTTGGTCATGCGGATCCCCAGGATCCAGATCTCATCGCTGGCGCTCATCGTCGCTGCTCCTTCGTCGGTGCTGGTTGGTCAGGTGGCGGGCTCGAAGCCGAAGCCGATGGCCTGGGTGCCTTCGCAGTCGGTACCGATCGGGTAGGTGGCCAGACGCACCTTCATCCCGTCATGGACGTGGTCAGGGTCGGGCTCGACGTTGACGAGGTTGGCGCGCACCTGGGTGCCCTCGCAGTCGACCACGGACGCGACGAACGGGATGGGGATGCCCGGTGCGGCGAAGGTGACGATCGTGAAGGCCCGCACCGTCCCCTCGGTCGCGACCGGCACGGTCTTGAACTCGGTGGCAAAGCAGCCGGCGCAGGCGTTGCGCCGGTCGAAGAACCGGGCACCGCAGTTGGTGCATTCCTGCGCGACGAGGTGCGGTTCGTCGTCGTCGAGCACCAGATAGTCGACCAATGGGATCCGCCCGGCCATAGAAACCTCCGTCATGTGTATAGCGACCGTAGCGCGTGCCGCCTCGGGGCTTTTCCGAATGGCCGGCCCGAGGTCCGGTGGGCTCGGTCTATAAGCGCAGGAGTTCCGCCATCTTGGGCATGATCGTCTGCAGCGCTTTGAACGGTCTGATCATCACTTTGAATGACTCGATCCTGTCCGCGTCGTTCCAGAAGATCATGTCGACACCTTCGATGATGATGCCGCCGAGTTCGGCGCGGAACTCAAGGACCGCCGACCGGTCCGCGTACCACTGGTTGACGTAACGAAAGTTTGCATCGGAGAACATCTTCTCGGCGGCCAGCAGGTAGGCCGAGGCCTTCACGCGGCCTTCTTGCGGGGCGAAGACGGCCGGGGAGTAGAAGACGACGTCATCGTCGAGGAGCGCGTCGAGATCGGTGGCGTCGCCGGTCGTGGCGAAGCGCAACCACTTCTCGATGATCGGCGGCGTCATGCCTTCACCGCCTGGGCGACGACCATGTCGGCCAGCCGGCTCGCGATGATCTCCTCGGCGTCAGCGACGATCCGCGCGATCAGCTCACCGCAGGTCGGGATGTCGTCGATCAGGCCCATCGCCGTACCGACCGTCCAGATCCCGGCGTCCACATCTCCCTCGTCGAACACCCTCCGGCCCCGCACCCCGGCCACTAAGTCCTTGATGTCGTCGAACTGACCGCCGCGATTGAGTATTTCGACCACCTCTTGCGACACGGCGTTGCTGGCCACCCGTGCGGTGTTGTGCAGTGTCCGGAAGATCAGCTCGGTGCCGCGCTCATCGCCGGCGACGATGGCCTCCTTGACGTTGTGGTGGATGCAGGACTCCACGGTGCACATGAACCGGGTGCCCATGTTGATGCCGTCGGCGCCCAGCGCCAGCGCCGCGACCAGACCGGGGCCGTCGGCGAAACCGCCAGAAGCGATCATGGGGATCCCGATCTTTTTGGCGGCGGCCGGAATCAGGACCAGGCCCGGGATGTCGTCCTCACCGGGGTGCCCCGCGCATTCGAAGCCATCGATGCTGATGCCGTCGACGCCGAGGCTCTGCGCCTTGACCGCGTGTCGCACCGACGTGCACTTGTGCAGCACCTTGATGCCGTTGTCGTGAAACATCGGCAGGTGCGGCGCAGGGTTCGACCCCGCCGTCTCGACGATTTTGATTCCCGCGTCAACGATCACTTGGCGGTATTCGTCATAGGGCGGCGGGTTGATCGCCGGCAGGATCGTCAGGTTCACCCCGAACGGCTTGTCCGTCAGATCCCGGGTCTTGGCGATCTCATCGGCAAGGTCCGCCGGCGTCGGCTGCGTCAACGCGGTGATGAACCCCAACGCCCCGGCATTGGCTACGGCCGCAACGAGTTCCGCACGCCCGACCCATTGCATACCGCCCTGGGCAAT
>JARLGS010001014.1 GCA_031292695.1 Mycobacterium sp. | reverse complement strand
GGCCAGTCCCGTGGCAGGCACCTACGCGCTGGAGATCCAGGTTTCGGACGGCCTGGGGGGCGTGGCGACCCAGGACTGGACGCTGACGGCAACCGCGAGCGCGCCCAACCGGCCGCCGGTGATCACGTCGAAGCCGGTCCTCCAAGGGCTCGTGGGGTCGCCCTACCGCTACGGAGCGGGCGCCACCGATCCGGACGGCGACTCGGTGACGTACTCGCTGGAGGCCGGCGCGCCGTCTTGGCTGTCGATCACATACGGCGCCGTGTACGGAACTCCCGGCGCCGCGGGGAATTATCCCGTCACGGTGGTTGCCGACGACGGCCACGGCAACGAGGCCTACCAGAGCTTCACGATCGAGGTTACGGAGGACCAGGGGCCCACAATCAGCTCGACGCCCGTCACGTCGGTGACGGCGGGCGGGACTTACGAATACGATGTGGTGGCGTCGGACCCGGACGGCGACCTCTTGCAATATCAGGTTGATATGCAGCGTCCGCAAGGTTTTGAGGACGACCCGTCGCAGCCGATGGTCGATTGGCATGGGCATGTGACGTGGAATCCGGGGACGGAGTTTGTGGGCAGTTTTTGGCCGATGTTGGTGACGGTGTCCGACCTTCACGGCTACAGCTTCAGCCAATCGTACGTCCTGTCGGTGAACGCGGACACGACGCCGCCCGGAGTGGTCGTGCAAGTGAGCGCCGACCAGGCGGACATGGGGCAGTCGGTGACCGTGACGGTGCGGGCGACCGACGACGTGGCAGTCTCATCACTAAGCCTGACCGAGAACGGCCAGCCGGTTGTCCTGAATGCGCAGGGGCAGGCGAAGGTCGTGCTGCCAACAACGGGCACGGTGACGTTCGTCGGGAGCGCAACCGACCCGTCGGGTAACGTGGGTACGTCGCCGTCGTCGGTGGTCACGGTGATCGACCCGAGCGTGACGGACGTGCCGACGGCGTCGATCGCGTCGCTGGCGTCGACACAGAACGCGACGAACGGCGCCGACGCGACGACGCACCTGCCGGTGTTCGCGCCGTTGACGGTGGGTCCGGGCGCATCGGTGAGCTCGCCGATCACGGTGAACGACCCGTCGTCGGTGCAATCGCTGGCGCTGGCGCTGAACATCACGGCCAGCGACGACTCGGGTCTGACTGCGACGTTGACCGGTCCGAACGGTCACACGGTGACGCTGTTCAGCGGGCTGTCGGGGACGAACCTGACGAACGCGACGTTCGACGACGGGGCGTCGGGGGGCATCGGTTCCGGGAGTGCGCCGTATTCCGGCACGTTCCATCCGGAGCAAGCGCTCGCCGCTCTGGCGGGCTCGGCGGCGAGCGGCACGTACACACTGACGCTTACGAACAGCTCGACCAGCACGACGGCCACGGTGAGCGGGTGGTCGTTGACGTACCGCAAGTCGGTGCAGTCGGAGGTGACCGCGCCGGTGCAAATCGTGGGGACAGCGAATGACGCGGAGCAGTTGTCGTCGTGGACGCTGAGGGTCTCTGCTGCCGGCAGCGCGAACACGACGCTGCTGGGCTCGGGCGGCAGCCCGGTGGTGAACGGGGTTCTGGGGTCGTTCGATCCCACGATGCTCGCGGACGGTCCCTACGTCCTGGAGCTGAGGGTCACGAACGCGGGTGGTCACACGACGGTCGTCGAGCAGACGGTGACGGTGACGGGGAGCCTGAAGCTGGGGAACCTGCACCTGTCGTTCACGGACCTGACGGTGCCTGTGGCGGGTATTCCGATCACGATCACGCGTACGTACGACACGCTGAACGCGGGGGTGGAAGGCGACTTCGGTTACGGTTGGACGCTGAACGAGGGGAACGCGCAGTTAGCGGTGTCCCAGCCCAACGGCGGGACGAGCGCGCAGGCGCCGTTCTCGGACGGTACGCGTGTGACGATCACGCTCCCCGGCGGGCAGCCGGAGACGTTCACGTTCGCGCCGCAGCCTGTGGTGACGGGCTACTTCGTCTTGCCGTACTACGACCCGGCCTTCGTGCCGGACCCGGGTGTGACGGACACGTTGACGGTGGAGGCCGACACGCTGTTCGCCAACGGCGACGGGACGTACTCGGGTCTGGACGGGGAACAGACGCCGTACACGCCCGCGGACCCGACGTTCGGTGGCTCGTACACGCTGACGACGCGGCAGGGGCTGACGTACGTGATCGACGCGTCGACGGGCGTCCTGGAGACGGAGAGTGACCGGAACGGGAACACGCTGACGTTCAGCGCGAGCGGCATTTCGAGCAACAGCGGCCGTGCGGTGACGTTCACGCGAGACCCGAACACGGGCAACATCACGGCGATCACGGACCCTCGCGGCAACCGCATCGTGTACGGTTATGACGGCAGCGGCAACCTGGTGAGCGTGACGGACCGGGACGGCAAGACGACGCAGTTCGTGTACAACACCGGCATGCCGCACTATGTGGACCACGTGATCGACGCGCAGGGCCAGACGGTGGCGCAGGTGACGTACACGACGGCGGGTCGCGTGAGCGGGATCACCGATGCGCTGGGGAACACGTCGACGGTGACGAGCGACGACGCGGGCGAGCTGAACACGTCGGTGACGGCTCCGGGGAGCAGCCCGACGGCGGTCACGTACGACGGTGAGGGGAACGTCACGGGCACGGTGGACGCGGCCGGGAACGCGACGTCGGCGACGTATTCCGGCAACAACCTGGCCTCGCAGACCCAGACGGTGGACGGGACGCCGGAGACGACGACGTACACGTACGACGCGTACGGCGAGGTATTGACGGCAACGGACGCCCAGGGAAACACGACGTATTTCACGTATAACGCCCAGGGTGAGCCCGTGACGAGCACGGACGCGCTCGGCAACACCACGACGTTCCGGTACGACGGGAACGGCAATCTGGTCTCGACGACCGATCCCGATGGTGTGACGACCTCAATGACCTACGACGCGTACGGCAACGTGCTCTCGATCACGACGCCGGACGGCACGACGCACAGCACCTACGACGGGTACGGCGATGTCACGAGCACGACGGACGCGCAAGGTACGACAACCACGTACACGTATGATGCGGACGGCAATCCGAAGACGAGCCAGTGGACCTGGGTCAGCGGCAGCACGCAGCAGGTGCTGACCACGACCAACATCTATGATGGCAACGACCATTTGATCCAGTCGACCGCAGCCGACGGCACCGTCACGGAGACCGTCTACGACTCCTCGGGCCATGCCGTGTGGACGGACGTCCCGCACGTGCCGGGCCAGGCGGCCAACGGTACGCACACGACCTACGACGCGGCCGGCCGCGTGATCAGCACCGAGCAGTACCACAACGTCGCCATCATCATCAACAACCCCAACTCCTCAGCGCCCACCAGCATTCTGAGCTCCTCCGATGCCACGCCGTTCTCGGTGACCGACACGTCCTACGATGCGCAGGGCCGCGTCCAGTGGACCGACGACGCGCACCTTCCCGGCCAGCCATGCGACGGCACGCTGACGACCTACGACGCCGCTGGGAACGCCAAGAGCACCGAGCGCTACGGCAACGTGGTGATCACGGCCGGTACGCCGATCTCCCATGGCGCCCTGCTCTCGTCCACGTCGACGACCTACGACGCAGCAGGGAACGTGATCTCGACCACCAGCGCGGGCGGCGCGGTGACGACCTACGCGTACAACGCCGCGGGTCAGCAGACCGAGGCGCGCACGACGGCCAACGGGGTGACGTCGACGACGACGACCACGTACGATGCCGCGGGCCGTGTCACCTCCACGACGGATGCCCTGGGCCACACCACGCACTACGTCTACGACGGCGACGGCCATTTGGTGAAGACGGTCTTTCCCGACGGCGGCACGAGCAAGACGGTCTACGACTCCAACGGTCGCAAGGTGGCTTCAATCGACCAGGACGGTAACGAGACCGACTACGGCTACGACGCCTATGGCAACCTCACCAGCGTTCAGCTTCCCGCGATCACCCTTGTGTATCCGGAGTCCAGCTACACGGCTCGGCCGACTTATTCGTACAGCTACGACGCGTATGGGAACCTGTTGAGCGAGACGGTCCCTGCGCCGGGTCTCCCCAGTGGCCAGGGCGAAACCACGTCCTACACGTACGACGCATTCGGCCACAAGGTGTCGGAAACGCTGCCGATGGGTCAGACGGAAAGCTGGTCGTACAACGCGTTGGGTCAGCTCGCGTCGTCAACCGATTTCGATGGCAACACGATCCATTACACGTACGACGACCAGGGGCGCGTTACGGAGAAGGACGACTACGCGCCGCATGCGACTAGCCCGTCGGTGACGGTGACGTACACGTACGACAACCCGGACACGACCAACGACGGCGGTCATTACGACACGGTGACGACGCCGGAGGGGCTGACGACGTCGTATTACGACGTCAACGGCAACCTGGTGAAGCAGGAGTCTCCTGAGGGGACCATTGAGTACACGTATAATCTGGCCACGGGTCTCGAGACGTCGGTGTCGACGGCGAACACGGCCATTCAGTACGGCTACGACGCCCTGGGACGCATGAGCACGGTAACGGTGACGGAACTCGACGGTGCGGCGGTGAGCGCGCCGCTGGTGACGACGTACGGGTACGACGTGAACGGCGATCTGGTCACGACGTACCAGCCCAACGGCACGGTGG
>JARLGS010001013.1 GCA_031292695.1 Mycobacterium sp. | reverse complement strand
GGTCGCCTTCACGCCCACCGACACCACCACCTACAACGCCGCTAGTGCAACCGTTACGCTCACCATCAACAAGGTCACGCCAACAATCACATGGGCTACACCGGCAGCCATCACAAACGGCACAGCTCTTAGCGCAACCCAACTTAACGCGACCGCCAGCGTGCCCGGCACATTCGTCTACAGCCCAGCAGCGGGGACGGTACTCGCAGTCGGATCTCATACACTTTCCGTAGCCTTCACGCCGACAGACGCGACCGATTACAACACCGCCTCGGCAACCGTAACGCTCACCGTCAAAGCCAGCCCCACCATCACATGGGCCACCCCGGCAGCCATCAACTACGGCACCGCACTCAGCGCGACCCAACTCAATGCCACCGCCAGCGTACCGGGAACATTCGTCTATAGCCCCGCCGCTGGAGCAGTCCTCAACGCCGGCACGCAGACGCTGTCCACCACCTTTACGCCAACCGACACCGCAACCTACGGAGCCGTCACGGCTACCGTCTCTCTCACGGTCAACAAGGTCACCCCCACCATCACATGGGCCACCCCGGCAGCCATCAACTACGGCACGGCGCTCAGCGCAACCCAGCTCAACGCCACCGCCAGCGTGCCCGGCACGTTCTCGTATAGCCCCGCTGCAGGATCGGTCCTCGCCGCCGGTGCTAAGATCCTCACCGTGACCTTCCTGGCCACCGATCAAGCCGACTACGGCGCCGCAACCGCAACCGTTACCCTCACCGTAAATCAAGCCGTGCCCGCCATCACCTGGGCCACGCCCTCCGCCGTCGCTGTCGGAACCGTGCTCAGCGCAACCCAGTTAAACGCAACCGCTAGCGTACCCGGCAGCTTCGTCTACTCGCCCGCGCTTGGCACCGCCATCACAACAGCGGGAACCACAACTCTCAGCACAACCTTTACCCCAACCGACATCACCGACTACGCGTCGGCAACGGCATCGGTCTCACTCTCCGTGGTACCCGGCTTCTCCGTCGCGGGTACGGCAGTTACCGTCACAGCGGGAGCCGCCACCAGCAACACATCCACAGTTACAGTGACGCCCACGGCTGGCTTTACGGGCAGCGTTACACTCCAACCCACCGTAACCAATTCCACCGGAACGCAGTACCCACCCACCGTCAGCTTCGGCTCCACCAGCCCGGTCAGCATCACCTCGACTACTGCAGGCACGGCTACGCTCACCGTCACGACCACGGCAAGCAAATCATCCTGCTCAGCCTCCTATCAAGCGCCTACCGGAATCCCCTGGTACGCCAAGGGTGGTGCAGTCCTCGCTTGCGTGCTGCTGTTCGGCATCGCACCCAAGCGGCGCAAGTGGCGAACCATGCTCGGTATGCTCTTGCTCTTCGTTGCTCTCGCCAGCGGCATGATGGCGTGTGGCGGCGGCAGTACTTCAACCGCTTGTAACAACGTCGTCACT
>JARLGS010001012.1 GCA_031292695.1 Mycobacterium sp. | reverse complement strand
CGCGGCACTGCCCCAGTAATCCGCCTGTTCGTTGCCGGGGCTATCGGACTCGCCGAACACGTTGACGGTCATGTCGAAGTCGAACGCGTCGGTCAGGTGTTCGTACTGCGACGGATCGACGGTGCGCACCCGCGCGTCGATCCCCAGCCGTTGCAACCACTGCACATAGGGCAGCGCCACACGCTCGAAGCTCGGTGAATCGAGCAGGATCTCGAACGACATCTGCTGGCCGAACGCGTCCACCAGTTTGCGGTCCTTGATGTCCCAGCCGGCCTCGCGCAGCAGCGCCAGCGCGCGCTTCAGCCCCTCGCGGTTGTTGCCGGAACCATCGGTGACCGGCAGCTTGTACTCGGTGTCGAACACCTCGTGCGGCAACTGGTCGCGGAACTGTTCCAGCAGGTCGGTTTCGGCATCGTCCGGCAGGCCGGAGGAGGCGAAATCGCTGGAGCTGAAATAGCTGCTGCTGCGCGTGTACAGGCCGAAGAACAGGTTCTTGTTCTCCCATTCGAAATCGAACGCCTGCGTCATCGCCTCGCGCACGCGCCGGTCCTGGAACACTTTTCGGCGGGTGTTCATCACGAACCCCTGCATCCCGGTCGGCAGCCGCGCGTCGAACGCGCGCTTTTTCACCAGCCCCTTCTGCACCGCCGGAAAATCGTATTCGGTCGCCCAGACCTTGGAGATGTTCTCGTGCCGGAAATCCACCTGCCCGGCCTTGAACGCCTGAAGTGCCACCGTCGCGTCGCGAAAATACTCGGTGCGGATGCTGCCGAAATTGTCCAGCCCCTTCGCGGTCGGGATGCCCTGCCCCCAGTAGTCGGGCACCCGCTCCATCACCAGCGTGCGCCCGAACTCGACCCGGCCGACCTTGTACGGGCCGCAGCCGAGCGGCGGGTCGGTCAGCGGTGCCGCGAAATCCCGCCCGGTCCACCAGTGCTTCGGCAGCGCCGGAAGCTGGCCGAGAATCTCCGGCAGTTCCCGGTTGCCGCCTGACTTGAAGTGAAACACCAC
The DNA here is from genome assembly GCA_031292695.1 of Mycobacterium sp. Classification (GTDB taxonomy): domain Bacteria; phylum Actinomycetota; class Actinomycetes; order Mycobacteriales; family Mycobacteriaceae; genus Mycobacterium. The sequence goes on along the minus strand of JARLGS010001012.1, from coordinate 467 downwards.
GCGCAGCGGGCCGTCGGTCTCCACGCTCGCGACACCGGCGTAGTATTGCCGGAAATACGGTCGCCCCTTGTCGCGCAGCGTCTCGAACGTCCAGGCGATGTCCTCCGCCGTCACCGGCGTGCCATCGTGGAATTTGGCCTCCGGCCGAAGCTCGAACGCGACATAGGTGTGGTCGGCGGCGACCTCGATGGTGTGCGCCAGATGCGCGTAGCCGGTATCGGGTTCGTCGGCCGAGGCGCGGGTCAGCGTGTCCCAGACCGCGCTGACCGGCCCGGATGTGCCGCGCAGGATGAACGGATTGAAGCTGTCGAAGCTGCCGACCGCCGCCAGCACCACCTCGCCGCCCTTCGGCGCGTCCGGGTTGGCGTAGGGGAAATGCGCGAACCCCGCCGGCAGCTTCGGCTCGCCGACCAGCGCCAGGCCGTAGGTGCGGATCGGCGCGCCGGCGGCAGGCGCCGCGGGCGCGG
>JARLGS010001011.1 GCA_031292695.1 Mycobacterium sp. | reverse complement strand
GAGCGCCTGGATCTTCGCGGCCAGCAGCGCTGGGTCGGTGGTCACTGCAAATCGCCCGCACATACCAGGCAGGATAGGGGCATGGAAACCTGGCCCGCACCATCGGCGACCGGACCGGTGCGGGCCACTGTGACCGTGCCCGGATCGAAGTCGCAGACCAATCGTGCGCTGATCCTGGCGGCCCTGGCCACCCCGCAGGGCACCTCGACAGTCAGCGGCGCCCTGCGCAGCCGGGACACCAACCTGATGATCGGGGCCCTGCAGGCACTCGGCGTCACCATCACCGGGGACGGCACCGAGTTGACGGTCGGCGGCGCGATCTGCCCCGCCGGCGACGTGCGCATCGACTGCGGGCTGGCGGGCACGGTGCTGCGGTTCGTGCCGGCGCCGGCCGCCCAGAGCACCAAACAGATCACCTTCGACGGCGACGAGCAGGCCAAGGCCCGGCCGATCACCCCGCTGCTGGACGCGATGCGGGGCCTCGGCGTCGACATCGCGGGTGACGGCATGCCGTTCACCGTGCACGGCACGGGGTCCGTGGCCGGCGGCACGGTGCGGATCGACGCGTCCTCGTCGTCGCAGTTTGTATCGGGACTGTTGTTGTCGGGCGCCACTTTTCGGGACGGTTTGACCGTCATCCACACCGGCGAGTCGGTGCCGTCGCAACCGCACATCACGATGACCATCACCATGCTGCGCGAGGCCGGCGTCGAGGTCGACGACAGCGAACCGAACGTGTGGCGGGTGTCCGCAGGCCCGATCACAGCACGGCACTGGGCCATCGAACCCGATCTGTCCAACTCGGTGCCGTTCCTGGCCGCCGCCGCGGTCACCGGCGGCACCGTGCGGCTGGCGCATTGGCCACGCCGCAGCGTGCAACCGTCCGAAGCCGTCCTTGGTCTGCTGGGCAAGGTGAATACCGTTGTTCAGCTGAATGATTCATACCTGGAGGTGCGCGGCGCGCAGAGCTATCCGGGTTTCGACGCCGACCTGAACGCGGTCGGCGAACTGGCCCCCTCCATGGCCGCGCTGGCGGCGCTGGCCAGCCCGGGTTCGGTGTCGCGGCTCTCGGGCATCGCGCATCTACGCGGGCACGAGACCGACCGGCTGGCCGCGCTGACCGCCGAGATCAACGGCCTGGGCGGGCAATGCCGGGAGACCGACGACGGCCTGGTGATCACCGCCACCCCACTGCACGAAGGGGTTTGGCGGTCCTACGCCGACCACCGCATGGCCACCGCCGGCGCCATCATCGGGCTTCGGACGCCCGGAGTGCAGGTGGAGGACATCGCCACCACCGCCAAGACGCTGCCCGATTTTCCGGGCATGTGGGCCGCCATGCTGACCGGGCAATCGCCTGCGTGACGCCCTTGCGTGAGTACGACGAATCCGACGTCCGGGTGCGCTCGGGCAAGGGTTCACGGCCGCGCACCAAGAACCGCCCGACCCACGCGGACGCCCGCGAGGCCATGGTGGTCACCGTCGACCGGGGCCGCTGGGGCTGCGCACTGGACGGCGACCCCGACCAGGTGATCACTGCGATGCGGGCCCGGGAGCTGGGCCGCACGCCGATCGTGGTCGGTGACTCGGTGGGCATCGTCGGCGACCTGACCGGGCGGCCGGACACCCTGGCCCGCATTGTGCGGCGTGAGGATCGGCGAACGGTGTTGCGCCGCACCGCCGATGACACCGATCCGACCGAGCGGGTGGTGGTGGCCAACGCCGACCAGCTGCTGATGGTGGTGGCGCTGGCCGATCCCCCGCCGCGCGCCGGTCTGGTGCAGCGCGCGCTGATCGCGGCGTATGTCGGCGGGCTGCGGCCGATCCTGTGCCTGACCAAAACCGACCTGGCGCCGGCCGAACCGTTCGCCGCCGAGTTCGCCGGTCTGGACCTGACCGTGGTGACCGCCGGCCGTGACGATCCACTGGACGTGGTGGCGCCGATGCTCGCCGGGCAGGTGACGGTGCTGCTCGGACATTCCGGGGTGGGTAAGTCGACTTTGGTGAATCGCCTGGTACCGCAGGCTCATCGGGCCATCGGCGAGGTATCTGGCGTCGGCAAGGGCAAACACACCTCGACCCAGTCGGTGGCGCTCGCGCTGGACCACGGCTGGGTCATCGACACTCCGGGCATCCGCTCGTTCGGCCTGGCGCACATCCGGCCCGACGACGTGCTACTGGCGTTCTCCGACCTGGCCGAGGCCATCGAGGACTGCCCGCGCGGTTGTGGGCACATGGGTCCGCCGGCGGACCCGGAATGCGCGCTCGACGCACTCAGCGGGCCGGCGGTGGACCGGGTGGCGGCGGCGCGCCGGCTGCTCGCGGTGCTGAACGAGCCGACGTACTAGTAATCCGTATGTGAATTTTGTTTACGGTTGGCTTTCTGCAGGATTTCGTCGGTGGTCTTGGCCCATACGAATCACTGATCACGGCCACAAGGTGCGCGGATACCTCGTCAAGAATGCCCTGACACGGCGACAGAACGCGCATACCATCAACCACTATGAATTCACGGACGGTCCGACGCCTGGGTGCCACATTGGGTATGAGCGCACTGATCGCGTCAAGCGCACTGCTGGCCGGTTGCGGTAAGAGTGGTGAAACACCGAGCCCCACGACAACCACAACCACCACCACAACAACGACGACAACTTCGGTGTCGCCAACCGAGAAGAACATCAATCCCGGCGGACCTGGGGCTTTCACACCCGCCCCACCTGAGCACCGCGGTAACGTCGGCTGAACCTGGCGCGTGTCAGCGCCTTTCAGCCGCGGCCGCTGCTGCGCCCTGAGCGCACACTCACGCAAACGACAGCAAAGTGCCCCAACGCTATTTGCTTTGGGGACTTAATCTTTTTAAGGGGGCGTAGGCGCCTCAGCCGCCGTTGGCCTGGGCCCGGCGCGGCCCG
>JARLGS010001010.1 GCA_031292695.1 Mycobacterium sp. | reverse complement strand
GTAGACGTTCGTGGGGGTGGGCGCCGGGCTCGGTGATGCGGGCGGTCCGGGCGGCGGTCCGCCCGGCGGCGGGGCCGGTGGTGGTTCGCGGTAGGGGTAGCAGCCCGTGCCGGGCAGCGGGCACGGGTGGTCGCCGGGGCTACCTGTGATGGCGTCGGGTAGCGCGCGGCGCGGTTCGCCGCCCTGGCCGGTCCGTGGGTAGGGCATGGGCAATGCGGGAGTCGCGGCTTGGCCGGTCTGTGGATCGGTGAGTTGTGAGGGCAGCAATGTAGCGGGGTCCAGCCCGAGGTCGGAGAAGGCGGCATCGACGAAGGGTTGAATGAACTGCCCCGGCGGCAGGTTGGCGACGTAGGCCTTGAAGTACGGGCCAGCGGATACCGACTCCCCCAGCGACATCGCGTACCTGTTGAGCAGCGTGATCGACTTCTGCACCCGCTCCTTGCGGTTGTCGATGATCGTGAGTACCTCGTTGAGCTTGTCCAGTGCGGGCCGCAGTTGGGCCCGGTTCTCGGCCGTAAACGCGGTCAGCTGCCGAGAGAGCGCCGAGACGTTGCCGGCGATATTTTCCAAAGCGTCGCTCTGGGTGCGCAGCTGCGCAAGCAGCGCGTTGGTGTTGGTGACCAGGCTGACGACCTGATCGGTGCGCTCAGCCAACACACCCGTTGTTTTGTTGGCGTTCTCCAGAAGCTTGCGCAGCTGCTCGTCGCGCGCGTCTAGCGTCTGGGAGAAGCGGGCCACCCCCTCGACCGCAACCTTCAACGAAGGCGGGGTGTCCTGCAGTGTCTGTGCGAGCACTCGCAGCGAATCTGACAGTTGGTCTGTGTTCAGTCCGCTGATGGTGGTGGTGAGTTCGCCCAGCGCATCGGGCAGTTGGTAGGGCGGCGTCGTGTGGTCGACGGAAATCGTGTGGGACAACCGCCCGTCGCCGCGCGGCGTGACCTCCAGGATTTTTGCGCCTAACAGGCTCTTGGTCTTGATCGCGGCCTCGGTACGTTCACCGAGCCGGACGCCGGGGTCGACGTCGAAGTTCACCAGCACCCGGGGCCCGTCAAGTTCGACACTGGACACCTCGCCCACCCGGAAGCCGCAAACCTGCACGGCTGCACCGGATTTCAGGCCACCGGCTTCTGCGAAGTAGGCCGAGTAGTGCCCGCCGGTAGACAAGCCCGGCAGCTTGTCGTACATCATGGCCCCGAGGACGGCCGCAACGGTCACGCTGATGCCGACGGTGCCGATCACCAGGGGGTTGCGCTCGGCGAAAGACTTCACCGTGGTGTGCACCTTCCGGTGCTCTGGCCCGCTACCTTGATAAACACGGGTTGACCGCCTTTCCCGTTGAGCTTCAGAAATATGTCGCAGAGATAAAAGCTGAAGAAGTCGCCATACAGACCCTGGCGGGCCAGCGCCTGATAGGCGTCGGGCAACGTGTTGAGCAGATCGTCGAAGTAGGCGCGATCAGCGAGGACCAGACCGGAGACCCGGTCCGTCTGGCTGATGTCCGTCTGGATCGGCGCGCGGGCCGTGTTGAGGAGATCGGCGATGGTCCTCGCCGCGTTATTTGTATGTGCGACGCTGTTGCTGATGTCAGTTTTGCGAGCGGCGAGTGCTTCGACGAGCTTGGACAGGGAGTCCACCGCCGTGCCGAATTGCTGGCTGTGGCCGGCCAGTGAACCGAGCACGGTATTGAGGTTCTCGATGACCTGTCCGATCAATGCGTCACGGTCGGCGAGGGTGTTGGTGAGTTGCGCGGTCTGGTCCAGTACCGAGTTGATGGTCACACCCTGGCCTTGGAAGGCAGCGATCAGCTGGCTTGACAACATGTTGACCTGTTGGGGGTCGAGTGCCTTGAACAACGGACGGAAGCCGCCGATCAGCGCGTCCAGATCGAGCGCTGGTGCGGTTCGGTCCAGGGGAATCGTGCCCCCGGGCGCCAGCCGTTTGACGCCACCGGCGCCTTCTTCCAGCGACACGTAGCGGCCACCGATCAGGTTCTCGTATCGAATGACCGCTTTGCTGCCCTCGGTGAGGATCACCGAATCATCGGCGGAGAAGGTGACGACCGCGATCGGTCCGCCCTTGGCATCCTTGATGGCAACGTGGGTGACCTTGCCGACTTCTACTCCGGCGATGCGGACGAAGTTGCCCTCTCTGAGGCCAGTGACGCTGGTGAATTCGGCGTTGTAGGTCTGCTCCTGCTCAAAGCGCAGCTGCGCAAAGACCGCGAACAGCCCCACGGTGGCCAGCACACACACCGCGACGAAGATCACCAGCCGCAAGACGGCGGACCCCAGGTTGTCCCTCAAGCGTTGTCTCCCTACGGCGGCGGTGGCGCGTTGCTGATCGGCGGAGTCGGTCCGGCGGGTCCGGGTGGTGGGCCCTGGTCCTCGGGTGCAAGTGGTGGGCCCGGCAGAGGCGGTACACCCGGATACAGCGGCGTCCCGTCGGGCCCGTACTGCGGCGCCCCGTACGGCGGTGCGCCGGGATAAGGCACCGGTCCGATCGCCGGCGGCCCAGGCCAGCGAGTGCTCGGCTGCTGGGGCACCGGGCGAGTGACCGGCAGGTAGTCCAGATACACGGGATGCGCGATACCCGGGTTGGTGCGGATGTCCGTGCCCGTGCCCCAGCCGGTGTTCGTAATCAACTGACGGACCGGGAAGTTCTTGCTGGCATCCGGCAACGACCCGCAGCCGGGTTTGCCGCCGGGACCACCCTTCGCCGCCACGATGGGCAGGTTGTCCGGATAGCGG
>JARLGS010001009.1 GCA_031292695.1 Mycobacterium sp. | reverse complement strand
GTCAACACCGGCCTGATAGCCGCCGCCAATACCAGCACCGTCACCCTGCACGGCACGATCGCGAACACCGGTGGCACCGTGCAGATCGGCAACGGTGCGACATTGCTGCTGGACGGCGGCAGCCTGCGCGGCGGGACGCTGACGAACGCGGCCGGCGGCAACATCGTCATCACCACCAACAGCGGCACGCTGGCATCGATCGCCGTCACCAACGCCGGCACCATCAGTGTTACGGGCGAGCAGTATTACGGCCTGTTTTCGACATTGTCCGTCGCTGGTTCAGTCACGCTCTCGGGCGGCGGCTCGCTGGTATTGGTTGACCCTACGGGGATCTACGCCGTCCCCACCAGCCAGACGCTCACCGGAGTTGCCGCCGGCGACACGCTCGACAACATCGACAACACCATCAGCGGCTACGGCCAACTCGGTGCCGGCCGACTGAAGCTGATCAATGAAGCCAAGGGCACCATCGCCGCGACCACCTCCGATCTGGTGGTGAACACCGGGTCCGTCGCGCTGATCAACCACGGCCTGATCGAAGCTCTTGGCGGGACCCTCCTGGTGCAGACGGTGATCGACAACACCGCCGGGGGCACCATCGAAGCCCTGAACAACGGCACCGTCGCCGGAATCGTTCTGTTGGATGGCGGCACTCTGCGCGGCGGCACTATCGTCACCGACGCGCTGCATCCCGCATCGTCGCTGCAGCTCACCACGAACGGCGGCACCCTGGATGGAACGGCCGGGGCGGTCACCCTTGCGGCGGCGTCGCAGGCAGAGGTCGTGTCCGGCGAGACCTTGGTGCTGAAGGGCGCCGTCAACGAGCTCGGCACGCTGAGCGTGTTCGGTGCCAGCTATTATGGCGAGACCTCCGCGGTGCAGATCGCCGGGACGCTCGCTCTGAGCAGCGGCAGCGCGCTCATACTGGCCGACAGTACCGGTATCAACTCCGCCGCCGCCAGCGAGGTGGTGACCGGTTCTGCCGCGGCAACGCTGGACAACGCCGCGCTCATTTCTGGCTATGGCTCACTCGGCGCCGGCAACCTGAAACTGATCAACGAACTCAACGGCACGATCGACGCCAATGGCGGCAACGGACTGATGGTCGATGCGGGCACCGGCGGCAGCCTGACCAACGCCGGCCTCTTGCAGGCCCTGTCGAGCACCCTCGATGTGGCGACCGCCTTCGTCAATACCGGCATCGTCATCTCCAATGGGGGCACCGTCCTGCTGCAGGGTTCGGTCAGCGGCACCGGCAAGCTCGAAATCAACGGCTCCGCCATGACGCTCGAGGCTGGTATCGCGTCCGGCCAGACCATCCTGTTCGGCGATTTCGGCGGTTCGGAAACCCTCGACATCGCGGCCCCGCAATCGGTCGCCGCGACGTTCAGCGGGTTCGCCTCGGGCGATACCGTCATCGTCCAGAACACCTCCCTCACCGCGGCCAACTACTTGGCTACCACCGGCACGCTCGGCACCCTCACGCTGATGGCCGGCACTACCTCCGTCGGCACGCTGACCCTCACCGGCAGCTACATTCAGAAAGACTTCGTGGTGCAGGCGCTGGCGGACGGAACATCCTCCGTCAACCTGATCTCTGGCATCGGCACCATCTACCACCATGCCACCGCCAGCCTGGCGACCCCCAACCCGATTGTCTTCGGCCAGCACCACGTCGGCGACACCCTCAGCAAGACGCTGACCATCAGCAACACCGGAACGGCTGGCGCATTCACGGAGAACCTCGACGCCAGCATCGGTAACGCCACCGGCGCCGTTACCGCGACCGGAGGATTTATCGGACTTGCCGCCGGCAAGACCGATACCACCGACCTGACGGTCACGTTGGCCGGCGGCCAGGATGGCGTGAAGACCGGTTCGGCGGTCGTAACGCTGCTGTCCGACAGCAATGGCGTTGACGGCATCGGCTCGACGCCGCTGACGTCGCAAACCATCGCGGCGTCCGGCACGCTGTACAACTATGCCACCGCCAGCAGCGTCGGCTCGGTCGATTTCGGCATCCACCATGTCGGTGATAAGCTCGCCGCGCTGCTGAGCATCGCCAACACCGGCACCGCTGACGGATTTACCGAGAAACTCGACGGCTCCTTTGGCGGAACCACCGGGCCCGCCACCGCCTCCGGTTCGTTCAACGGCCTGGCGCCGTCGCTGACCAACAGCACCAGCCTGACCGTTGGACTGGTCACCACCCATGACGGCATCCAGAGCGGGTCCGCCACCCTGACGCCGAAATCCGATGGCGCCGGCGTGGACATTCTCGGCACCCACACGCTGACAACGCAGAGCATCGGCGTGACCGGCACTCTGTATAACTACGCGACGGCCAGCACCCTGGGGCCGGTGAATTTCGGCAACCATCACGTCGGTGACAGCCTTAGCCAGGCACTGACCATCACCAATACCGGCACGGCCGACGGCTTTACCGAGGCGCTTGACGCCAGCATCGGCAGCGCGAGCACCGGCGTCACGGCGACGGGTGCGTTCAGCGGCCTGGGCGCATCGCTCACCAACACCGGCAGCGTGATCATCGGCCTCGCGTCGACCACTGTGGGCCAGCATTCCGGCACCGCCGTCGTCAAACTGATATCCGACGGCATCAATATCGACAATTTGGGCACCAAGGCGCTGACCGCGCAGACCATCAGCGCCTCGGCCACGCTGTTCGCCCTGGCGACACCGATCCTGTCCACTGGCACGCTCGCCCTCGGCGCCGTCCGCGTCGGCGGCACGCTAAACACCGGCACGGTCACGCTGCGTGACGGCACCGTCGCCAATGCGTTCCAGGAATCCCTGGTCTACGCGGCGAGCGACCCGGCCGGAGTCAGCACGACTGCCGGTGCCGGCACCATCGCGTCGGGCGGATCGGTGCAGGTCGGCTTCACACTCAGCGCCGCCACCGCCGGCAACTTCACCGGCACCACGGCGTCGCTGGCGCTCGCCTCGACCGGCACCGGCACCAGCGGCCTGGCGAACACCACGCTGACCGCGGACCCGGTTACCCTCAACGCCAAGGTCTATGCCCCCGCAATCGCCACCTTGGGCACCACCAGCCTGAATTTTGGCATCATCCACGTCGGCGCCGCGCCGGTTACCAGACAAATCAGCATCACCAACACCGGCATCGGCGGCCTGGTCGACGCTTTGACTGGCGGCAAGGCCACCGACACAGGCAATGTCAGCAGTGCCGTGTTCAACCTCGGAACCGCTGGCCTGGCCGCTGCGGCCGTCGCCACGCTGACCCTCGGCATCACCCCAACCACCGCCGGTATCATCGGCGGCACCGCCGTCCTCGGCTTCGCCAGCCACGACACCGACCTTGCCGACCTCGCGATCAATGGCGGCACCATCACCGTCACCGGCACCATCGACAATTACGCCACCGCCAAGGTCGAGCAGACCGGGGGTGTCGGCACCCTCACCCAGAACGGCACGCTGTTC
>JARLGS010001008.1 GCA_031292695.1 Mycobacterium sp. | reverse complement strand
TCACCATGAGCGACGACGGCTTGACGTAGGTCAGGCTGCTCCGGTCGGTGTCCTCCTCCAACAGGAGGAGTTCGACCGGCGCGAACAGGCCCGCCGTCAGATCGTGTCGAAGCATCGTGATCGCGATGAGCGGGTTTCCCAGGATGACGCGTAATGCCTTGCGATCTAACCCCGCTTTGCGAAGCCAGGAGCTGTGGTCGATCAGGTGTATCAACATGAAATCGCTCGGCCCGGCCTGACGACCGACCTCGGCCGCGAACCCGTCCCAGTCTCGATCGGCCACCGCCGGCAGATCACTTATCTGCGCGGGCTTTTCGCCGATATCGGCGAGCAGCGCGTCACACAGTTCATCGAAGGTCTTGGTGCTGTCGAACCGCACCCGTACTCCGCTGAACGAAATCTCTCGAGCCTCACCCGTCGACATGATCCGCCTCCACGATGTCGGTGCGGTGGATCTGCTCCCAGCGGTCCTTGCCTCCATATGCGGAGGCCACCTCGTCAATAAGGTCCATAATCGTGCTCCTTTGCTGGCCTGCGGTGTAATCATCCGCCGATGCGGCTGTGTATTCACCTTCCGCCTGTCAGCCGCCGCCGGGAAGGCCGAGATGATCCTGGTATTCGCAGGGACAGGCTGCGCCTCGTCGTGCCCCACGCACGGCCCACTTCGAAGCGCCGTAGCCCGCGGTGAGGGCGAGGCCCATCAGGCCGGCCGCCGAAGAGATGTTGACGTCGTTCGCAATCGCGGCAACTGGCGGCAGGCCAGAAGCTATTGGCCCATCACGTATTTCACGGTTGGGCCGGCGGTCCAGCCGCCGTCGACTGCGATCTCGGCGCCGGTGACGTACGAGGCCGCACGCGACAGCAGGTAGGTCACCGCACCAGCGATTTCGTCCGCCTCGCCGACGCGGCCCATGGGGGTGTTCGGGTAGTTGCCCTCGCCGGGAACGATTCCGACCTGCGCAGTCATGGGTGTGTAGGTCATCCCGGGGTGCACCGAGTTGACCCGGATACGGTCGGTACCCAGCTCTACGGCGGCGATCTTGCTCAGACCGCGCACGGCCCACTTCGACGCGCCGTAGCCCGCGGTGAGCGCCAGACCCATCAGTCCGGCCGCCGACGAGATGTTGACGATCGAGCCGCCGCCGGCAGCGCGCATCGGCGCGATCACGGCCTGCAGGCCGTTGAAGACGCCGACCAGGTTGACGTCGAGCACGGTGCGGAAATGATCCAGCGGCTCGTGTTCGATGAACTGGCCGGTGGAGATGCCGGCATTGTTCACCAGGCCGGTGAGGGTGCCGAACTCTGCGACAGTGAGTGCAACCGCGGCGTCCCACTGGGCCCGGTCGGTCACGTCGAGGTGGACGTACCGCGCGGCGGCACCGAGTTCGTCAGCAAGCTGCCGGCCCTCGTCGTCGAGCACGTCGGCGATGACGACCTTGCCGCCGCCGGCCACGATGTGCTGCGCGAAGGACGCACCGAGCCCACGTGATCCACCGGTGACGATGGCCACCACGTCCGACAAGCTAATCGAATCTGCCTGCATCCCACCAACTTCCTTCAGCGTCGACCGGATACGGACCGCTGCGGGATCCGGCCATGCATGAAGGCAATCACATCCAGTCGGGGCTGAGGTGCGGGCTCCCACCCGATGGGACGCGATGCCGGGTTACAGCTCCCGCTGCTGCGAATGACTCATGAACACACCGGGTCGAGAAGTTGCTCGATCGGCACGGCGGCACCCATCGCCTGATATCCGGCCAAGTTGAAATGCAGATGGTCGGAGCCGTCGTAGGCAGGGTTTATTCGTGACGGATCGGCCGGGTCGCGGACGGCGGCATCGAAATCGATGACGCCGTCGGCGGGGCTCTGAGTGCGAGTCCACGCGTTGACCGTCTGGCGCTTGGCCTCGCCGTCCGGTGTCGCGCCCGCCATGCCACCGATGGGCGTGATCGTGCCCTGAAGTACGCGCAGGCCACGGGCATGCGCCCGGTCGATCAGTTGTCGGTAGCCACCGACCAGCTCGTCGGGAGCGGCGCTGGGGGACATGATCAGGTCGTTGATGCCTTCGAGCAGGAGCACTGTCGTGACTCCGGGCTGGTTCAGCACGTCGGTATCGAGGCGATGGATCGCGGCAGGCCCGTACACATCCGGGTGGCCGCCGACGGTGGCATCGAGCATGACGCGGTTGCCGGAGATACCCGCGTTGAGCACTGCCAGTCGGCGGTTCCCGGCGAGCAGGCGACGGGCGAGATTGTCGGGCCAGCGGCCGTCGACGTCGATGCCCTCAACCGCTTCGGGCATTCCTGTCGGCGTGGCCTGGTAGCCGTCGGTGATCGAATCGCCGAGCGTCACAACGGCACCGGTCGACCGGGGTGCCTGCACCTCGATCCCCTCGACGAACGGACGGGCCGTCGTCCGTTGGGTGAACGCAACCCCATCCACGTCGGTGGTGTGGTCGCCAGTGCCCTCTGGTGTCAGATATGACGTCTGCCTTGCGGCGTAGTGCTCGGTCGGCAGGCCAATGTCGCCCGCGACGTACATGCTCACAGCCAACGGCTCAAACGCGTCGAATGAGAGCTGAGCCGGGTCGCTGACCACGTCCTGCCCGGGCGCTGCGGTGACGGCCTGCCGGCCGCCGAACGTCAGCTCCGTGGTATCCGGGACCAGCGCAGCCGCCGCAGCTCGGTGGGCGATTGTCGAGTGGGTGAAAGTCACTGGCGCCGTGCCGAATCGGTTCGACAGCCGCACCCTTGTCGTTGAACCACCGAGCGTCGGCGTGAGGATTGCCCGCACAGTGTCGTTGTGGATCAATGGCTTTGGGTTCTGGGACAGGTCGTAGCGGTCCAAAATTCTTCGTTCGACCGAGTCGGCGCCCTGTGATGCGTCCGACGGTGCGGCTTCCCATGCGCCGACCCAATTCAGATCGTCGCAGGGCGGAGGTTCTGCGTTGGCCGCCGGCGCGACGAGCGGACAGATCAGGCCGGCGACACTGAACACGCCGACCCAGCGCAGGGGCAGTACGGTCATCGCGCAGCGTCTGGGGTGATGCTTTGCTCGAAGCAGAACACGTTGTCGGCGTCGTACGCGGCGTTGTCAGGCCAGACCGCCCGCCTGGTGACGGTGGCATCCGATGTGCGGGTCACCGGACATCCTGTGCTGCCGCGGCGAATTCGTCGATGCCCGGGCCGGCGGTTTGCAGCAGGTCCTCATACGTCCCGAAGATGCCCACCGCCACCGAGATGAACGCAAACGAGATGGCGAAGACCTGAAATCCACCGAGGGATCGCTTCAGTTCCGGCTCGTAGCCGCAGTCGCGGCACTCGTCGTCGGCTGTGTCCGGAAGTGCTGCGCGCTCTGTTGTCATGGCCTGGCCCAGCCCTTCGCAGCGAGATCGGTGACGATAATTGTCACGCTGGTCAATACGAAATGGCGGGGAACTGTGGATCTGGATTCGCGCGTGTTGACTCGCCGGATTATTTTCCTGGGGTGAGATTCTCCGCTGCGGGTGCAGTCGCGCGATCCATTACCGCTCTCCTGGCAGTTGCCGCCGTTGCCTGGCTGGGTCTCGCTGCCGTGCCGATGCGGGTCGATTCGACCCCGGCCAAGCTCCTCGTCAATGAGGCAAACCCGCTGCTCGGGCAGACTTTCTACGTCGACCCCAGCTCGGCGGCCATGCGCGCCGCACAGAGCGCGCCGAGCCCTGAGTTGGTCACTGTCGCCAACACACCGCAGGCGTACTGGCTGGACCAAGCCTTCCCGGCCTCGACCGTCACCGGCACCGTGGCTCGCTACGCGGGCGCGGCGCAGGCCGCCGGCGCCATGCCGATATTCGCGCTGTACGCCATCCCGCACCGGGACTGCGGCAGCTTCGCCGCGGGCGGGTTCTCGACAGCCGACGGCTACCGGGGGTGGATCGACGGCATCGCCGCCGGGCTGGGCGCCTCGCCCGCGGTGGTTATCGTCGAGCCCGACGCCCTCGACATGGCCGACTGCCTGTCGGCCGATCAGCGCCAGGAGCGCTTCGACCTGATCCGCTACGCCGTCGACACCCTCACCAAGGATCCGGGCGCCGCCGTGTACATCGACGGCGGACACTCGCGCTGGTTGAGCGCCGGCGAGATCGCCGCTCGGCTCAATCAGGTCGGTATCGATCACGCACGGGGCTTCAGCCTCAACACGTCGAACTTCTACTCCACCGACGAGGAGATCGGCTACGGCGAGGCGATCTCCGGACTCACCAACGGGGCGCACTACGTGATCGACACATCGCGCAACGGTGCCGGACCGGCTCCGGAGTCGTCACTCAACTGGTGCAACCCCTCAGGCCGCGCGCTGGGCACCCCGCCCACCACGGCGACCGCCGGCGAGCACGCCGATGCATACCTGTGGATCAAGCGCCCCGGTGAATCTGATGGTTCGTGCGACCGCGGGGAACCGTCAGCCGGCCACTTCAGCACGCAGTACGCCATCGACTTGGCCCGCGCCACGACCCACTAGGCCGCTCCGCGGTCGGTTTCGTCCCGTGGCCAATCCGTGACGAACTATTGACCGAATTATTGACGCGCCGTGCACATTTGGGTGCTGACCTGCCCATACGATGACGCTGTTCAGCTATGCGGCCGGTACAAAAGGGGTCGGGTCAGATGCGGGTGTTTGTTCACAGTGTGCTTGCGGTGGTCGTTGTCGCCACGACCGTGTCCGGGGGCACGGTTGGTATCGACACGGCGGCGATTCGCCTGCCGCTCGGCTCGCTCGTCGAATCGATCGAGCCGGCGCCGGGTCGCCCCGTGGGCATCGCGCATCCCGTGGTGGTGACGTTCAAGAGGCCGGTCGTCGACCGCAACGCCGCTGAGCTGGCCATGGACGTCACGTCGAAGCCGGCCATGTCGGGCAAGTTCGAGTGGCTGGATAACAAAGTTGTGCAATGGATTCCGGATCAGTACTGGCCGGCGCACAGCACGATCAGCCTGTCGGTCGCGGGCAAACCGATGGCGCTCGAGACGGGCCCGGCTGTCGTCGGTACCGCCCACATCAAGGACCACACCTTCAGTGTGACCATCGATGGCCAGACCCCGCCGGATATGCCTGCGCCACACCATCTCCCGCATCTCGGCGAGCCGGGAGTGATGCTGGCCTCGATGGGCCGGCCCGAGTACTCGACGCCCGTCGGAAAGTACACCGTCCTGGCGAAAGATCGTACGGTGACTATGGATTCGAGCAGTGTCGGAATTCCGGTCGATACGCCAGACGGGTACCTCACCAAGGTCGAGTACGCAGTCCGGATCAGTCGCCGTGGGCTTTACGTGCACTCGGCGCCGTGGGCGGTCGAGTCGATGGGCTTTGAGAATGTCAGCCATGGCTGCATCAGCCTGCTACCGGCCGAGGCGGAGTGGTACTTCAACACCGTCAACGTCGGTGACCTGGTGATTGTGCAGGAATAGCCCTGACGCACAGCGCGTTCCGCGCTTGTGTCGCGGGCTGAGTCCGCATTCTTTGGCCATTTCTCGCCAGTGCGTGTCACCTTGTGTGTCGCAAGGTCCCCTTGGGTTGACATGGTCCACCCAAGGGGACAGCGCCGAATCGTAGGTGCCGCGATGGAGTCACCTCCTCCCGGTGTTACGTCCGGAGGATTCGTCAACCTGACCTCGTTGGTCCAACGTGCGACGGCGGTGCCAGCCGGGTTCGGGCCGGTGCGCTCCCTGCGTGCGTTGGGTTTCGCGGAGTCGCAACGGGGTTGGCCCGCCGAAACGCGACGAGCCCGGGTCGGGGACCGTTGTGGTCTCCGACCCGGGCTCGAGCCCGATGCTGAGGGAGCTAGCGAAAAACCTTACCTAGCTTAATGTTTCAGTTCTGCGGACCGGGTTGAGTCGGGATGTTGGGCGTCGGACCACCGGCATCGGCAGGCCGG
>JARLGS010001007.1 GCA_031292695.1 Mycobacterium sp. | reverse complement strand
GGGTGGAAAATAGTCGTACCGAGTTCACCGGCCGCCGTCTGCAGCTCATCGTCGCTCACCAGTTGCGGGCCGGGAAGCAACTCCTGCGGGCCGTAACGGGCCAGAGCCGGTGCCGCCATGATCTGCCGGGTCATCCGGAGGCCTGTCACGGCGGCCGCGCGATCTGCGTCAGTCGACAGGTAATTGCAGAGAATCTTGGGGTTGGTCAGCGGATCTGCATTGGCTATGCGTACATGGCCACGCGAGCTGGGTCGCAAATTGCAGACCGAGGGAGTGATGGCTCCGAAGGGGTGCAGCGGTTCGCCGAACTTCGGCAACGACAAGGGCTGCACATGCCACTCCAAATCGGGACTGGCCAGCGCCGGGTAGCTTTTGGCGAAAGCCCCCAGCGTGGAGGGCGGCATGGTCATGGGTCCTGATCGCAGCAGCAGATACTGAAGTCCCATGCCTGCACGAGTGATCCAATTCCGGTACAGCGTGTTGACGGTCTGGGCGCCCCGCACCCGGTAGATCGTTCGAAGCTGCAGGTGGTCCTGGAGGTTTTCACCGACTCCTGGCAGATCGACGGCCACCGGCACTTGATGCTGGGCAAGCAGCTCGGCCGGGCCCAGACCCGAGGCCTGCATGAGATGCGGCGAGCCAATCGCTCCGGCGCTCAGGATCACCTCCCGGCGGGCTTGGACGTGGACGATTTGGCCGTCTTTGAGCAGCCGCAGGCCGGTGACGCGGTGCTGCGCCGTGGTCCAGGCACCGCGACGCTGATCCTCGCGGACGTGGGCATCCATCAGTAGCCGCAAGGCCTGTGTCTGGGTGTAGACGGTGAGATTGGGTCGGTGGGCGACGGGATGCAGGAAAGCGTCGGCCATCGACCAGCGCCGGCCACGCCGTTGGTTGACGTGAAAGTACGCACTGCCGGCGTTGTCGCCCCGGTTGAACTCGTCGATCGGGGAGATGCCCATCTGGGCAGCGGCGGCTTGCCAGGCGTCCAAGATCTTCCAGCGGACCCGCGGCCGGTCGACGGCAATCTCGCCATCGGCGCCGTGCCACTCGTCGGCTCCGCCGAAGTAGTCTTCCAACTTTTTGTAGATCGCCAGCGTCTCGCCGGGAGAGTCCGGGCCACCCCAAAGCCATCGGTCGTCACCGGTGGCCTGAGCCCACAGGTCGTAATCGCTTGACTGGCCGCGCATGTGGATCATGGCGTTGATCGACGAGCAGCCGCCGATCACGCGGCCCCGCGCGTAGTGAATGCTGCGGCCGGCCAGACCTGGGTCGGCCTCGGTCGTGAAGCACCAGTCGGTGCGGGGGTTGGCAATCGTGTACAGGTAGCCCACCGGCACCTTGATCCAGAACCAGTTGTCTTTGCCGCCGGCCTCAATCAAGAGCACACGGTGGTCAGGGTTGGCACTGAGCCGATTGGCGAGCAGACAGCCCGCACTGCCTGCTCCCACGATGATGTAGTCGAATTCAGCGACAGGGCTCATTCCGGCATCGGTCCTCCAGGCGTCGGATGCGTGTCCTAGTGTGCGCGATGACCGCCCGGTACGCGCACGTTCTCGTGCGTGCTGTCGTGGTCCACCGTGCAGCGGTCGCGGTGCTCGTCGACGCCGGTGCCGATCGCACAATAAAGGACAAGCTTTTCGGCGGAACCGCCGATGACTGGGCCGCCTACCTAAAGCGCCCTGAACATCGGGCATGATCTCGAACACCGAGCGTGGCAGGCGTTCCCGCGGATCAGCAACGGCCGGGTTTCCGCACTCAAGCAAGGAGTCTTGGCAATGGCAGTTGAAAGCCCTCACACCGGTGACGATGTGAAGTCCCCGGCGGACTCGATGGCTGTTGAGGCGCAGATCTATGTAGCGGATCTGGACGCATCGCGGGACTTCTATCGCGCCGAGTGCGAACGAAGATGAAAGTAGTTGTACCGTCACGTAATCCGCGATATGTCAACTTCTACTGGCAGTCCTGCATATTCCCACCTCAGGCACGGTGATCCAGGGTTGAGTCCCGTCTGGACGTTGCACTGTCTAGGAATGTCAGGCTTCGGTGCATATCATGCCGCGCCATTGCGCAGTCGGCCGTTCCAGGCTTGGGCGCGTCGTGAGTGCGGATCTCGTTCACTTCGAATGGTGTTTCACGGTCGTGGGGCGACCGTCTATCGCCGGCGGGCGGTTAATCACGCGACCCGAAAGACCGGATATTGGTTGACGATGTGCTCAAAGTCCGTCAGCGGCGCACGGTGGTCGATCGGGAAGAACGGACGTGCCCCGGGGGCGAGCTCGAGGTATCGACGCAAGATTGCCGCGCGATTATCAGAAAGGTCCTCGACTAAAGACACTTCTTCGCGTCGCCCGCGCCGTAGCACCGCCCGGCCGTCGGCGCGCAGGTTACGCACCCAGTTTGTGTTGTGGCCGAGCATGGCTACCAGATAGCGCCCACCCTGATAGTCGGCGACAACCACCGGGAACGAGATTGTCCGCCCAGACTTGTGGCCACGTACTTCAAGTGTGGTCGCGCTATTGGGCCCGACGCCGGCCGCAAGGATGGTGGCGCCCAACCGGTTTGCGATGCGAGCCGACCAACCTGGCCGGCCCCCGCGATACTGCCACCTCTGGATCGCGCTGATAACGTCGGCGAGCATGAGTCGACCCTAGTGACCGGCGTGCCTTGAGTCAGTACCTTGGGTCGATCGCGTTGCGGATCTCCAGGCTTGCGTTGCCCAGGTGGCGGTGCGAGTTGGGAAGGGCCGAGCAGTGCGCCCCCGGCATCAGTCCCCCGCCGGGGGAGCGGCGCTACTGACCGGTACGCATGTCACTCCGGCACCAGGAGATCGATTCGTAGGTGCGGCGCAGGTGGGCCAACGGGCCAGTGCAGTGCAGCGCGTCCGCGCCCCACTCGCTTCTAATAGCGTTTCGCGCCGGGTTGATTCATCCGATGCATCATCATGCGCAGCCTGGTCGACGGCTCGCGTCGAATGTAATACGGTGTATAACAGGATATTTCGACTACAAGGGCGTAGGCGCACCTGGTCGGGCATTGAAACTACTTGCACTGCAAGGTAATTCGCAATATAACGGAGTTTACGGGTAACCCGCCGTATTCGATCCAGCCGTTTTTCCCCGGAGTGGAACGTGGCGCCGCGGCGGTCAACCGGATGCCGGGACGCTACGTGATCGTGGCGTTCCGGGCATTGCGGTTCGCAAGTTCGTGGGCGTGGGTCTGCGGAGCGTCTTGTTTTGCTGGTGCCGCGAGATGGCTCCTCTCTGGGCGCGGGATGTCTAGGCGCTGGGGGTGCGACTTATCCAAGAGTGGTGGGCCGAAGCTCGTACCCCTCTACGCTCGCGGCCTCCGCCCCTCGTCTCCGCAAGGTTTTCCGGGATTGCAGCGCCGAATGGAGGGCCGGCGAGCGTCCAGGGACGCGCGCGTTGACCCTCTTTGACATTGCGGCGCGCTGACTAGGGGCGAAGTGCCCTATCGGTTAAGTCCACGGCGGGCTGAATCTAACTAACCAGAACGATCCGACAACGCCGGATTTCTCCACGGCCACAGACGAAGGAGTGCGCCATGAGAGGACCGAGGCCACCGCCGGCTTGGTATCCCGACCCCAGGGGCGGCGGCACGCGATACTGGGACGGCACACGGTGGACTCGCTACGAAACCAACGAATCACCCGCGGCGCCTCCTGCCTTTGCGTCGGCACCTGCTCCCACGCAAGTTGTCGTGCGGGTGACAAGACGGATGTTGTGGCCCTGGATCGTCTTAGGTGTTGCGGTCCTTGCGCTCATCTCTTCCGCCCTTTCTAGCGGGGGTGACAACAAGAGCAACGAAACCGCCGCAACTGCTCCGCAGTCCGCAACATCCAGCTATCACATCATTGCTAAGACGACTGATGAACGCTCCGACGATAAAGCCACGTATTACGTCGTGATTGATCCCGTCGATTTGAGCAACGACGGATTCAAACAATCCGTGAAGCTCGTAGTTCTGGCAGTTGCGAAAACCAATGGCGGCCCCGGGTTCTCGGCGGACATCTACGATGACGCGGCTACGGCTCAGGCAGAATATTCATACGTGAGTAACCCCTCCGACGTAACGCCAACCCAGTCGCTGTGGGCACACCACGCTCAAATGGAACAGCACCTCGTGGCTGACTACATAGGTGGCATTGATGGCGCTCGGGCGAGCACCGCTGATAGCGCATACACAATTGCCTGGTATGACTATGCGTTCATTTCAACTCCAAACGTGGGTCAGTACGTGGGTGAGGAGCAGTGGAAGCCGTAGGCGCAGATGCAACAACGCGACCGGCTGACGGGCAGAGTTGACCCCACCCGCAAAACGACTGGTGCCACGATGTCCCCGGTGCCGGCGTCGTGCCGCGCGTCGTCACCGACGTGACAGCGGGAGTGGAGGGCTTGCAGACAACACCGAGCGCAAGCAGGATGCCCATAGACCCGAACGGTCGCATTAGAGTCATCCAGATATGCTGCAGTACAGCACATCTCATTATTCATATGATGAACACGGAGACGTTTACCGGTAACCGCCGTATTCGATTCCGCCGCATTCCTCCCGATGTGAAGTATCGAATCGGTTCAGAGTCGGCAGGGGAGGGGTGCTGGTTTCCAGCCCGGCTATGGCCGGATGGGTTGGGGACTCGCAGGCCGCGCCGGTTATTCGACGTCGTGCGGCTCAATGTGTGAATCGGAAATGCATTGGGCCGCAACACCGACTGCTCAGCCCCAGCGACAAGCTTGCCGAATACCTACGGCGCAGCCGATGTCGTCAGGCGGTAGTGGGTGCCGGCGGAAACAGTAGTGGCACACCGTGGTAGCGATGCGGATCGGGCAGCCGTCGACGGAGCGTCATGTGGACTAGCACCAGCACCGAGGTCACCGCGGCGTAGATGCACCACAGTGACGCAAACGCTTGGAAGTAGAGCTCGGCGACGACGAGCAGGCCCACCAGGTTGAACACCCCGAAAGCCACAATGGAGGGGTAACCCGACATCAGTGCCGGCCCGATGACGGCCACAACGTAAAGCACCGCCCACACGAGCTCGTTCTGAACGCCGGTCTGGTAGGCCAGACAGTGCGGGTGCGGGATCGCCCAGACCGGATCAGTGACAAGGACGAACGCGAGATAGGTCGACACCACCCCGCCCAGCAGCACAAAGGGCGCCACCCGCAGCCGGGCGCCATGCGGTTCGAGCAGTAGCACAGAGAGCGGGATGTATGTCGGCAATAGGGGCAGGGCGATCACGAGGTAGGCGAGAATCGCGAAGTGGGCGACCCCGGCTGACACGTTGCCGCCCTGGCCCGCCCAGATGGCGGCCTCGATGAACTGGTGCACCGCAAATACCGTCGGCAACAACGCGAACGGCACCTCGCGCCAGTGTTTCACTTCCCGCAGCGCCAGTGCGGCTACGGGCAGCAGCGCAACGCCGACCACCAGGTCAGCCGTCGCCGAGAAACACATGCCTGCAGTCTCACACACTTTGTTCATCACCAACCGCGACGAACACCTCCCGCCCCAGGGGTAACGAAACGCCTTTAGCTAATCAAGGTTTCCGCCGGAAACCTTGATTGGGCGTAGCGTTGAGTCATCTCCCGAGACCCCGGAGGCGGAAAGCCTCGTCGTGGACATTCGCAATGACGATTCAGCATTCGGGAGAATTGGGGCATCGTGCCGTGATAGGCAGCATTCAGACCCAGCTCGACGAGTTGCCGGGTGCCCGCGACCAGATGGGGCGACTGCTTCGGGTCATCGTCGGTCTGGCCTCTGATCTGGACATGGATGGGACCCTGCACCGCATCGTGACCGCGGCCATGGAACTGACCGGGGCCCGTTACGGCGCGCTGGGTGTGCTGGGGCCCGACGGCACCCTGATTTCGTTTCTGCACTCCGGCCTGGACGAGGCGACCGTGGCCCGGATCGGCCATCTGCCGGTCGGCAAAGGCGTCCTCGGTGTTCTGCTCGACGAACCTCAGCCCTTGCGGCTCGACGATTTGAGCGCGCACCCGGCGGCTGTCGGATTTCCCGAACATCATCCACCCATGGGTGCACTGCTCGGGGTGCCGATCACGATCCGGCAGACCATGTTCGGCAGCCTGTATTTGACTGAGCCGACGACGCGGCCGGTGTTCACCGAGGCCGACGAAGTCGTCGCGCGCGCGTTGGCGTCGGCGGCGGCGGTCGCCATCGACAATGCCCGCTTATTCGACCGGGAACGTGCCACGGCGACGTGGATGAAGGCCAGTCGCGCCATGACATCGGCGCTGGCCGATGCCGATCCGGTGGTGGCGCCCTTGCGGTTGATCGCTGAACGCGCTTGCGCGCTGACCGGGTCCGAGCAGGCCATCGTGCTCGTTCCCAGCGACGTCGACCTGCCCGCAGATCAGGTCGACACATTGGTGGTGTCGACGGCGGTGGGACTGTGGGCTGATGAGGTGGCGGGCCGGGAGGTGCCGGTGGACGGGTCGACGATCGGTGGGGTGTTCCGCTCGGGAGTGCCATTGATCACCGAGGCGTTTCTGCACCCCATTGAGGCGTTCACCGACGTCGGACAGCGAGCGGCGATCGTGATGCCGCTGCGCGCCCAGCAGTGCGTGCTCGGTGTGCTGGTCGTGGCGCGCAACGAGAGCCAAACACCCTTCGACACAAGCCATCTCGATCTGCTGAGCGACTTCGCTGATCATGCCGCGGTGGCCCTGAACTTGGCCTCCAGTCGTGCACAGGCCCGTGAGTTGACGATCATCGCCGATCGCGAGCGCATCGCCCACGACCTGCATGACCGCGTCATTCAGCGACTGTTCGCCGCGGGCATGGATCTGCAGGGCACCATCGCCCGATCCCGCTCCCCGGAGGTCACCAGACGACTGAACCTGACCGTCGATGACCTGCAGGGCACCATCGAGGAGATTCGCGGCACGATCTTCGCCCTACAGTCTCCCGCCGACACGCAAACCTTTCGCCAGCAGGTCCAGAACATCATCGCCGAGCTCACCCAAGACCGCGCCATCGAGACCACGGTGCGTCTGCGTGGACCATTGAGCGTCGTCGGCGAGGACCTCGCCGAACAGGCCACACCCGTCCTGATTGAGGCGGTCAGCAATGCCGTGCGCCACTCGGGCGCCGAGCACCTCACCGTGCAGATCGAGGTCGCCGACGAGCTGAGTATCGATGTCACCGACGACGGCTGCGGCATCGATCCCACCAACGCCCGCCGCAGCGGTTTGGCCAACCTGGCGCGGCGCGCCGAATTGGCAGGCGGCACTTGCGACATCAGCACCCCCACCGGCGGAGGCACCCACCTGCGATGGATCGCCCCCCTCGGACCCATCTAGGCACCAACGGACCCCCGGCCGGCGAATCCAGCATCGTCACTTCACTCGGCGGACAAACAATTCCCGCAGCGGGCCCCGCAGATCAGAGTCGAAGTCCTGTCGAAGGTCCCTATTGGCCGCCCGCCAGGGTGAGTAACGTCGGTATCGGCTGCAGAATGGGCTGCACGATAACGCCGCAAAAGTATTGTAGGGCAACGGAACTTCTCGCGAACCTGCCCAAACGACGAAGGAGAAGCGATGATCGAGGTACTGTCAGACATGCCACAGGGAGTGACCGGCATCCGGGTGTCGGGGCGTCTGCACGGTGACGACCTGCGCGAGTTCAAGACGACCATGGAGGACGTCGTCAAGACTGGCGAGATCAGAATCGTGGAAGTCATCGCGCCGGATTACCAAGGCATCAGCCCCGGTGGCGTGGTCGAGGACCTGAAGCTGGGCTTCGGTACCTTGATGAAGCATCATTCGGAGTTCAAGCGGATTGCCGTCGTGTCCGACAAGGACTGGGTCGCCCACACGATGCACGCCTTCGCCTGGATGGTGCCCGGCGAGTTACGTATGTTCGGCCTCGATGAACTTGAGCAGGCCACGAAGTGGGCCGCCGACTGACCGGCAGCCCACCACACCCCCTACGCTTTTCAGGTCGGGTGAAGCCTAGCGAGCAGGTCGGCGGCGGGGCGGTGGCAGTCTCTCACTCCACCGGCTTGATCGTGGTCACCCGTTGTCCCGCCATGTGAGCACCTGCTTGAGAGACGTGAGGTCGTAACCGTCGTCGGCGGTGAGTTCGATCTGGAACAAAGTGACTCCTGCCTCGCGGAAGGCATCGGCGCTGTCGGCGCTCTCCCAGAGCGTCGAGCGCTCGATATCGGCGCCGCTGCGGCCGAACGTTGCTGCCAGCTCATCGACGCGGTCGCTGGACCTGCGGAAGGCGTCGAGGTCCTGGAACGCGTGCCAGATGTCGGCGTGCCGGGCAACGGCGGGCAGCGAGCGCTTGGGCCCCGTGCCGCCGATGAGGATCGGTAGCCTACGCACGGGCGGCGGAATCAGTGCAGCGAGCCGCTTCTCGATGCGGATCAAACTGTTGTCGAACAGATCGAAGCGGGAGCCGAAGGTGCCGAAGTCGTAACCGTATGTGGTGTAGTCCTTTTCGTACCATCCCGCGCCCAGGCCGAGGATGAGCCGGCCGCCGCTGATGTGGTCGACGGTGCGCGCCATGTCAGCGAGCAGGTCCGCATTGCGGTAGCCGACGCCGGTGACGAGGAGCCCGATCTCGGCGTGGGAGGTGATCTCGCCCCACGACGCGAGCGCGGTCCAACCCTCGAAGTTGGCGACGTCGGGCTGCTCGTCGGACAGGACGGGCTTGCCGTCGACGATGGCTTCCATCGCCGGGCGGTGGAAGTGGTCGTAACCAAAGATCACGTCAGCGCCGAGGTCATCGGCGGCCAGGACGGCGTCGCGCCACGTGCGGTAGTCGGGTGTACCGCCGGGCTGGATCTGCACGGCGACACGAACGGGACGAGTCATGGATGCTCCTGAGTCGGGAAAAGGCGACTCTTGGGCCAAGTTGACTGCGTGCGAGTTTATTCCGGATTCGTGGTCAGCGACCAGCTTCTGTCCGTCAAAACGAATGCTGCCACGGTATTCCGCTCATTTGGTGAGCAGCGCCATGACCGGCAGGCTAGGTCGCCAGTCGGGGGAGCACCTCGTCGCCGAGTCGCCTGACCCAGCCTGCGGGGTCGGGGTTGCCCGGCCGGGGCCCGGTGTTGATGGTGTCGATGCCCACCGCGGCGTACCGGTCCACCATGCGCAAGTACTCGTCGACATCGGCGAACGGATCATCGAAGTTCCCTGCCGTGAGCCGGATGTCGGAGAAGTCCCGCCCGACACCGTCGCAGTGCCGACGAAGCACGTCGAGTTTGTGCGGCAACGCATCGAGCGAGGCGGTTCCATTCCAGACGTCGGCATACTGCGCCACCAGGCGCAGCGTCTTTTTCTCACCACTGCCTCCGATGAGGATAGGGGGACGCCGGACGGGCTGGGGTTGGCAGATTGTCTCGGCGAGCTGGTAGTGCTTGCCCTGATATGCGCCGTCGTTTTCGCTCCACATCTGCAGGCAGATTTGCAGTGTTTCTTCGAGCATCTCGAACCGATCGCCGATGGGCGGGTACGGAACACCCAGCGCGTGGTGCTCTCGGTCGTACCAAGCCGCACCGATACCGAACATCGAACGGCCGCAGGACAATACATCAAGTGTGGTCACCGTTTTGGCCAGCACGCCGGGGTAGCGGTAGGTAACGCCGGTTACCATCATCGCCAGTGTTATGCGCTCGGTCAGGGCTGCGAGGTATCCCATCGAGGTGTACCCCTCGAGAAACGGATCCGTGGCGCTACCGACGGCTTCCATCTGAAAGAAGTGGTCGGCCAACGTAAACATATCGATGCCACACTCCTCGGCGGCTTGCACGGTTGCGGCCAGTGTCGGCGCCAGGTCCTTGGGCTGCCCGGGCAGGAAATCGATGTAGTGGATGCCGAATTTCATTCTTCCTCATAACCTTTCGTTAATCGGTGATCCGTTCCAACAACGTCAGTGCTTCGTTGATTGTTCGACGTTCGGCTTCGGTGTACCGGTCTTGCATGGTTGCGGCCAGCCACTCCTGGCGGGCCTGGCGCCCGCGCGCGGCTCGCACGCGTCCCGTCTGCGTCAACGTGATCACTTGGCGTCGGCCGTCCTCGGGATCTGGTGATCGTTCGAGATAACCGAGTCGATCGAGGCCTGCAAGAGTGGCCGTCATCGACTGGGACCGTACGCGTTCCGCGCCGGCGAGTTCGCTGGTAGATGCCGGGCCGTCTTTGTACAGCCGGATGAGCACCGAGGTTTGTGAGGGCGTCAGGTCCAGTGCGTCGTCTACTTCCCGGAGCCGGGTGCGCAGCCTGCTGAACAGGACTCGTAAGTTCGTCGCCGCGGCGGTCGACGAGGCACTGATTGCAGCCATATACGTAGATTAAACTACGTAGTTCACGCTGTCTATATTAGTGATGCAGGCGTCGCTTGACGTCTGCAACACCGCCGAAGTCGACCTCGAGCCCAATAGCCCAGCTCATCAGTGGATCGAGGGTGAGATCGGCGCGCGCCGTGGCGGCCGCTTCGGGAAGCCTCTTCTCGCCGACGTGGTGGTGCTTGCGCCCGGCACTGGGTCGACAGTTCTGGCACAGTAAGCGCGGGAGGTTGGCATGGGATGCCGAACGTGACGAATGACGGTGTTTTTCCGGGCGGACCGCTCAGATGGATCCTCTTGCCGTTCCAGCTCACGGGATACGGTTGGTGGCTTCGCGCTATCAACCTTCGTTCCCGACGACCCGTCGTTGGCACCTGCGACGTAGATGTTTCGCTGACAAGTCACGGAGTGCGGGTTCGCACGGTGTGGAAAACGATCGAAGCGATCGGGTGCGGTGTCGAACGGCCTCGGCGCGTGATCCTCTGGTTGGCCGACGAATCCGCGGTCAAGAGACCGCCCCGCACACTGCGGCGCCTGGTGCGGCGTGGCCTGGAGATCAACCATTGCAGGGACTTCGGCCCCCACGGCAAGTACTTTCCCTACGTCATGGCGAGGGAACCGACGCGGACGCTGGTCACTGCCGATGACGACGTCTATTATCCGCGGAATTGGCTGTCGAGGCTGGTGGCTGCGCATCGCGATGGCGAGGTCACCGCCTATCGTGCGCGGATTCGCTCCGACGGACCCTACTCGAAGTGGCCTATGTGTACGACCAGCGAACCCTCCGATCGGGTGTTCGCAACTGGTGTGTCCGGTGTCGCTTATCCGCCGGAACTGTTGTCGGTGCTGCGGCGTCGTGGTGACGCCTTTGTCGCGGTGTGTCCGAATGCGGACGATGTCTGGCTGCACTTCGCGGCGGTAGCCAGCGGAATTCCTGTTCGACAGGTATCGCATGTGGCCGCGAACTGGTGGCCGCAATTGGGAGTGGCCGGCATCGGGCTGTGGGCCGAGAACGTCATGAACCATGCCAACGACCTGGTCATCGAGCCCACACGCCACGCATGGTTGGACGTGAAGCGAATGTGAGGCCCGACCCGGCCGCCGAGATCACCCGGCCCCGTCTCTGCGGCGCACCGAGCGAGAACCGAGTATCGCGAATAGCGCAATGCCTGGGACCTCCATCGAGCTCGCGGCACGGTCTGGCACCGATTTTCGGCCCCTGAAATGAGAACCTCAGTTCGACCGCAATCGTGACTAGAGTGTGGGATTCGGTTGATCAGCAGGCGCGGTGGTGGTTATGAAGTCGTCGATTATTTCCGCCACCGCGGTCGGGTCCTCGACTTGCGCGAAGTGCCCGATGCCGGGGAGTACTTCGAGCCGGCTGCCGGGCAGGGCCTCGTGAGCGGCATAGGCATGGGCCACCGGGATGATTTCGTCGCGCTCACCCCAGATCAGCAATACCGGCAATCCGGAACTCATATGCAACTTGTTGAGTGCACTGACCGCTTGGCCCCGGTAGTCCACCACCGAGCGGAGCGTCCGCAGGAACGCTTGCCGGGTCTGCTTGTCCGACAACGACGCATACGCACTCCACATCTCGACGGCCCGGGGCGCGTGGATCCCGGCGGAGGTGAGCCAGGAGCCAACTTTCGCGCCAACCTTGATCACGGGTTGCGGTGTCACCATAGGCAGCACGAGGTCGGCACCGGGCATCGAGAGCGTCTTCAGGATCCAGTTCACATCGGGTCCCAGACCGCCGCTGCTGATCAGCACGAGGCGTTCGCAGTAACCGCGGTGTTGGTAGACGAACTGCATCGCCACGCCGCCGCCGAGGGATTGACCCACCACCGTGACCCGGGTGATCCCGAGTTCGTCGAGCAGATCCCGCAGCCAGGCTGCGAAGGAGCCTAACGAGTAGTCGCCGCGCGGTTTGGCGGATTGACCGTGGCCGAGGAGGTCTGGTGCGATCAGCCGGTATTTCGTCGACAGCGCCGGAATGACCCCGCGCCAGGTCGCTGAGCTACCCGCCATGCCGTGAATCAGCAGCAGCGTCTCGCCGGCTCCAACATCCCGGTACGCCACACGGTCGCCGTGCAACTCGACAAACGAAATCTCACTCACGTGTCACTCTCCGCCCAATGGTCGTCCGCATGGCTGACGGCTGACCACAACGTCACTTCCTCGGCTGGTGGCCGACGGTAACGTAAGCGCTGATTCCGTGGGTTACTAGTCAGTAACGGTCGCCAAAGTCGCCTTGTGACAAAGGACACCCGAGCGGCTGGAGGGGTGTCACCTAACTTGGGTGGCCCGATTCAGATCAGTTGTTCGAGTTGCCAGCGGTCACGATGCACTCGGACGTCCTTGCGAGAATTCGAGGCACGATCGTTTGCTGGCGCGCTTGTCTGGCGAGCCAGCAGCCTAAACTCAGCGTTACATGTAACATAGCTCTATGGCGGTGCGGGAAAGAGTCGGTGAGTACCGGCGGCGGATGCGTGAGCGTGGCCTGCGGCCACTGCAGGTCTGGGTGCCTGACGTGCGGAGCGAGACCTTCGCGGCCGAGGCCCACAGCCAGGCCTCGCTGGTCGCAGGAGCGGACGAACACAACGACGACCAAGACTTCATTGAGGCGATCTCGACCCGGTGGGACGAGGAGTGAATCGAGGGGAAATTTGGACCGTGGCCGGAGGTGTTTACGCGACGAAGCCGCGTCCGGCGGTGATCGTTCAGGATGACCTCTTTGATGCCACAAGTTCGGTCACTGTAGCTCCGATGACCAGCACGCTGTTGGATGCTCCGCTGATGCGCATCCGCATAGGCGGTGGAAATGGGCGACTTTCGGGACTCGACCACGATAGTGACGTGATGATCGACAAGCTCACGACGGTCAGAAGGTCGAACGTGCATACCCGGGTTGGCCGACTGACAGCGGAGCAACTCGTTGAGATCGAGCGGGCAATGATGGTATTCCTCGGCCTTGCTCGATGAATGAAACCCGTTGAGCAGCAGTGCAAACGGCGACGTTTACGGATAACCCGCCGTATTGTCAGTCGACGTCTCGATTAGGGGATGATAAGCGGCGAGATTTACCGGTAACCGCGCGTATTCGATTTCCGCATATTCGTCGCTTTCGATCTCATGGAGATCGCGGGGGAGCAGTCAACTGTGGGAGTGGATAACACTCGTTATCCGTCAGCTACGCTCCGCCGCACAGTCTCCTAGCGATGGTCTCGTCGATCGTCAACGCGGCGCCCTCAGCCCAGGCAGTGTCGAACTCCTCCTGCCCCAACGCCGTTCGAAGTCCAGCGACCGACGCCTCGTACCAGGGGTCGTCAGATAAACGCCTGTGGTTGTGTCATCCCCTAAAACCACGTGGCGTCGGCGACGGACTGAGGGTTCTGCAGACTCAATGCCTGTCGCTGAGAGAAATTCGATTATCTGTGAACGTATCTGGCCCAAGTAGGCGATGTGTTTTGCGTGACTCTGTCACTGTAGCCGAGCATTTCGGCGACGAGGCCTGCGCGGGGATGTCGACTGCCTGAAAATCAGGTTCTACTAGCCTATTTCGGTGATCGATGACCAACGGGCGGCGAGTGGTTGACTTGACTAGGGATGATTCATCTGATGAACACGGCGTAGTCTACTGGTAACCCTACCGGGTTTATGTCGTCTGAGGAGCCTGGGAGTGCCACCATGCCAGCACTCGAATCCCGAACAGCGTCAGCCACTTCGATGGCTGTCCCTCGGGTGCGTCGACCTCAAACCACACACGCCCGGGATGTCGATCGCCTTGCAGCCACGTGCCGTTCGGCTGCCGGGCGGCACGAATGAGCTCGATGGCGTCAGCCATGCGCGGATCTGGCCCGGCGCCGTCGATCAATGAAGCGTGCCGGAAGTAGTCAGCTGCATTGAGCACGTTGTAGGCCCAGCGGAACGGATAGGCGAACTGGTCGATCCATGGTCCCACCGGTTCGCCGCTCGACAGTCGGCGAAAAAGTCCGCGCTGCAACAGATAGTCCTGTCCGGAGCGCCGGGCGGCGCGGGTTTCGTCGGTGCCTCCAGTCGCCACGTCGTAGGCAAGCAAGCCCTTCAGCGAGTTAAGCGTCGAGTGGAATGACGATCGCGTCGAGCCCTCGACCCAGTCGCAGTTCCAGCCGCCATCGGACAATCGATGCTTGAGAAACCAGTCAACGATGCCGGTGATGTCCGTGCCGAGCCACACACCGTTGGCGACCGTCCACGCGTTGATGCAGCAATCAACTTCGCCACTCCAGTAGGGAAGGTCCTCGTACTCCCAGCGGCTGTTCTCGGCGAGAAGCTCGACCGTGCGGCGCTCGCGCAGGATAATGGCGTCAACGCCCCACTCCCGCAGCGAATTGAGTGTCCACGTCGTGGCCGTCCAGGGCTGACCGGCACCTTCTGCAGCCTCGGGACCGTCAAAGTCGAAGTCTGCAGGGAAGAACGCGCCGCCGGCCCATTGGCCGTCCGAGTCCTGGTGCGCGAGTAAGCGCGCGCCGAAGCCTTCGGTCGCGGTGCGTGCCCGCGTTGCTTCCCAGACCACGGGCGGTTCGCCCACAAGATCACGCTCAACTTGCCAGCGCAATGCCGGATCAGAATCCAAGAGCCACGCGATCAGTGACCCGGCCACCATGCGCGAAACAGCGATACTGAACAGTGTGAGACTGAATCTCGGGGGCTAGTTCCACTACCGTTTAGTTTCGGTGGGCGAACGGTGATGTTGGTTGAGTGCTGAGGTTGGGGCCAGTGCGCGTGGTGCGCGCGTTTTACGTGCCATTTGGGCATTTTGCGTTTGAT
>JARLGS010001006.1 GCA_031292695.1 Mycobacterium sp. | reverse complement strand
ATTGTGGTGGGTGTTCACCACAGCGTTGTGCGCCCCGCATTCGCTGCTGCGGCAGACCGCCCCGCCACGGGTGGGTCCGGCCCTGATCGATCTGTTCTCCCGTGGTGTACTGCTGCCCGATACCGGAATCAGCCTGTGGCGGTTAGTGATCGGGCTGCTGATCGCCGTCGTGATCGGCATTCCGGCGGGGCTGTTGGTCGGGCTCAGTTCGACGGCCGAACGTGCGACTGCGCCCGTCATCCAGTTCGTCCGGATGATCTCGCCGCTGTCCTGGGCCCCGATCGCGGTTGCGGTGTTCGGTATCGGCAACCAGCCGGTGATCTTCCTGATCGCGGTGGCGGCGGTGTGGCCGGTGCTGATCAACACCGCGGCCGGGGTGCGGGCTGTCGACCCGGGGTACCTCGATGTTGCCCGGTCCTTTCACGCCAGCCGGTTCGAGCTGGTGACCGCGGTGGTACTACCGGCCATCCGCGGGCAGGTGCAAACCGGCGTGCGGGTCGCGCTGGGCATCGCGTGGGTGGTGCTGGTGCCAGCGGAAATGCTCGGTGTGCGTTCGGGTCTGGGCTACCAGGTGCTCAATGCCCGCGATCAGCTGGCCTACGACCAGGTGGCGGCCGTGATCCTGGTGATCGGTGCGCTCGGTTTTGGGCTGGACGCTGCCGCCCGCCGACTGTTGAGGGGGCGTTAGCGGGCCGCTGGGCGATTCAGAATGGTGGTGGGTCGCGGTCATCGGGTGGATGTTGCCTGGTGAGGATGTCGTCCCAGTTGGTGTGAGTGCTGAGTTGCGTTGTGGAGTCGAGTTTTTGGATCGGTCGGTCGAGGTCGGCTTGGTTCAGTTGGCGTTCGTGAGCGATGCGGGCGGCGCGGTCCTGGTTGCGGGTGCGTCGGCGGATGGGCATCATGACGCCGCGGCTCGGTGTCTGCGGGGCGTCGAGATCGGGCACCGTCGATCGCGGCGTTGGCGGCAGCGGTGTGTCGATGATCTTGTCGGGGAACAGGATTCGGCTGCCCGGCACGCTGGTGTAGGTGTGCCCGGTGGGTGCGGCCCACGCGATACTGCCATCGGGTAGTTGGCGGTCCTGCCACCCGGTGGGCCCGCCGTAGAAGGTCTTGAGTAGGTGGTGTTTTCGACATTTGGGGCTGAGGTTGCCGGGGTGGGTGGGGCCGGCCGGCCAGGGAATCGTGTGGTCCACGTCGCACGACACTGCGGGCTGATCGCAGCCGGGGAACATGCAGGTCATGGCCCGCATGCGGACGAATTCATCGATTGCAGTGGATGGCCGGTACCGTGGTACGCCATCGAGCTCGGCAGCTGAGGTTATCGAGTGAACTCTCGCGCCGCGGGCCGCCAAGTCGGCCAACAGTGCCGGCGGCACGACGGGGCCACCGACGACGTATCCGACCGGGGTCGGCGCCGGACTCGGGGTATTCACTGGTGTCGCCGTCGTGGTCGGCTCTTCGCCCGCCCGCGCGTCGGCCACCGGCGTCAGGGGCGCAGCCGCCTGACCGCTGAGCAGTGGATCGGCCAGCGGCGCGGGCAGCGCATCGGTGAGCACGTGGATGACGACTGCGCTCGCCCGCGCGTCGGCCCCGGCTGCGAGGCACAGGGGCGAGCCGCATTGGCAGGCCAGCCGATCCCCGCGGGCCGCCAACACACCCAACGCATCTGCACGCCGTTGCCCGACGGCCCGTGGATCGTCCTCGCACACCTGCCGAGCCAACTCGGTCAGCACCTGATCCAACAGTTCGGCATCGGTCGCCAACAGGGCACCCCAGATCGACACCGTGCCGGTCTGGTCGTCAGGTTTACCGAACTGCACGGTGCGGGAACGGGCCGCCGCCCGGGACTGGATCACCGCGGCCGGATCGAACTTGGCGACCCAGCCGTCGATCTTCTGGATAATCATGTTCTCCGATAGCGGGCCCCATTCGCCCATGGCCGCGGCCAGCGCGGTGTCCAACACGGCGAGCACGTCGGGGTCGGTCACCAGTCGGGTGCGCCAGGTGACGGTCGCGATCATTGCCGCGGACACTGCTCCGGCGGCGAAGGTCGCCGCTACCTTGGGTAGCCGGTCGCGCAGCGCGGTCGCAATGCTCATCTGCTTCGAGGCGGCGTGGCGCCCGATGGTCAACGCGGCTCCGACTTCTGCGGCCGCGGCGTCCCACCCGTCACACGCCCAGCGTTCGCGTTCGCCTTGATCGTCGATGCGGCGGGCGGTCAGTTCGGCGATCGCGGCCAACCGGGCCGCTGCGGCCTGCGCTTCGGCGCGTGCGCACGCGGTGATCGTGTTGACGAGGGCTGAATCATCAACCCCGACAAACGAACCCGGTGCATCGAACATATGTTCGAGTATACACCGTTTTACTGCTTCGAACTCTTTGGCGGGTTCGCGGTTTGTGGATGACCGATGCGATGGCTGCTGTTTCGTGCTTCTACTGCGGGAGAAACCCAGCGGTACAGGTACCCGCGAAGTTCGTCGTCGTGGCGGGTGGGTCCGCCGGGATCGACGACAAAAGACAACAGGATGCGGAGCATGAATTCGACCAGTTCGTTGAGGGACTCGTCGGTGAATCCTGCTGCGGCCCAATCGACGTTGTTGCGTTCGAGTATCGAGCGGCCGAAGGCTATCGATACGTCGGAGGTGACGCCGGCCGCGTAGGCGCTCCCTTTTCCAGGTTGGAGCACCAGGTTCAGGTAGCGGTCCTGGGGAAGCTGCTCAAGGGTGTAGGCGATTCCTTCGACCACCGCTTCGGTCGGGTCCGTGATGTGCCGCAGATGTTCGGCGAGGTGGTTGAGAAAACCGCTGGTCGCGGACATGGCGGTGGCCTGAAGCAGTGATTCCAGTGTCGGGAAGTACCGATAGACCGTCGGCCGGGTGACTCCGAGGGCCTGTGCTACCTGCGACACGCTCACTGTGCCGTGAGCGTCGATGGCCTCGCGGGCTGCCGAGACGATTCGCGCGGCAGCGGCGGTGTCGTCGGTGGGCAAATCGCCCTTCCAGCCGTGCCTGCGCATAGGCCACAAGTATCGCACCATCACGCCCGACAGTGCCGCAGTCCGTGGCCGAGCTCAACAATCTCTTGACAATACAAAGGCTGTTGATTGTATTCTCTGAAATGAACACCGCCTCGTCAGCCCCCCCGGAGAAGGTCATCGCCATGACATCTGTGATCAGCCCACACGTGAACAATCAGGACCCGGAACTCACCCGCCGCGCGTTGCGACTGGTTCTGGACAAGAGCACCGACATGGCCGATCGCGAGTTGCGGGTGCCACTGCATTACTACCGCGACCCCAAGATCACCGAGGTCGAGGAATCGCAGATCCTGCGGCAGGTGCCCTTGGCGATTGTTCCGTCGGCGCAAGTACCGAACGTCAACGATTACGTCGTACGTTCAGTTCTTGGCGATTCGCTGTTGGTCACCCGCGATCGCGACGGCATCAGCCACGTGTTCTTGAACTACTGCCGCCACCGCGGTGCGATGCCGGCCTGTGGGTCGGGCAACGCCTCCCGGTTCGTATGTCCTTACCACGCCTGGAGTTACAAGAACACCGGCGAGTTGTTCGTGGTGCCGGGGGCGGCCGGCTTCGATTCGATGGACAAAGTCGATTACGGGCTCGTCGAACTGCCCAGCCAGGAACGCCACGGCTTCATCTGGGCGGTGCTGACCGCGGGCGCCGCCATCGACGTGGACGCGCACCTGGGCACGGTCGGGCCGGAGTTGGAGCTCATGAACTACGCCGGCTACGGATACCACGACCAGAAGGAATTCCAGTCCGACGTGTCGTGGAAGGGAGCGCTGGAAGCGTTCGCCGAGGGCTATCACTTCCCATTTGTGCACGGCCAGAGCGTCATTGGACAAAACACCGTGCCAAACACCGGCGTTTATGACGAATACGGCAAGCACCACCGCATCGGCTTTCCGTTCTCCTGGATCACCAACCTGGCCGACGATGAGTCCGGCTCATGGGATCCGCACCAGAACATGGGCGTGATCTATTGGATCTACCCCAACCTGATCCTGGCCAACAGCCCGGTCGGTGTCGAGATCATCGACATCCTGCCGGCCGGCGAGCCCACGCGCTGCGCCGTTCGGCACAGCTGGATGGCCCGTGTGCCCGCCACCAGCGACGACATGGTGGCCGGTTATGACGCCGTGTTCGAAGCGGTGCACGCCGCGGTCCGCGACGAAGACTTTGCGATGCTGCCCCAATGCGGGGAAGGTGTTCGACGCGGACAACACGACCACATGATCATCGGCCGCAACGAGATTGCCGTGCAGCACATGATCAAAGCCTTCGCCGCCGAGCTCGGCGTGGCACTGCAGTAACGCGCGACGGCGAACCGCGCTACTCCTCTATGGAGATGGCTTGCCGCGGGCACTGGCGCACGGCTTCGCGCACTGCGTGTTCGTTCTCTGGTGTCACCTCATCGGTGAGCAGATTCAGGAAGTCCTGCTCGTCCACCTGAAACACGTCAGGGGCCAGGCCCATGCAGATGGCATTGCTCTCGCACAGGCCGAAGTCGACGACGATCTTGCCGCTCATTTGAGAATCCGCACCGGGACGTTGGAGTATCCCGCGACATTCTGCATATGAACGCGCTGCAGGCGGTCGAAATCGACCTCGTACCGTGGCATGAAGTCGAGCAATTTCTCCAGAGCGATGGCGCTTTCCATCCTGGCCAGTGCGGCGCCCAGGCAGCTGTGAATGCCGTAGCCCAGGCCGAGGTTCTGCGATTCGGTGCGGTTGCGGTCGATGTCGAAATCGTGAGCGTCGGTGAAGGCGCGGGGATCTCGGTTGGCCGCCGCACTGATCAGGAACACGGGCTTCCCGGCGGGAATGGTGGTGTCGTGCAGGTTGGCTTCGCGCAGGGTGTACCGCACGTTGTACTGCACCGGCCCCTCGAACCGGAGCAGTTCCTCGACGGCCGCCGGAATCTTGGCGCGGTCGTCCAGCAGTTTCTGCCACTGCTCGGGGTGGCGGGCGAACAGCACCACCGCAGTGCCCACGAGCTTGGTCACCGTCTCGGCGCCGGCGCCGCCCAATAGTGTTGCGAATCCGGCGATTTCGAGGTCGTCGAGCTTGCTCATCTCGCCGCCCTCCCGCTCGATCTCGGCGGCGATCAGACGGCTGATCATGTCGTCCTGCGGGTTCTCCCGGCGTTCGCCGATCAGTTGCAGGTAATAGACCGCGGTATCGATGGTCGCCTTCATGCCGGCCTCGGTAATGCCGATCTGGCCGGGCTCGCGGTGCAGTGAGTCGTCGATCCAGTGCCGTACCTGCTGGCGGTACTCCGGATCGACGCCTGCCATCCGGGTGATGACCTCGACCGGGAAGGGGCCCGAGAAGTCCTGGACGACGTCGAACTCATCGGAGGTGATCCTGCTCAGGTATTCGTCGACCACTTCGATGACGGTCAGCCGCTGCGATTCGATGGCCCGCGGGGTGAACGCCTTGTTGAGCAGGCTGCGCATGTGCCGGTGGTCCGGCGGGTCCATGAAGATGATGGACTTCTGCGGCGGCTCGGACGACTTCACCATGGCTAGGTCGCAACCGCGGGACGACGAGTAGGTGTCGTGATCCTTGAGCGCGGCGGCTACGTCTGCGTGCCGGGTGAGGGCGTAGAAGTCGTGCTCCGCGCTGTAGTAGACGGGTGCTTCGTCACGCATTCGGGTATAGACGTCGAACGGGTTGTTGAAGTAGTCCTCGGAGTACGGATCGAATACCAGGTCCGCCTTTGTCACGGTGTCCTCCTCCGCGCCCCGGTGGGTGGCTGGTGGGCGCTGGAAATATTACGAAAATGCGTGAAATTGTAACGCAAACAGTATGCCGTGCGAGCGGCCGCCGCAAGGTCGAAACGGGCGCTGTGGTAACCGGTTTCTCACCCAGATGCGGTTCCGGTGACCCGGCTCAGTAGAGCGTCCAACATGCCGAGGTCGGTACCGAGGCCGGCCGCGGTGTCACGGACCACCGCCACATCTTTGCCGACGAACTCGCCGACCGCGGCGATGAAACCATCGGCGGATCCGACCCGTGCCACCATGCCCAGCACCTTGCTTGCCGAACTGCCGTGCCCCAGTGCGGCCAACAGGTCCGGTTCGGCGACGCCGAGAGATTTGCCAATTCTGGCGCCTTCGGCGACCAGTCCGATCTGGGCGGCGAACAGAGCGTTGTTGATCAGCTTGACGGTCTGGCCGGAGCCGAGCGGTCCGACGTGCAGTACGGGGTCGCCGTACGCGTCCAGCGTCGGCCGGGCCTGGTCGACCGCAGCTGCCGAACCGCCGACGAACAAGGTGACCTGACCAGCCGCGATATCGTGCGGGCCACCGCTGACCGGCGCGTCGACAACCTCGATGTGCGGCGCCTGTCGGGAAATCGTCACGGCCGTATGCGGGCTACCGGTGGTGTGCAGGATCAGCACACCACCGGGTGCCATGAGGGCGGGCAGGTCCCGGCCTACTGCTTGGACCTGATCGTCGGTGAAGACACAGACGACGACAGCCTCGGCATCGGCGGCGACTTCGGCCAGATCAGTCACCGGCTCGGCGCCTAATTCGGCAACAGCCGAACACTTTTCATCGGTGCGGCCGAGTACACGAACCTGGTGGCCGGCCGCGACCAGGCGGCGCACCATCGGCGCCCCCATCCGCCCGGCCCCGACGAAGCCCACCTTCATCAGCGTGGGTGGTCCATCAGTGTCAGGGCGGCATCGGCGGCGCTGAAAACCGCGCCCGGAATGGTGCCGGTGGAGATGTCCACCGAATCGGTCTTCGCGAGGGTCTCGGCGTGCCGGCAGTCCTTCTGCAGCAGGGCGCCGGCGATCGGTGCCAGGGTGTCCAGCGTGCCGCCGAACATCGCGATGCTGCCCAGCGCCCTGCTGTTGGCTGAACCCTGCGTGAGTACCTGGCACAGGCGATCACGTGGCACCCCTAGAGCCTCGCCGAGTTCCAGCGTGCTCATCGCCGCACCCAGATTGGCGCTGAACATCAGGTTGTTGAGGATCTTGGCGACCTGACCGCTGCCGAGCGGACCGAGGTGCACGATCGGATTGGCATAGGTCGCAAATACCGGCCGGGCTTTCTCGATGACCTCCTCATCGCCGCCGACCATCACCAACAGGGTGCCGGCCTCGACCGCCGGAGAACCACCGGACACCGGGGCGTCGAGCACCGAAATTCCTTTTGCTGCCGCGAGTTCGGCGACCTCGCGGCAGGTGTCCGGGTGGATGGTGGAATGGATGGCGATGATGCCACCGGGCGCCAGTCCGGCCAGGACGCCGGTGTCGCCCTGTAGCACCTGGCGCACATCGTCGTCGCCGACCACGCACAGGCACACCAGGTCGCAATCGGCTGCCATCTCGGCCGGGGTCGCCGCGGTCTTGGCTGCGGTATCGGCATACGGTGCAAGGGATTCGGGACGTCGTGCCCACAGTGTGGTCTGGAAGCCGCCCTCGACGATGCGGCGCGCCATCGGCCCGCCCTGGCTGCCCAGCCCGATGAAACCGACGCGCATCAGTGCGTTCTCCTCTTCGCGCAAGCGCTCATCGCTGCCCTCTCCTCTTCGCGCAAGCGCTCATCGCTGCCCTCTCCTCTTCGCGCAAGCGCTCATCGCTGCTTTCTCCTCTTCGCGCAAGCGCTCATCAGCCCGCCTCCCTTTCGTTTTCGGTGTCCATACACTCAT
This sequence comes from Mycobacterium sp., assembly GCA_031292695.1. Lineage (GTDB taxonomy): Bacteria > Actinomycetota > Actinomycetes > Mycobacteriales > Mycobacteriaceae > Mycobacterium. Next base: position 28,371 of record JARLGS010001006.1, on the reverse strand, counting down.
TCGCGAAGTCCAGTACCGACCGGTGATAGTCACCGGCGGCCAGCCCGGCGCTGAGGTTGTGTCCGCTGTCGGCGATTTCGTTGGTCGTCACCTGAGGTGCCGCGGTGAACAGGGCCGCGATGGCAGCCAGTGCGGCGGGGGATGAGTCCCACACTGCTTCGTGCTGGGCGGCACTGAATTGCACCGGCACATCGATGCCCGCGGCGAGCTCCGGAAAATCTAGACCGGGCCAATTGGCGGTGATCTTGCCCTCGTACGCGACGCCCGGCGCGGCCAGCGCTCCGGTCAGCACTTCGGGCGGGTAGCACTCGGTTGGCTCCCAAAGTAATTCACGCAGCCCTGCCGGTCGGCGGGTCAACGTCGCCTGACTCAGGATGTCCTGCGCGGCAGGCTGAAAGGTCAAACCGGTGCCGGCGAGTGACAGCCCGCGGACATCGCGATCCAACGCCATCCGTAGGGCCAACTCACAACCGAGCGAGTGCGCCAGGATGAACACCGGGGCGTCTGGAGCGATCTTGCGCACCGCACCCCACGCAAGGCAGACCCGCGCCGCTGGATCGTCCATGGTGTCCTGGTACATCGCCGACGCGCCGTAGCCGGGCCGGTCCAGAGCGATCGCGAGGTAGCCGGCGTCAGCGGCCTGCCGCACCAACGACAGCTCGGGGTGGCCCGGGCAGTCGAAGTACGTCGAAGACGTTGCGCCGCCGTGGATTGCGACGATCGCGGCGGACGCATCGGATGGGCCGGCAACCAGGGCCGACATCGGCACGGTGTCGACCATGACCACGCGCCGCCGTGTTTCTGCGGTGCTCATCTAGTCGTCGGTCCGCAGTAGCAGGACGCCACTAGGGGTCAGGCCGCCGCTACTGACGACCGCGACCTTGGCGCCGGTGACCTGGCGCTCGCTGGCTTCGCCGCGGAGCTGGCTGACCGCCTCGTGCATCAGTCCCATGCCGTGGGTGCGGCCGTGCGACAGCTGGCCGCCATGGGTGTTCACCGGGATGATGCCGTCGCGGGCGATGGCCCTGCCGCCGTCCAGGAAGTCCTTGGCTTCGCCGATCCCGCAGAAACCGAGGGCCTCCAGCCAGGACAGGCAGTTGAAGGTGAAGCCGTCGTACAGCTGAGCGACATCGACGTCGCTGGGCCGCAACGAGGTTCGGGTCCACAGATGGGCCGCCTGGCCGAGGACCTGCGGTTCGTGCGTGAGGGTGGTCTGGTCCCAGTCGGTGCGCTCGATGATCTGGGTACCCACCGCCTCGATCCGCACCGGCTTCTTGGGCAGGTCCCTGGCTGCGTCGACCGCGGAGACGATCACCGCGACCGCACCGTCGCACGGGACATCGCAGTCGTACAGACCGAACGGTGTGGTGATCATCCGGGCGTTCAGGTAGTCGTCCATCGTCATCGGATCGCGGTAGATGGCGGTGGGGTTCAGCGCCGCGTTGGCGCGCTGGTTCACGGCAATCCAGCCCAAGGTCTCGCGCGTGGTGCCATAGCGGTGAAAGTGCCGCTGCGCGTTGAGCGCCAGGGTGTGCGCCGCCGAGATGGCGCCGAACGGCATCTGGAAGCTGGTGGTGCGCACGCCACCCGGCGGAGAGAGCTTGCCCTCCTTCACCAACTGCTGGAAGGTGGCCTCCCACAGCGTGCGGAAACACAGCACATGCCGGGCCATCCCGGTGGCGACCGCCATCATCGCGGCGATCACCGAACCGCCGGGACCGAAAGTGTCCATGCCGCCGTTGATCCAGGTCGGCCGGATGCCCAGGGCGTTCTCCAGTGCGGTGCAGCCGCCTTCGCCCATCCCGACGGCGTCGATGGCCGGATACGTGGACAGCCCGTCGATGTCAGCCAGCGTCAGCCCGGCATCGGCGATGGCGGCTTCGGCCGCTTCGATGGTCAGGGCCAGCGGGTTGACCATCAGCCGCCGGCCCATCTTCGATGCGCCGATACCGGTGATGGCCGAACGGTCTTCGAACTTCTCGGTGGTGAGCATGGGCCGGACGTGCCGGCCGAAGTCCTGTGGCGCGACCTCGTCTTCCGGCAGCGGTGCCGTCTCGGGCTCCGCGGTAGGCCGGAACAGGGGCAGCCACACATCGTCGTTCTGCTCGAAGACGACCTCGACGACGCGCCCAATTTCGAGGTCGCACGCGTCATATTCAACGATGTTGGTGGTCAACCGAACCCGCGGATCCTCCTCGATGGCCACCTGCGCGACCACATACGGCGCAGGCAGTCCTGGCATGGAGAACCGGTGGTTGACGGTGAACGCCGAGAGCACCGCGCGGCCGGACACCTCGCGGGGTGCCACGTTGTGGCTCTTGCAGTAGCGGCACACCGGTTGCGGCGGGTGGATCAGCGCCTTGCAGTCGTCGCAACCCTGGATGCGCAGTATGCCGTCGGCGCCGGACACCCAGAAGAATTCGTTGTCAAAGGTGAGCTGCGGCAGCGGAAGTCGACTCATCGGGTGAAACCCCATTCAGCTTCATTGGTCACTTCTTCGGGCTGGGCCGACGGTGCGGTGGTCGGGTTGTGGTCGCTGCGCTCGATGATCGCGTGCACCGGGCAGTCCAGCACGGCGCGCAACACCGCATCGTGGTCGGCGGGCGGGATGTCGCCGTCGCCGACCAACACCGCATAACCCCAGTCGTCGAGGGAGAAGTACTCCGGCGCGTGCTTGGCGCAGGCGCCGAAGCCGTCACACCGGGTGCGGTCCAGCTTGATTCGCATTCGGTCGCCGGAACTCACTGTGCCTCCACCCAATTCACCTCGAACGGACGGTGCGCCCGGTATGGGGTGGACCGACAGTCGGAACAACCGCCGGCGCGGTGCTGCGCGACGTGATCCGGGAACCTGTCCAGCAGGCTGGCAGCGATGTTGGTGGCCGCATCCAGTGTGGCGCAGGCACCCCGACCTCGCAGCACCACCGACCAGCGCCGCAGCCGCGCGACGTCGTCGTCGGTCGCGGTGCCGTCGCGCAGGGCTCCGGCGGCGGCGGCCATGGCTGCGGTGCCGTTGAAGCACGACCCGCACTGGCCGGCGTTCTCCCGGTCGAAGTAAGCCAGCACAGCGGCCGCGACGGCCACCGGGCATTCGTCGGTGATGACCGAGACGGCGCCGCAGCCCAGGCCGCTGCCCAGGCCGCGGAGCGTCTCGTGGTCCAGGGCGGCCGAGAGCACATCGGCGTTCAGCAGGCCGGCGAAGTAGCCGCCCATCAGGGCGCCGCGCACCGATCCTGCGGAAACGCCGTGCAGCGCAAGGACTTCACCGAGCTGAACCCCGAACGGCAGCTCGTAGAGCCCGGCCGGCCGCCCGCCGCCGGTGATCGTTGCCAGGAATGTGCCCGTGGAGTCGGGGGTGCCCTGGGTGCGGTAGTCGGCGGCACCATGCCGGAGCAGGTAGGGCAGGTTGGCCAGGGTTTCCACGTTACTGACCAGTGTCGGCAGGCCGCCGACGCCCTCCTGGAACACCCGCGGGGGTTTGTCGGTGGGTTTGGCCGGTCCGCCGTTGAGCGCCCGCACCGCGGCACTCTCCTCGCCGGCGACGTACCCCGGGGCGACCTGGAACACGCTGACGGTCAATCCGCCCAGCCCGTCCACACCGACCTCGGCCAGTGCTTCCCCGACACGTCGGGCGGCGGTGGGATCGGACACGTAGATGTGGGCATGTCCGGCACCGACCATCCGCGCCGCCAGGCGCAGGCCGTCGAGCACCAGATGCGGCCGATTGCACAGCAGCCAGCGGTCTTTCACGGAGGCCGGCTCGCCTTCTTCGCCGTTGGCTACGGCGACGGTGTCGCGGCCACCACGCCGGGCGTCGCGCACGGTGCGTAGTTTGACGGCCATCGGGAAGGCCGCGCCGCCCCGGCCCCGTAGCCCCGCCAGTTCGATCTGATCGAGCAGGGCGTCGGGATCGGAGAGTTCGGAATAGCCACCGGCACTGCGGTAGTCGGCCAGTGTCTCGACGCCGTCGCGCAGCAGGCGCGGGCGCAACCCCGGCCACGCCGCCACGGTGAGATCGGTGCGTGCGGGGGCGTTCACGGCCGGCTCCTGCTCGTGTCCCGGGCCGCCGCAACGTTACGCTTGCGCGCATGCGGACGGCGGTGGTGCGAATCAAGGTTGACCCGGCCGGTGCGCTGACGGCCGATCAACTGAGTGCCGGCATGACCGAGTTGGCCGCGCTGGCCGGGGAGGCCCGGCTGATCGACAACAACCTGGCCGCCCTGCCGCCGAGTCGGCGCGAGGTCGAGATCCTGATGGACGGAACCGACCCGGGCCGGCTGCAGGAGATTGCAATCGGCTGGTGTACTCAGGCTTTTGGGGCTTTTGGCAGTAGTCCCGAACGGGGAGTGCTGACTTTCGTCAGCCATGGCACCGACGACGACGCGCACGGGGTGCTGGCCGGCTTCGGTCTGACCGGTCAGATCGACCGGGTCGAGGGCGCCGATGGTTGGGACATCATTCACGTCACGCTGCGCAAGGCGGACCTGGCACGCATTCCGGAGAGCCGAATCCACACCGCGCTGGAGGCCTCGACCAACTGTGAGGTCCACATCCGCTTGGTGTGAGGGTGTGACTACCGATGATCTCATCCCTTGAGAAACTCCAGGATCGGCGGTGCGGCCTGCACCCAGGTGTCGAACATGTTGAAATGCTTGACCTTTCCGGCGGCGCGTTCCTCGGCGGCCCGCTCCCAGGCATCCTCGGGCCACGGCGGATCGATCAGTTTCGAGCCCTTGATCAGGCAGCTGACCTCCAGCGAGGTGCGCTTGGGGTGGTCCAGGTCGTTCTCGCCGCCCCGGACGATCAGGGTCGGCACCGTGATGTTGTCAAACATCTCGTCCTCCACGCCTGGGATGGTCTGACCGGGCTTGGGCACGAAGGCATTGAGCCAGCGCATCATCAGCTTCAGGAACTCGTCGGGGTCCTGCGCGAGAATGCGGTCCCGGTTCGCCGGAGTCTCCTCGGCTCTCTCGCGCCATTCACCCACTGCGGCAACGGCTTTCATTCCACCGCTACGGACGGCCAAGATGCTCGGCACAATGTAGTAGGAGCCGAGGACGAACTGGCCGTACACGCCCCCGACGATGTTCCACACCACCAGCTTGGTGACCAGTTCCGGGTACAGCATGGTGGTCAGCATCGAGTCCCGGGCGCCGCCGGAGCCGCCGGCCAGGACGCAGGGCCCGATGTCCAGCTTGGTGATCAGCTGCTGCAGCGTCTCGGCACGCATGTGTGACTCGCTGTACCCGTAGAACTGCACCTCGGACTTGCCGCAGTTGGGCCGGTCCCACAACAGCACCCGGTAGCCGCCGGCAACCAAGGCTTCGGCCAGTGGCCGAAGTCCGGGAATGTCCTTGCTGAAGCGGCCACCCGGGGTCAGCACGAGGTGATCGCCACTGTCGCCGAGAATTTCGTAGACGACGTCACCGCCGTTGATCTCGACGGACTGCTCGCCACTGCTGATTGTCATGCGGACTGATTCCTCTAGTGCGGTCAGGCTTGTACCAGGACGTCATTGCCGACGACCCGGACCGGATAAGTGCGGATGCTCCACTCGGGCTTGACGGCGGTGGTGCCGGTGGCCAGTTCGAAACCCCATTGGTGCCAGGGGCAGAAGAGGTACTCCAGGTCGCGCACCATGACGGCGTCGCCCGGCACCGTCTCGTCGACGATGTTGCGCCCGCGGGCGCGGCCCGAACACAACGGACCGCCCTCGTGCGGGCAGTAGTTGGCGATGGCGTAGAAGGTGCCGTTGACGTTGTACACCCCGACGCCGTGGCGCCCGATCGGCACCAGTTTGTGGGTGCCGGAAGGGATTTCGTCGACGGTGGCCACGACGTGTTCGCGTCCCTGTGGTAGGCGGGGCGGCTGTTGTTCGGTCAACGTCAGAACACCCGCACCTGGCCCTCGAGCGCCGGCACGGTCTCGGGGAGCTGGTAGGTCTTGATGCCATTGCGGAACATGATGTTTTCGCGGGCGGCTTCCGGCAGGTGCTTGACCAGCCAGCGGGGATCGTCGAAGGTCCAGTGGGGGTAATCGCTTGAGTACAGCAGGATTTTGTCGCACTCCATCCATTCGAAGGCGCGGGTGAGTTCGGTTTTGTCTTCGGGGTAATCCAGCGGCTGCGTGGTGAACTTGATGTGGTCTTTGACGTACTCGGACGGTTTGCGTTTGATGTCGAGCCAGTTCTTGCGCTTCTCATAGATGGCGTCCATGCGCCACATGAGCGGCAGGATCCAGCTGAAGGCGTGTTCGACGAAGACGATGCGCAGCGTGGGGTAGCGGTCGAAGACGCCGTCGAAGATCAGACTCATCACCTGGTTGGCGGCCAGCAGCGAGTAGGTGACCATGAAATCGTGGTTGTAGCTGGGGAATCCGACCGGCGGAATGGGGAGCGTCTCGAACTGGCCGCGGGACAGGTGGCAGGCCACGGTGATGTCGTGCTTGGTGGCCGCGGCCCAGATCGGGTCGTATACCGGGTCACCCCAGGACGGGCGCGGCTCGGCCTTGAGTAGCACCTGTGCCATGTACGGGTGCTCGGCCCACTTCTCGATCTCGGCGACGGCCGACTGCGGATCCTCGATCGCGACACAGACGGATCCGCGCCAGCGCTCGTGCCAGTTGTTGCGGGCGTCGAGCCAGTGATCGGCCAGCCACTGATTGGTGGCGGTGCAGAACGCGGCGGTGGCGCCGGGCAGTCGCATCTCGCCGTGCGTCGGCTCCAGGATCGCGATATCCGAGCCAGCTGACATGATCAGCTGCTTGAGCGCGAAATCCGGATCACTGCAGGCGAATTCACCATCCGGTGGGAAGGCGTCGACGCGCATGGCGTAGGAGTGGGCGTAGTCGGGGGCGTCGTAGTAGATCGAATCGCCGACCTTGTGGGACAGGAAATACTTGCTGCGCCACGGTTCGGGGATGTAGTCGACCAGCTCGCCGCGGCGCGGCATCGGGTGTACGTCGGAGTCGACGCAGCGCACCGGGATGCGTTCGGTCGGGGCTACCCGGTCGCTGACGTGGGTGGTGACGGTCATTTCGCGCTCCTTTCCGTTACTGCGTGACCAGGCCGGGCACCTGGATGCCGTAGAGCTCGGCGGCGTTGCGCCAGCAGAACTTGTCGCGCTGCTCGGCACTGAACGCGCTGGGCACCGACAGCTCGGTCAGGTTCCAGTGCGGGTAGCTGGACCCATACATGGTCATGTTGTCCTTGCCCGTGAACCCGAACCACTCGCCGGCGAACTCGGTGTCGCCCGGACCGTCGAACTCGCCCTGGACGAAGAAGACGTGACCGGGCAGGTAGTCGCTGGGCATCTTCGGCGCCCACGGCGTCTGCTCCAGATGCGGGCGGCCGAAACAGTCCATCCGCCAGATGAATGGGGTCAGCATGTCGCCGGCGCCGTCGGACCAGATGAACTTCAGTCCGGCGAAGCGCTCGAACACGCCCTCGGCGATCATGTTCATCAGGTGGTACAGGTAATTCAGCGACATGAACGACACATACTGTTCGTAGGTCAGAGTCTTACCGGAAGGTGTTGGCGGGAAAGCGATTCCGGCGCCGACCTCGATGTGCGCGGCGACCGGCAGGCCGGCGGCCACCGCGGCCTCCCACAGCGGCCAGAACTGTGGCTTGCCGTACAGCTCGCGCGATTGCAGCGGAATACCGATCTGCACCACGCGCGGGTGGTCTTTGTACTTGTCGATCTCGCGTAGGGCGCCGGTGATGTCGTCGGGGTTGACCCGGATGGTGCCGCGGAACTTCTCGCCGTGCACGTCGTGCTCCAGCCAGCGGCTGACCAGCATCTGGTTGTGGGCCGCGGCGATCGCGGTGCCCAGGTGCCGATCGGGCATGATGCCCCGGGTCATGGGGTGCAGCACCGCGATGTCGACGCCGCGGTCGACGAACAAATGTTGGGCCACGACGTCCACGTCGGAACCGGGGTATTGGCTGTCGGGGCCTTTGGTGCCCTTGGCGTACTCGCCCCCGGGTGCGCCGTACCAGTCCATTTCGTAGTCGGGGAAGCCGCGACTGCGGAACGGTTCCTGCATGAAGGTCTCGCGCAAGTCTTTGTTGTCCTTGCAGAAGACATGCACGCTGGCATCGATGACGGGGGTCGTCGTCCCGTCATTGTGTTGTTTCACGAAACCGTCCTTCGAGCCTGGCCTGCACCCAGTGTAGATCGTTGTTCTTCAATAGCAAGAATATTGTTCTCACACCTGCCCGCGCCTGATTGCGCTGGTAGGCATGCGTGCTGGTCAGTTGCGTAGCGAGCCGGCCTCAGAAGTCGATAACCCGATAGCGAGAGTCTGTTATACGTAATCGGAGAATGATATTCTCGTCGCGACGTGGCGAGGTTTCGCTCGGTTCTCAGGAGGCGCGGATGTTGTTGGAGTTCGACGCTGATCAGCGGCTTTGGCAGGAAACGGTGCGCGACGCCGTCACCAAGCAGTGCCCGGCCACGCTGATCCGCAGTATTGCCGAAGCTGGAGTCGATCCCACTCCGCTGTGGCAGACGTACCTGGATGCCGGTTGGACGGAACTGATCGAGCCGGACAACACCGTGGAATTGGCCATCGTGATCGAGGAACTCGGCCGGGCCACCGACCCAACCCCGTTCCTGGCCACCATGAGCCAGTACGCGCCATTGGTTGGTGATCGCTTCGACCCGCAACAGGCCGGGACCGCGATCTACTCGGGTGTGACCGCAGCGCGTGCCGCCGAGGGCTGGCTGCTCGAGGGCACCGCACGCTTCGTCCTCGACGGCGACCGCGCCGAGAGCTTGGCCGTGGTGACCGCGGCCGGGGTGTTCGTGGTGGCGCCGGCCGAGCACGGCGACGCCATCCGGGTGCGGCGCGACGCGATCTTCGACCCGGTGCTGCACGTCGCCGATCTGAGCTTCACCGGGGTTCGGGTGGCCGATACCGACCGCCTGGTGGTGGACACCGAGAAGGCCCACCACGTGGCGCTCACCGGTATGGCGATGACGATGGTCGGTGCCTGCCAACGCATTCTGGACCTGGTCCTGGAGCACGTGAAGAGCCGCCATCAGTTCGGTGTGCCGATCGGCTCGTTCCAGGCGGTGCAGCACAAGGCGGCCGACATGCACGTGGCGATCGAGCGAGCACGGGCACTGTCCTACTTCGCCGCGCTCACCATCGCGACCGACGATCCGCGGCGCCGGCTGGCCGCCGCGATGGCCAAGGCTTCGGCCGGTGAATGCCAGTCGCTGGTGTTCCGGCACGGCCTGCAGCTGTTCGGCGCGATGGGCTTCACGTGGGAGAACGACCTGCAGTTCGCATTGAAGCGGGCCAAGGCCGGCGAGCTGATGCTGGGCGGCGCCGCCGAGCACCGCGCAGTCGTGGTGTCGGAATACGAGCGGGTGCGGGGCGCCTGACGTGCAGCTGACTTTTGACTCCGACGTCGAGGAATTCCGCGCCGAGTTCGTCGCCTTCCTGGAAGCCAACCTGCCCACGGCCGCACAGACTTTGGCGCGGCCCCGGTCGGTTTCGCAGATGCCGCAGTGGGCCCGGGACTGGCAGCGACTGTTGTTCGACAACGGCTGGTTGTTGCCGGCCCAGCCGCCTGAGTTCGGCGGCCGCAACGCCTCGGTGCTGCAGCAGTACGTACACCTCGAAGAGCTGTGCAAGCGCCGGATCTATCACAGCTTCAATCCCCAGGGCGTGAACATCATTGCCGCATCGCTGCTTTCCTTCGGCAGTGACGAGCAGATGCATCGCTGGGCGGTGCCGGTGCTGCGCGGCGAGATGACCGCATCCCTGGGCATGAGTGAGCCCAGCGCGGGTTCGGACCTGGCCTCGTTGCGGACCCGTGCGGTGCTGGACGGCGACCACTTCGTGGTCAACGGCCAGAAGGTGTGGACCTCGGGCGCCCACGATGCCGACTTCCTGCTGACCTTCGTCCGCACCGACCCGGATGCCCCGAAACACAAGGGCATTTCGGTGCTGGTCATCCCGACCGACACCCCTGGTGTGGTGTGTCGGCCTTTCGCCGATATGACAGGCGAGGAGAATCTCGACTTCAACGAGGTGTTCTTCACCGACGCCGTGGTGCCGGCCGAGAATCTGGTCGGCCCGCTGAACGGTGGTTGGGGCGTGGCCAACGGGTCGCTGGGCCACGAGCGCACCATGATGTGGCTGGGCTTCGCCGACCGGATCGACAACATGCTGGCCGACTTTCGGCCGCGCACCGAGTTGGAACGCGATCAGTACGCCACGACGATCATGGACTATCAGGCGTTGCGGGCCTTGGGCTCAATATCTTTGGCGCGGGCGGCCCGGGGCGAGATGGACACCGCCTCCGTCTCGGTACTCAAGCTGTTCGGCTCGGAGGCGGAGCGCACTGCGTTCGAGAACACGCTGACCGCGGCCGGGTCGGACGGATTGCTCCACCCGGCCACGTCGGGTCCGTACGAACACATGAACCTCGACCACTATTTCGCGAGTTGGTTCGAGCGCTACGCCCGTAGCTTTGGGGGCACCATCGCCGGTGGCACCTCAGAAATTCAGCGCAACATCATCGCCACGGCGGTGCTGGGGTTGCCGCGCGGGTGAGGCCGACTCAGCCCGTCAGCGCGGCCAGGAAGCCGGGCCAGTCGGGAAACAGCGCGCGGTCGACGATTTCGATGCGCACTCCGGTCGGGCTGAGGTAGTACGCGAAGGCCGAGAGCTGCGGACCGGCGGGCCGGGCTTCGCAGCGGTAGCCGGCGGCTTCGAGTTTCACGGCGGCGGCCGGAAGGTCGTCGACCCAGTAACCCAGATGGTGCGCCGCACCGTCTTTGGGGGTTGACCAGATGGTGCCGGGTACCGCCTGGATGAGCTCCAGATGGGGCGCTTCGATCGAATAGACGAACCGGAACGGCATGTCGATATCGCCACCGGTGGTGGTGACGGCCAGGGTCGCCTCGACTGGCTTGGTCCAGGTGTAGCCACCAGCGGCAGTCATCTCGGTGATCGCCTGGTTCAGGTCGGGAACGATCAAGCCGACGTGGTACCAGTCGGCGGGGGACAGCGGTGTCATCAGGCTGGGCGCGGCGCTAATCGATGACGACCTCATCCTTGTGTTCGGTGATCGGCCGGGCCGGCAGCTGCTCGTCGCAGATGCGTTGCAATTTCTCGAGCGTCTCGTCCAGCCCGGGGCCCAACCGCTGGCCCGGGGTGAAGGTGGCCGGCAGGTGCTTCATGCCCTGGATCACGCCGATGGTCTCGTAGTGCTCGGTGCCGGCCGGGTCGCACGCATAGTCCGGCATCCGGTCGAGCACTGCGGTCAGCATCGACTTGAACACCGTGCGGGCTACGTTGGAACCGACGCAGCGGTGCACGCCGATGCCAAAGCTGAAGTGCCGGTTTCCTTTACGGTCCAGGTGCAGCTCGTTCGGCTGCTCGAAGACCTCGGGGTCGCGATTGGCCATGGCCCACGAGATCCAGAGCCGTTCGCCTTCCTTGAACTTCGTTCCCTCGAATTCGACGTTGCCGGAGAAGGTACGACCGTCGCCGGGCGCGGGGGTGAAGAAGCGCAGGAATTCCTCGGTGGCCGGGTCGAGCAGGGTGTCCCGGTTCTCGCTGAGCCGCGCTCGCTCGGCGGGGTTCTGGGACAGCCACTCCAGCGAGTGCGCGGTGAGCGCGGTGGTGGTGTCGAAGCCGCCGCCGATGATGAGCCCCAGGTTGCCCAGGATTTCCAGGTCGGGGGCGGGCTCGCCGTCAATCCGCAACTGCAGCAACGCATTCACCAGACCGGGCCGCGGATTTTCCCGGATCTCCATCATGGTGTTGATCATGTCGATGCCCATCTGCCGGTTCATCTCGGCGACGCGGGCGGCGTCGGGCGAGTGTTCCGGGGTGGACACCGACAAGTGGGCGGGCTCGCTGTAGATCATCCACTTGTCGAGCTTGATGCCCATCATGGCCAGGGTCAGTACCGCTGGCACGATGTTGGCCAGGTCGTCGACGAAATCGATACGGCCGCTTTCGATCTTCTCGTCGATGGCGGCTCGGACAATTTCGTCGACGAACGGCTTCCAGCGTTTGATCGCGGCCGGGGAGAGGTAGGGATTGAGCGCACCGCGGTAGGAGCTGTGCTCCGGCTCGTCCATCTCCAGGATGCCGCCGCGCACTACCGTGGCCCGCTGCGCCTTGGGAATGGTGATGCCCTGGTAGGGCGTCTCGCCGGTCAGGTCATGGTGGTTGGAAACGACTGGGCAACGGGCCAATTCGAAGACATGCTTGCTGTCCGCGGCGACCCAGTGCCCGTTGTAGGTCGGGCTCCAGGCCATCGGGCACTTGGCATGCATCTCGGTGGTGATCTGATCGAATTGTCCGCGGTATTCGGAGGTGTGCCGATCGAAATAGAAGACGGGCTTCTTTCCATCGTCGGCTGGACCGTCGTGGCCGGATTCGGCCACGAAATCGTCGATGCTCAAGGATTTCTCCCTATTCATTCCTCGATGAGGATGGCTTGTTCGGGGCAAGAGTGGGCGGCCTCGCGCACCGCATCCTGCTGATCGGCCGGCACCAGTTCGGACACAGGTGACGAGCTGCCGTCGATGTCGCTGAGGACGAAGGAATCGGGCGCGATCATCGAGCACAGCGTGTGGCCTTGGCAGCGCTGCCCGTCAACTGAAACCTTCACTGTTTCAATTCCTTTCGGGCTCAGATGTGGTAGTCGTACCACTTGAGGTATCCGCCGGCGTCGACGCGCAGCTGCATGCCGGTCACGTAGCGGGCCTCGTCGGAGACCAGCCACAGCACGGCGTTGCTGATGTCGACGGGCTCGATCCACGGCACCTTCATGGCCTGCTGGATGTAGAAGGCGGGTTCGGCGTCCGCGAGCCCCGGGTCTGGGAGGTCCGGTCGGAACGACTGGTACATCGGCGGGCTCTGCAGCATGTTGGTGTTGCAGTTGGTCGGGTGGATGACGTTGAGTCGGATGCCGCGGGGCGCCAGTTCGGTGGCCATGTCGTGGGCGTACTGCGAGATGAGCCGCTTGGAGGTCATGTAGGCCATGCCGCCGGGGTCGGCCCCGGGGTTCATCTTCAGGTGCGCGTCCATCAGCGCCGCGGACGAGGCGGTGGCAACGATCGAGGCGCCCTCAGTCAGGTGCGGCAGCGATACCTGGATGGCATTGATGGTGCCGACAAGGTTGACGTTGATGACGTCGGTCCAGGCCTGCAGCTGTGGCTGACCTTTCATGCCGGCGATACCGGCTTGTGCCACAACGATATCCAGCTTTCCCAGCTCGGCGATGCCGGCTTCCAGGGCCGTCTTCAGTGCGGCGGCGTCCCGGACGTCGGCCCGCGCGGTGACGCAGCGCTGCCCGGTCTTCTCGACGTAGTTCTTGGTCTCCTCGAGGTCCTCGAGGGTCGCCATCTTGTATCCGACAGTCGCGAAGTCAGTGCAGAAGTCGACGGCGATGATGTCGGCGCCCTCTTCGGCCAGCCGGATCGCGTGGCTGCGGCCCTGGCCGCGCGCGGCGCCCGTGATGAATGCGACTTTGCCTGCTACCCGTCCCACGTGATGTCCCTTCGATGTTGATTTCGTCAGAGTTGGCTTGAAGTCAGGTGTTCTGGCCGCCGTTGACGCCCAGGATCTGTCCGGTGATGTAGCCGGCCTCCTCGGACGCGAGGAAGGAGACCGCGGCGGCGATGTCCTCGGGGCGTCCGATCCGACGGACGGGGGTCTTGGCGATGGTGTCGTCGACCCGGACGAAGCCGCGCTGTTCGGCGCCGCGCAGCATCGGGGTGTCGATGAAGCCCGGCGGCACGGCGTTCACGGTGATGCCTTCGGGGCCGTACTCCAGCGCGAGGGTCTTGGTGAGTCCATTTACGGCGGACTTGGCCGCGACGTAGGCCGACATGTACGCCGCACCGGAGTGCGTGCTGGAGGAGGAGATGTTGACTATGCGGCCCCAGCCTGCCGCGCGCATGTCGGGCAATGCGGCTTGGATGCAGTGGTAAACGCCATTGAGGTTGACGTCGACGACCTGCTGCCAGACGGCGAAGTCGGTGTTGTGGAACTTCTTGAAGGCATCCAGTCCGGCGGCGGTGACCAGCACCGCGATCGGGCCGAGTTCGGCGCGGATCGCGTCGAACGCTGCCTGGACGGCGGCCACGTCGGTGACGTCGGCGGCGTACCCATAGGCGTCGTCGGGCGGGTTCAGGTCGATGACCGCCACCTTGAGGCCGTCTTTGCGGAGGCGCTCGACAATGGCCGCGCCGATACCCGAGCCGCCCCCGGTGACGACGGCAGTTCTCGCAGACTCAGTCACTAAGAATCATCCTTCCGAATATGAGAACCGTACTCTCGGATCAGGTAACACCGCAAGACGCCAAACCGTTCGATGTAGGGCCAGTTCATAGCTGTGTTCCAGGTCGGCACCTCATATGACTAGGTGATCTAGCCTTCGTTGTGTTCTCTCGCTGTGAATGTATGATTCGCCGGAGATGAGAATGAAATTTCCATCACACGGCTGCAGTTCGAGGAGGACCGATGGCTCAGGCCACTGTTGACGCAGGGCACATCGCAGGAGCTGAAGCGGCCACGTCGGACGTGGACCGCCGCATGCTGATCAACGGCGAACTGGTGACCGGTGAGCGCAGCTATCCGACGATCAACCCCGCCACCGAAGCGGTCTTCGGCCACGCGCCCGAGGCCACCGTGGCCGATGCCGAAGCGGCCATCGCGGCCGCCCGCCGGGCCTTCGACGAGACCGACTGGGCCACCAACGTGCAGCTGCGGACCCGCTGCCTGGACCAGTTCCACAAAGCTCTGATCGAGCACCGCGATGAACTCGCGGCACTGACTACCCAAGAAGTCGGCGCCACCGCCGCGCTGACCCACGGCGCGCAACTCGACCAGCCCATCGCAATCGTGCGGTACTACGCCGACCTGCTCAAGACCTTCCCGATGACCGAGGACCTGGGCAACATCGAGGTCCGTGGGGCCCAGCACCACCGCTGGGTGGAGAAGGAAGCCGTCGGCGTGGTCGCGGCGATCATCGCCTACAACTACCCGAACCAGCTGGCCTTGGCCAAGCTCGCGCCGGCCCTGGCCGCCGGCTGCACCGTGGTGCTCAAGGCCGCCCCCGACACCCCGCTGATCACCCTGGCGCTCGGCGAGCTGATCGCCAACCACACCGACATCCCGGCCGGTGTCGTCAACGTCATCAGTTCGTCCGACCCGCAGGTCGGCGTCGCGCTGACGACCAGCCCTGACGTCGACGCTGTCACCTTCACCGGCTCGACCGCGACGGGCCGGGCCATCATGTCCGCCGCCAGCGCCACCCTCAAGCGGGTGTTCCTGGAACTGGGCGGAAAGTCCGCCGCGATCGTGCTCGACGATGCCGACTTCGGTATGGCCGCAGTGTTTTCCGCATTCAGCATGGTCACCCACGCCGGCCAGGGCTGCGCACTGACCAGTCGGCTGCTGGTGCCGCGCAAGCATCACGACGAGATCGTCGAGATGGTCAAGACCAACTTCTCGCATGTGCGCTGGGGAGATCCCACCGACCCGAAGACCTACATGGGTCCGCTCATCAGCGAGAAGCAGCGCGACAAGGTCGACGCCATGGTGCAACGGGCCGTCGCCGAGGGCGCCACCCTGGTCACCGGCGGCGAGAAGAAAGGTCCCGGCTACTTCTACACCCCGACTCTGCTGACCAACGTCGACCCCGACAGCGAGATCGCCCAGGAAGAAGTCTTCGGGCCCGTGCTGGTGGTGATCGCCTACGACGACGATGACCACGCGGTCGAAATCGCCAACAACTCCATCTACGGGCTGTCCGGCGCGGTGTTCGGCGGCCAGGAGCGCGCAGTGGCGTTGGCCCGGCGGATCCGCACCGGCACCTTCTCGATCAACGGCGGCAACTACTTCAGCCCCGACAGCCCGTTCGGCGGGTACAAGCAGTCCGGTATCGGCCGAGAGATGGGCGTGGCCGGGCTCGAAGAATTCCTGGAGCGCAAGACTTTTGCCACGGTCGTCGGGTGACGCAGTCGAATCGCTCAGGCCCACCAAACCGCCCGCCCTACAACGAAGTAAGGAAGCGTCTGCATGAGCGGTAAGCCGCTGGAGGGGATCCGGGTCCTCGAGGTCGCCATGTACGGGTTCGTCCCGTCGGCCGGCGCGGTGCTGGCCGAATGGGGCGCCGACGTGATCAAGGTGGAGCACGCGGTCACCGGTGACCCGCAGCGCGGTCTGCGGCAGACCGGCATGCTGCGCGTGGAGGGCGACCCGAATCCCAACATCGAGCATGCCAACCGCGGCAAGCGGAGCATCGGCCTCGACGTCTCGCTGCCGGAGGGCCGCGAGGTACTGCTCGAATTGGCAAAGCGCGCAGACGTTTTCCTCACCAGTTTCCTGCCCGGCCACCGCAAGAAGTTCGGCATGGACGTCGAGGACATCCGCGCGGTCAATCCGAAGATCGTCTACGCCCGCGGCAGCGCACTGGGGCCGCGAGGCCTGGAAGCCGAAAAGGGCGGCTACGACATGACCGCCTTCTGGTGCCGGGCCGGTACCGCCGCCACCATCACCCCGCCCGGTATCGAGGGCATGATCGGCCCGCCCGGTCCGGCCTACGGCGACACCATTTCCGGCACCAACCTGGCGGGCGGTATTGCCGCGGCACTGTTCAAGCGCGAGCGCACCGGTGCGCCCTCGGTGGTCGACGTCTCGCTGCTGGGCAGCGGCCTGTGGGCCATGGGCCACACTGTCGCGCTGACCAGCCACCTGAACGAGCGGCTGGTCCAACAGCCGCCCGGCGTGCACGGCTCGCCGATCAACCCGCTGGTCGGGGTCTACGCGACCGCCGATGAGCGCTACATCTCATTCGTCATGATGCAGCCCGCCAAGTTCTGGGCCGATGTCTGCATGCACATGGAGCTGGACGACTACATCGACGATCCGC
Source organism: Mycobacterium sp. (assembly GCA_031292695.1). Lineage (GTDB taxonomy): Bacteria > Actinomycetota > Actinomycetes > Mycobacteriales > Mycobacteriaceae > Mycobacterium. The sequence continues at coordinate 11,460 of JARLGS010001006.1, read as the reverse complement.
GGTTCGCGACAGCCCAGTCGTTCGCCGAAAACACCCCGGCCGCGGTAGAGATTCTGCGGGAGGCGATGGCCAAGCGGTCGCTACCCGAGTGGAGCGAGCGCTTCGCCACCCTGGCCGGGCCGTGGGCGCCGGTGCAGGACACCCTGCAGGCCGCCCAGGACGCGCAGGTTCGGGCCAACGAATACATCGTGCAGGCAGGCGAATTGGAGTTGGTGGCCAACCCGGTGCAGTTCGACGTGGCTGCCCCGCACACCGGTGGCGCACCTGGCTTCGCCGAGCAGACCGACGACATCCTGCAGGAGCTGGGTCTGGACTGGGACCGCATCATCGAACTCAAGACGGCCGGCGCCGTCACCTAGGTCAGGTTTGTTCATGCCCACCGTCATTGAGTGCAAAGGCCACCCGCAGGGTGCCACCGGTGTGGCACAGTGCGTCGAGTTGTTCCAACAACTGCGTGGCACCGCCCGCAACCAGGTGGATGGCGCCCGCATCGCGTTGGCACACAACATTGGCGGTCCGACTGCCGGGTCGGCCGTGACGATTCTGGAAGGACCGGGCGCGGATGGCAGGTAAGGGGCCGGACCGGTGGTCGCCGGGGATTTCGTTCGGGCGCAGTGCATCCGGGCCGATGCAGGCCATCGGTGGTTTGTTCGCGATGTCGGCGGACGCGGTACGGTACCTGTTTCAGCGACCGTTCCAGATGCGCGAGTTTCTGGAGCAGTCCTGGTTCGTGGCGCGGGTGTCGTTGGCGCCGACGTTGTTGGTGGCCATCCCGTTCACGGTGCTGGTGTCGTTCACGCTGAACATCCTGCTTCGTGAGCTGGGCGCGGCGGACCTGTCCGGGGCGGGTGCGGCATTCGGTGCGGTGACCCAGGTGGGGCCGATGGTGACGGTGCTGATCGTCGCCGGTGCCGGCGCGACAGCCATGTGTGCGGATCTGGGTTCGCGGACGATCCGTGAGGAGATCGACGCGATGGAGGTCCTCGGCATCAACCCGGTGGCCCGGCTGGTGACGCCGCGGATGCTGGCTTCGGGCCTGGTAGCCCTGCTGCTCAATTCGTTGGTGGTGATCATCGGCATCCTGGGCGGCTACATCTTCTCGGTGTTCGTCCAGGACGTGAACCCCGGCGCGTTCGCCGCCGGTATCACCCTGCTGACCGGGGTACCGGAAGTCATCATCTCGTGCGTCAAGGCCGCGCTGTTCGGCCTGATCGCCGGGCTGGTGGCCTGCTATCGCGGGCTGACCATCTCCGGTGGTGGTGCCAAGGCCGTCGGTAACGCGGTCAACGAGACGGTGGTGTACGCGTTCATGGCGTTGTTCGTGATCAACGTGGTGGTCACCGCCATCGGTATCCGGATGACGGCCCGGTGACGGGATGGGCATCATGGCGCTGAAACAGACCTATCCGCGGCTGGCGCGGGAACTCGGTCGGCCGATCGGCCTGCTGGGGCGCATCGGTGATCACACGTTGTTCTACGGCAAGGCCCTGGCCGGGGTGCCGTTCGCCGGGACGCATTACCGCAAGGAGGTCGTCCGGCTGATCGCCGAGATCTCCATGGGCGCGGGCACGTTGGCGATGATCGGTGGCACGGTCGCGATCGTCGGCTTTCTGACGCTGGCCACCGGCGGAACGCTGGCGGTGCAGGGTTACAGCTCGCTGGGCAACATCGGGATCGAGGCGCTGACCGGCTTTCTGTCGGCATTCATCAATGTGCGCATCGCCGCCCCGATCGTCGCGGGCATCGGCCTGGCCGCCACCTTCGGCGCCGGGGTGACCGCGCAGTTGGGGGCGATGCGAATCAACGAGGAGATCGACGCGCTGGAATCCATGGCGATCCGCCCGATCTCGTACCTGGTGTCCACCCGGATTCTGGCCGGGATGATCGCGATCACCCCGTTGTACTCGATCGCGGTGATCCTGTCGTTCATCGCGTCGCGGTTCGTGACGGTGGTGTTGTTCGGTCAGTCCGCGGGTCTGTATGACCACTATTTCTATACGTTCCTGAACCCGGTGGACCTGTTGTGGTCGTTCCTGCAGGCGATTCTGATGGCGTTGACCATCCTGTTCATCCACACCTATTTCGGCTACTTCGCCACCGGCGGTCCGTCGGGAGTGGGTGTGGCCGTGGGCAATGCGGTGCGCACGTCCCTGGTCGTGGTGGTCTCCGTGACGCTGCTGGTGTCGCTGTCCATCTACGGCTCCAACGGCAACTTCCATTTGTCGGGATAGAAAGGGACCCAGTTGACACGCAATTTGGGCCCCGGCCCCATCCACCGATCGGAGACCGCCAGCACGGCAGCTCCGGTGGCGGCCAAGGGTGGCGGTCACTTCGGCGCGAGCAGTTACGGGCGGCCGCTGGCGGGTTTGGCGACGGTTGCGGTGATCGGTGTGGTGGTCGCGCTGGCGATCGCCCTGTTCTCGGGCAGCTTCACCGAATCGGTTCCGGTGACCCTCATTTCGCAGCGCGCCGGTTTGGTGATGAACCCCGACGCCAAGGTCAAGATGCGGGGGATCGAGGTCGGCAAGGTCGAATCGATCGAGCAGCGGGCCGACGGCACCGCTGCGCTGCACCTGGCGATGGACCCGTCGCAGATGCATCTGATTCCGGAGAACGTCCGCGCGGACATCGCGTCCTCGACGGTGTTCGGCGCGACATATGTTGACCTGCAGGCCCCGGCCGACCCTTCGTCGACACCGCTTCGGGCTGGACAGGAGCTGCGGGGCGAGCACGTCACCGTCGAGATCAACACCGTCTTCCAGCAGCTGACCAACGTGCTCGACAAGCTGGACCCGGCCAAGCTGAACCAAACCCTGGCGGCCATGTCGACCGCGGTGTCCGGCCGCGGCGAGCAATTCGGCCAGTCCATGGTCGATTTCGATGCGCTGTTGGCCAAACTGAACCCGAGCCTGGCCAATTTCGGACACGACATCAAAGTGCTGGCGCCGGTCTCGCAGGCCTACGGCGACGCCGCACCTGACTTGCTCAACACGGTCAAGAACGCCACCAAGATGAGTGTCACCCTGACCGACGAGCAGGAGAGTCTGGACAGTTTCCTGGTCAACATGACTGGGCTGGCGGACACGGGCAACGATGTGCTCGGCAGCAACCGTGAGCAGCTCAGCAATGTGCTGCACCTGCTGGCCCCGACCACCGACCTGCTCAACGAGTACGCGCCGGGTCTCAAGTGTGCGCTGGCCGGGATGAACTTCATGTCGCACCAGCCGCCGCAGCTCAATCCCGGCGTGGTGGTCAACGTGGCGTTCACCCTGGGCGTCGACCGCTACCGCTATCCGTCGAACCTGCCGAAGGTGGCGGCCAAGGGCGGTCCGCACTGTATGGGGTTGCCGTACATCGGATTCGGCAACCGGTCCAAGTATCTGGTGACCGACACCAATGCCAACCCGTGGGCCTACGGCAACCAGGGCATCGTGCTCAACTCCGACGGTCTGAAGCAGATCCTGTTCGGCCCGATCGACGGACCGCCGCGCAACACCACACAGGCGGGGATGCCCGGATGAAACGTGCCAACTCCACACTCATCAAGTTCTCGGTGTTCGCCGCGGTCATGGTCCTGATGACGGTCTTCCTGTTCATGGCCTTCGGCCAGTACCGCAGCGGTTCCACCTCGCAGTACACCGCGGTGTTCGCCGATGCGTCCCGGCTCAGGGGCGGCGATTCGGTGCGGGTGGCGGGCGTCCGGGTGGGCACCGTCAATGATGTTGAGCTGCAACAGGATCACAAGGTGTTGGTCACCTTTGATGCGGACAAGGACGTGGTGCTGACCACGGGCACCAAGGTCGCGGTGCGCTATCTGAACCTGGTCGGTGACCGCTTCCTGGAACTGATGGACGGACCGGGATCGTCGCGGATTCTGCCCGCGGGTTCGACCATCGGTGAGGACCGCACATCAGGTGCACTGGATCTGGATCTCTTGCTCAACGGGTTGCGGCCCGTGGTCCGGGGGCTGAACCCACAGGACGTGAACGCACTGACCTCGTCCCTGGTGCAGATATTCCAGGGCCAGGGTGACAATCTGGACTCGTTGCTCAGCAGGACCTCGTCGTTCTCGAATGCGGTGGCGGACAACGCGCAGACGGTCTCGCAACTGATCGACAACCTGAACCAGGTGGTGGGCACGCTGTCCAAGGACGGGAACCAGTTCTCCGGCGCCATCGACAAGCTGCAGCACTTGATCAGCGGGCTGTCCGAGGATCGTGACCCCATCGGCACCGCAATCACCCAACTGGATCAGGGCACCGCCTCGATCACCAGTCTGTTGACCCAGGCGCGGCAGCCACTGAAGCAGACGGTGGACGAGCTCAACCGGTTGGCGCCGCTGCTCGATGACCACAAGACGGTGCTGGACCGCGGCCTGCAGAAGGACGTGCAGTACTACCACAAGCTGGCCCGACTCGGGTCGTACGGCAGCTGGATCATGTACTACATCTGCGGTCTGCAGATTCGCGTGTCAGACCTGCAGGTCCGCACCGCGGTGTTCCCGATGCTGCAGCAAGAGGGCGGAAGGTGCGGTGAGCCCTGATGTTGAAATACCGTGGCGCACAACTGGTCAAGGCCGGCTTCTTCGGTGTTGCGCTGATGGTGCTGGTCATTGCCATCGGGCTGCAACCCGAGCGGATCAGCCAATGGGCCACCTCCGTGCGGTACCAGGCCGAGTTCACCGAGGCGGGCGGGATCGCCCAGGGCAATCAGGTGACCATGTCCGGCATCAAGATCGGCACGGTCACAGGCATCGCGCTGCGGGACGGAAATGCGCTGGTCACCTTCACCGCCAAGGGCAAGTACCCATTGGGCTCGCAGACCACCGCCCACATCCGCACCGGGTCGCTGCTCGGTGAGCGCGTGTTGACCCTGGAATCGGCCGGCCCGGGCACCATGCGGCCGAACGACGTCATCCCCACTACGCGGACCTCGTCGCCATACTCGCTGACCGATGCGGTCGGCGAGCTGACCAGCAATACGGCCGGCACCGATACCGCCTCGCTGAACCAGTCCCTGGACACCTTGTCGTCGACGCTCGATCAGATCGCGCCGAAGCTCGGTCCCACCTTCGACGGGCTGAGCCGGGTGTCCCGATCGCTCAACAGCCGCAACGAAAGTCTGGGCAGTCTGCTCAAGAGCGCCGCAGATGTCACCAGTGTGTTGTCCCAACGCAGCGGACAGTTGAACACCTTGATCCTCGATGCCAATGACCTGCTCGGCGTGCTCAACGACCGGCGAGAGGCGATCGTCGCCCTGCTGGCCAACACCTCGGCGGTGTCCAAGCAGCTGTCCGGTCTGGTGCATGACAACCAGAAAGAGCTGGCGCCGACGCTCGAGCGACTGAACCGGGTGACCGAGGTGCTGGAGAAGAACCGCGACAACATCACCAAGATTCTTCCCGACATGCGCAAATTCATGCTGTCGCAAGGTGAGACGCTGGCCAACGGCCCGTATTACAACGCGTATGTCCCGAACCTGAACCCGGCACAGATCCTGCAACCGTTCTTGGACTACGCGTTCGGCTTCCGGCGTGGCGTGCATGCCGGCCAGCCGCCGGACAACGCCGGACCGCGTGCTGAGCTCCCGCTTCCCTACAACGGAATTCCCGGGGGGGCGCGCTGATGACGCGAACACGGATGGTGGCGGTCGCGGCGGTCGTGCTGCTGGTGATCGGCGGTGGATTCCTGGTGCGCCAGTTGTTCTTTGCGCCCAGGACCATCAGCGCGTTGTTCACCGAAGCCACCGGCATCTACCCGGGCGATGACGTCCGCGTGGCCGGGGTGAAGGTGGGCACGATCGGTGCGATCACGCCGGAGGGCACCCAGACCCGGCTGACTCTCAACGTCGACCGGGACGTCTCGATTCCCGCGGATGCCAAGGCCGTGATCGTGGCGCAGAACCTGGTGGCGGCCCGGTACGTCCAGCTGACTCCGGCCTATAAGCACAGCGGTCCGAAGCTGGCCGACAACGCGGTTATTCCCTTGGACCGCACCGCAGTTCCGGTGGAGTGGGACGAAGTCAAGACCCAACTGACCCGGCTGGCCACCGACCTGGGACCCAAGAGCGGCGTTTCGGGCACCGCGGTGTCCCGGATGATCGACAGTGCGGCGAATGCGTTGGACGGCAACGGCCAGAAGCTGCACGACACCATCACCGAGATGGCCGGCGCGGCCCGGGTGCTGGCGGGCGGCAGCGGGAACATGGTCGACATCATCAAGAGTCTGCAGACGTTCGTCACGGCGTTGCGCGACAGCAATCAGCAGATCGTCTCGTTCCAGAACCGGTTGGTGACGCTCACCGGTGTCGTCGATGGCAGCAAGTCAGATCTCGATGCGGCGCTGAAGGATCTGTCGACATCGATCGTCGAAGTGCAGAACTTCGTCGCCGGCACTCGGGATCAAACAGCCGAGCAGGTGCGCCGATTGACCGACGTCACGCAGAACCTGGTGGACAACCAGATGCAGGTGAAGAACATTCTGCACGTCGCGCCCAACGAATTCGTCAACGCGTACAACATCTACAACCCGGCGACGGGCAGCGCGGTCGGCCAATTCGTGCTGAACAACATGTCGTCACCGGTCGATTTCATCTGTGGTGCCATCGGCGCGGTGGAGAACACCACCGCACCGGAGACCGCGAAGCTGTGTGCGCAGTACCTGGGCCCGGCCCTGCGGCTGGTCAACTTCAACCATCTGCCGTTCGGCATCGATCCGTACCTGATGCCCTCGGCCAACCCTGCGGACATCGTGTATTCCGAGCCGGGACTGGCGCCGGGCGGTGGTGGTGGGTCTCCGACACCGCCGGAATCCGACCCGGCGCTGTCGGCCTACAACCCGGGTCCGGCGGTGCCGCCGTTCACCGGTCGGCCGCCAGGCACGCCTCCGCCGGGAGCCGACCAGTTGCTGCCCAATGCGCTGCCGAACCCCGGACCGAACCTGCCGCCGTCGGTGTGGACGATGCTGAACCCGGCCGGTCCGGCACCGGGACCGGCCGCGCAGGGAGCGCCGCCGCCGTTGCCGGCTGAAGCTCCGGCGGCTCCAGTCGGTCCACCCGCGCCGGTGGGGGCAATCGGTACCGACACACCGCTCGGACCAGGCATGGCTGACGCTCCGGCGCCACCGCCGCCGCCGCCGGCAGAAGGGACGCCCCGCCCATGAGGGTTGTGAAAGCCGCTGGTGCACAACGCTGTTCCCGTGCAGGGCGGACAGCGAAGGCGACGCTGGCGGCTGGCGCCGCGGTCATGCTGACCGCGACCGGCTGTGCCTTCCAGGGGGTGAACTCGCTGCCCCTGCCCGGCGCGGTCGGCCGCGGGTCGGGCTCGACGGTCTACCACGTACAGATCGCGAATGTGGCTACGCTGGAACCGAATTCGCCGGTCATGATGAACGACGTCGTGGTGGGCAGCGTGCGTAGCATGACGGCAAAGAACTGGCATGCGGATATCGAGTTCTCGGTGAAACCGGGCATAACGGTCCCGGCCAATGCGGTGGCGCGCGTCGGCCAGACCAGCTTGCTCGGCTCGATGCACCTGGCGTTGGACCCGCCGCTGGGCCAGAATCCAAGCGGCGCACTGGCTCCCGGCGCGACGATCCCGTTGAACGACGCGTCGACCTACCCGACCACCGAGCGCACATTGTCGTCGTTGGCGGCCGTGGTCAACGGCGGCGGGCTGGGCCAGATCGGGGACGTGATCCACAACTTCAGTAGCGCGCTGAACGGTCACGAGGCCCAATTCCGTGATCTGCTGACCCGGTTGAACGATTTCGTCGGCACCCTTGATGACCAACGCGACGACATCGTCAACTCGATCCAGGCGCTGAACCGATTGGCGTCGACATTCGCCGGTCAACGCGACGTGCTCACCGCCGCACTGAACAAGATCCCGCCGGCGTTGGACGTGCTGATCAAACAGCGGCCGCAGCTGACCACCGCACTGACCAAACTCGGCAAGTTCAGCAGCGTGGCGACTCAGTTGGTCACCGACTCGAAGGCCGATCTGGTGACCAACCTGAAGAACATCACGCCGGCGCTGGCGGCCTTCACGGCGCTCGGCCCCGACGTCGACACGGTGCTCGAGTACCTGCCGCACTTCCCGTTCACCGGCAGCTTCATCGACCGGGCGATCCGCGGTGACTACTACAACCTGTTCGCCGTCATCGACCTGACCATCCCACGCCTCAAGCACAGCCTCATGCTGGGTACCCGGTGGGGACAGGAGGGCACGGAACTGGTGCCGGCGCCGGGTGATCCGTCGTACCTGAACTACACCTACGATCCGCTCAAGACCGGGATCAACCCACCGCCGCCGGGCAATTTCGTGCCGAGCTCACCGCAGCCGCCGTGGGCGCCGCCACCTGCCGTGACCTCCGGCGTCGGCCCGATCCTGCCGGTGGTTCCGCAGGCGGACACGGCCGGCGGTCCGGTGCAGACCGCTCCGCCGCCCGGACAGAACCAGGTGTTCGCCGGACCGTACGGTGCCGCGCCGGCGGCGCCGAACGGAGGCAACTGATGCTCACCCGATTCGTGCGGATACAGCTGATCGTCTTCACCATTGCGTCGATCATCGGCGTGGCGGTGATGCTGTTTGCCTACATGCAGATACCTACGCTGCTGGGGCTTGACCGACTGACGGTGAAGGTGCAGCTGCCGGCCACCGGTGGGCTGTACCGCTTCAGCAACGTCACCTACCGCGGGTTGCAGATCGGCCGGGTCACCGACGTCAAGCTGACACCGACCGGCGCCGACGCAACCCTGTCACTGGACCCCTCACCGAAGATCCCGGCCGCGCTGCAGGCCCAGGTCCGCAGCATGTCGGCGGTCGGTGAGCAGTATGTGGATCTGATGCCCAAGAACAACTCCGGGCCCTATCTGCAGGATGGCGCGACGATCCCGCTGGCCGATACCACCATCCCGCAGCCGGTGGGGCCGATGCTGGACAAGCTCGGCGCCATGGTCGACACGATTCCGGGCGACAAGCTGGCCAAGCTGCTCGACGAGTCCTACACGGCGTTCAACGGCACGGGCTACGACTTCGGGTCCCTGCTGGACTCGGCGTCGAAGCTGACCAAGGATGCCAACGGAGTGTCCGATCAGATGCGCAAGCTGGTCGACGACTCGGGGCCGTTCCTCGATGCGCAGGCCCAGAACGCCGACGGCATCCGGTCCTGGGCGGCCAACCTGGCTGGGATCACCGGCACGATGGCCAATGACGACTCGCAATTCCGCTCGATCCTGCACAACGGACCGGGCTTCGCGCAGGAAACATCGAAGCTGCTGCAGCAGATCAAGCCGACCCTGCCGATCCTGCTGGCGAATTTGAGCACCATCGGCCAGATCGGGGTCACCTGGCACGCGTCGCTCGAACAGCTGTTGGTGCTGTTGCCGCCGTTCGTGTCGCAGATCGAAACCTATGCGCCGGTCAACAATCCGACCGGCCTGCCCAACGGTGAGTTCTCGCTTGGTCTCGGTGACCCGCCGTCGTGCACAGTCGGCTTCCTGCCGCCGTCGGCTTGGCGGTCTCCGGCTGACCTGGGCCCCGCCGATACTCCCGACAACTTGTACTGCAAGTTGCCGCAGGACTCGCCGATCGCGGTGCGCGGTGCGCGCAACTACCCGTGCATGGATAACCCGGGCAAACGGGCGCCGACGGTCGAATTGTGTAACGACCCAAACGGTTACCAGCCATTGGCGCAGCGCCAGCACGCCCTGGGTCCGTACCCGATCGACCCGAATCTGATCGCCCAAGGCGTGCGTCCGGATTCGCGGGCGCGGCCGGACGACAACATCTACGGGCCGATCGAGGGCTCGCCGCTGCCGGCCGGAGTGGCAGACCGGCCGCAAGCGCCGCCGGAGCCCGCACCGCCACCTGCCAGCTACCCGGGTATGCCGCCGGGGCCGCTGCTGCCGTACCCGCCACTGCACGTGGACGCGCCGGCTCCGGCACCGGGGGACAGCGGCTTGCCGCAGGGTCCGATGGTCCCGGACCGGCCGGACCAGCAGCCACGGGCGACCGACGTGCCCACCGCGGCGCCCGGCCCCCCGGATGTCGGAGCCAATGCTCCTGTGCTTCAGGGCAATTCGGCACCACAGGCCGCACCCAGCGCGTTCAACGGATCCTCGTCGGGTCCGTCGGTGATGATCGCCCGTTATGACCCGCGCAGCGGTCAGTACCTGGGCAGTGACGGCAAGCTGTACGAGCAGACCGACCTGGTGAAGCCGGCGACGTCGTGGCGGCAGATGATGGCGTCATAGCGCCGACCCGATGAAATGCGGGCGTGGCTAGCCGGAGATCTTCTTCATGTAGAACGGCATCCGGACGACCGGCCACTGATTGCGGCCGCAGGACCCACTGGGGCCGGTGGTGTGGTCTTCGCCGGTGTACTCGTCGGATACGTCGGCGAGGTGTCCATCGGGGCCGACCGGATAGATCTTGTACTCCTGCAAGCCCGGGATCGGGGTCCCGTCATCGCAGTACCGCCAGTTGGGCACCGACCGCTTGACGAAGAAGATGCCGTCGGTGGTGTAGATCGGCGCAGCCCACCCGTCACTGCTCTTGACTGTCCCGGTGCAATCGGCCGGTCCCACGCATTTGGTGGAGATGACCCAGGTGGCCTGGCCACCGGGTTGGGCCTCATAGCGCTCGTTGAGTTTGGCGAACGCGCCGTTGGATGAGGTGGCGAACGTGCCGTTGATGCCCCAGAGGCTGGGGTCTTCATCGGCGAGGGCAGGCGCCGCACCCGAAAGTGTGATGGCGGTGGTGAGGAGCGAGCCGACTGTCGCCTTCATGCTCAACGTAAGGCCTGGCATGCTGCGCTCCTCCGAGATGATAGTTGCATTCTCGCGTACGGAGAATATCAGTACCGCCAATGCGGCAGACAGGATCCGCAGTATTCCCTCGTCGGCGCTCAGACGTAGTCGAGCTGCGAAATCTTCAGGCGGCCCTGGTCCTTGGTCAGTGTGACGACCAGCCGGAATCTCTTCGGTGCCGGATGCGGGTCCTTGGTGTTGGCTGCCTGAGACGTCGTCGCGACGAGCACCACGGCGGAGTCGTCAGAGGCCGACTGGACCGCAACTCCGGTCACGTCGACGTGCGTGACCACCTTGGCGTCGATGAGCTGCCTGACGAGAATGAATTGCTGGCCCTGGAACTCCTCTTTGAACCTGCCGGTGGCATTGTCCATGACGCGTCTCATGTCGTCTTCGGCGTTGACGAAGTTCAGCGACATCACGTCGATGACACCCTGCCGGGCCGCGGCCGCCGCTCGCTGTTGCTGCTGCCGGTGTGTCTGTGCCACATGGTGATTCCAGCTCAGGGCCGCGCCGATGCCGAGGAGGGTGCAGCAGGCCAGCGCGGCGACGCCGACCGCGATCGGGCGCCAACGCAACGATCCGCGGCGCGGCGCGACTGCTGCAGGGGGAGCCGCTGCGGTGACCGAATCAGTGGCCTGGCGACGGAGT
>JARLGS010001005.1 GCA_031292695.1 Mycobacterium sp. | reverse complement strand
CGCCGTCGGCGTCGTCGATGCGATCGATGACATCTCCGTGTTCCCCACCCCGGACGCCGTGCGGCTCGGGGCTGACCGCGGGGCGCTGCGCACCTTGGCGGCCGACGAACTCGGGCTGCCGACGGCGCCGTTCTGGTTCGCCGGCTCGGTGGACGAGCTCACCGCGGTGGCCGAGCACGCCGGGCTGCCATTGACAATCACGCCGGTGACACCTGCGGTTACCGGCGATGGTGCAGGCCGCTCGGTGCTGAGCCGGCTTGACGACGTGGACGTGGCCTGGCACCGTGCGGTGGCTGCCGGAGCCGACCGCGTGATGGCCGAGGCGGCCGTCGACGTGGCCGCGGAGTTCACCCTGCTGACCGTGCGGACCCAGGGGCCGGCAGGGCCGGTGGTGCAGTTCTGCGAGCCGATCGGTCGCCGGCGGGATAACGGCGGGCCGCTGGAACTGTGGCAGCCCCATCCGCTGCCGGAGTCCGCCCTGGACGCGGCCCGTTCGATTGCCGCCCGCATCGTCAACGCGCTCGGCGGCACCGGACTGTTCGCCGTCGATCTGCTGTTGGGCGTCGATACCGGGGAGGGCGCCGAAGAGGTGTACTTCTCGACGGTGAATCCGATGCTGACCGGCGCCGGGTTCGTCACGACGCGGTCGCAGCGGCTGTCGCAGTTCGACCTGCATGCGCGGGCCATTCTCAACCTGCCGGTCGACACCATCATGATCTCGCCGGCGGCCGGTGAGGTCAGCCGTCCGCCCGCGTCCCGGGCCGCGGCGGCCAAAGCACTGGCCGGTGCGTTGGCCGTTGCCGAGAGCGACGTCCGACTGTCGGGCGACGCGTGGGTGGCACTGGCGACGGCGCCGGATGTGGTGCGGGCGCGCAACCGCGCACACCAGGTCGCGACCGCCATCAACAACGCGAGCGACGGGACGGGGCGGCAGTCATGACCGGGCAGGAACCGGATGATCGCCCGACCATGCTGCCCTTTGTGGCGGCGGTGGCAGTGATTGCGGTCGTGTTGATCTGTATCGCCGTGCTGAACGTCATCGGCGTGTTCGGCAAGGACGGGCCGACGCCGGAGCAAGAGGTGCGCACGGCCGTGGTCGGCCAGAACGACGGGCTGCAGCGCAAGGACTACGCCCGGTTCCAGTCGTACACCTGCCGCGCCCAGTCTGGCACGCAGGCCGATGTGCTTGCCAAGCAACAGGATTCGGTGGCCAAGAGTGGGCAGCGGTACGTCGACGAGGTATCCGACATCAAATTCGACGGTGACCACGCGACGGCGGTCCTGACGTACCACTTCGACCGGATGCCGGACCAGAAGCCCAAGGTGGCGGTGGCGCTGGTGCGGGAGGACGGGGCGTGGAAGGTGTGCTCGCCGGTCCCAAGTTAGGGCCAAGCCGGTCTGTGACAGACTCGCAGCCGTGAGCTACGCGGGAGACATCACGCCGCAGCAGGCCTGGGACCTGCTCAGTGACAACCCCGAGGCGGTGCTCGTCGACTGCCGGACCGACGCCGAGTGGCGTTGGGTGGGCGTGCCTGACATCTCCAGCCTCGGACGTGACGTTGTGTACATCGAATGGAACACCAGCGCGGGCAGGCACAACGACGGATTCGTCGACGACCTGCTGGCCGCCGGGGTGACTCCGGGTGAGCGGCCGGTGGTGTTCCTGTGCCGCTCGGGTAACCGCTCGAAAAAAAACAAAAAGGCGGCGACCGCCGCCGGCATCGCCCCGTCGTACAACGTGCTCGACGGCTTCGAGGGCAACCTCGACGCGACCCGGCACCGTGGCGGCACCGGCTGGCGCGCCATCGGATTGCCGTGGGTGCAGTCATGAGTAGACAGCTCAACGCAGACGGCGTCCCGTCGGTTCGGGTCCCGGCCCCACTGCCCGAGGGCGTCAGTCAGGCCACTATCGGGGTCCGCGGCGGCTTGCTGCGCTCCGAGTTCGAAGAGACCGCCGAGGCGATGTACCTGACCTCGGGGTACGTCTACGAGTCGGCGGCTGCCGCCGAGCAGGCGTTCACCGGCGAGCTCGACCGGTACGTGTACTCGCGCTATGGCAACCCGACCATTCAGATGTTCGAGGAACGGCTGCGGCTCATCGAGGGGGCGCCGGCCTGTTTCGCGACGGCGACCGGCATGTCCGCGGTGTTCACCGCGCTGGGCGCGCTGCTGCGCGCCGGGGACCGGCTGGTCGCCGCGCGCAGCCTGTTCGGGTCCTGTTTCGTGGTGTGCAACGAGATCCTGCCGCGCTGGGGCGTGGAGACCGTCTTCGTCGACGGCGACGACCTGTCCCAGTGGGAGCAGGCGCTGTCGGTGCCGACCACGGCGGTGTTCTTCGAAACACCGTCCAACCCCATGCAGTCGCTGGTGGACATCGCCGCGGTGTCCGAGCTGGCGCACGCGGCCGGCGCAAAAGTGGTGCTGGACAACGTGTTCGCCACTCCCCTGCTGCAGCAGGGGATGGAGCTCGGTGCCGATGTGGTGGTGTATTCGGGTACCAAGCACATCGACGGCCAGGGCCGGGTGCTCGGTGGCGCAATCTTGGGCGACAAGGACTTCATCAGCGGGCCCGTGCAGCAGCTGATGCGCCACACCGGTCCGGCGATCAGTGTGTTCAATGCCTGGACGTTGCTGAAAGGCCTTGAGACGCTGTCGATCCGGGTCGACTATTCAAACGCCTCGGCGCAGCGGGTGGCCGAATTCCTGGAAGGCGTGCCGGGGGTGAACTGGGTGAAGTACCCGTTCCTGCCGTCGCACCCGCAGTACGAGTTGGCCAAGCAGCAGATGCGCGGCGGCGGCACCGTCGTCACGTTCGACCTCTCCGCTCGAGGGAATGGGTCTGCGAAGGACCGCGCCTTCGAGGTGCTGGACAAGCTGCAGGTCATCGACATCTCGAACAACCTGGGCGACGCCAAGACGCTGATCACCCATCCGGCCACCACCACGCACCGCGCGATGGGACCCGAGGGTCGGGCCGCGATCGGGCTCGGTGACGGCGTGGTGCGCATCTCCGTCGGGCTGGAGGGCACTGAAGACCTGATCGCCGATCTCGATCAGGCGCTGAGCTAGCTATGTCTAAACAGACCGCGGCCAAGAAGGCCCGCCGCAAGAAGCGGCAGTCCGCGCGCGATGCGAGCTGGCTGCCCGAAGATGTGCACACCGACGTTCAGGGCATCGCTCGCATCGCGGACGAAATCGTCCCGCGCGGTTGGGTATTCGACTCCGAGTACTCGACTGACGAGTTCATCAGTTGGTACTACCCGCCGTCGGGCATCGAGGCCGCCGAGGACGATCCGCGCGAACCGGTGACCAGGATCTGGGTCTCCGATCCGGAGCAGCCGCAGTTGGTCTTCGTCGGCACCGACGCGGACGGCGCGATCTACAGCCTGACGGTCGAGCAGCTGCTGGCCAGCCTCGAGCGCATCGAGGCGTACCGGGTCGGGGACGAACAGCCGCAGTTCGGCTAGGCCTACGCCTGGCCGATCGAGCCCTTCTCGGCGCTCTTTTCCAGGACGCCCTGCGCAGCTTCCGCGCGGTCGGTGTAACTCTGCCGTTTGGCGGCGTCGAAAGACATGAACACGGTGTCGATGCCGAGCCGTTTGTTCATCCACCGGCGGCCCCGCGG
Source organism: Mycobacterium sp. (assembly GCA_031292695.1). Lineage (GTDB taxonomy): Bacteria > Actinomycetota > Actinomycetes > Mycobacteriales > Mycobacteriaceae > Mycobacterium. The sequence continues at coordinate 1,891 of JARLGS010001005.1, read as the reverse complement.
CCCGAGCAGCTGGGTGGTCTGCGCGATGAATCGCAGCGGTGGCGGCACGGAGACGTGGGTCTTGGGCTTGTCCAGGGTTTTGACGATCGCGGCCGCGATCTCCTCTGGTTCGACGGGCTTGGTCGCCAGGGTTTCCGTTGTGCCCGAGATCAATTCGGTGTTGGTGAACGGCGGCATGACTACCGACACCTGGACTCCGTGCGGCGCGACTTCGTCGGCCAGAGCCGTGGTCAGGCCCACCACGCCGAACTTCGTGGCGTTGTAGACGACCTGCCCGGGCAGCGGGATGAGACCGGACATCGAGGCGATGTTGATGATGTGGCCGCGGCGGCGGGCGATCATCTCCGGCAGAACCAGTTGGCAGCCGGTGAGCACCCCGTACAGATTGACCTCGAGCGCCGAGCGGATGGACCGTTCGGACTCGTCCAGGAACGGTCCGATCGGCATGACGCCGGCGTTGTTGATCAGCACGTCGAGGTGACCGGCTCCGTCGCTGCGCGCCTTGTCCAGGAAGACGGAGAACGACTCGTGGTCGGTGACGTCCAGCGGGTAGCCCGTCACGGTGCCGAACTTGCCGAGGCCGGTGACCGCGGATTCGAGTGCCGCGATGTCTCGATCGCCGATGACGACGTGGGCGCCCCGGGCCAGCAGGGCCTTGGCAGTGGCGCGGCCGATGCCCCGGGCGGCGCCGGTGATCGCGATGACCTTGTCGCGGATGTTGTCCATGGCGGCGAACTTTACACGTGTCAAGTTTTGATTTGAAGACCCAATTTGGTCAGGTTCGCGGGCTAGGGTCTGGGCATGACGCGCACACTGCAGACCCAGGTATGTGTAGTCGGAGGTGGACCGGCAGGTCTGGTCCACGCTCTGTTGCTGGCGCGCGCGGGGATCAAAGTCGTTGTCCTGGAAAAGCACAACGACTTCCTGCGGGACTTCCGGGGCGACACGGTTCACCCCACCACGTTGCGGATCATGCACGAGTTGGGCTTCGTCGACGAGTTCCTGAAACTGCCACACACCAAGATCAACCGCATCTACGTCGACTCCGACGGCACCATCCGGACCTTCGGTGACTTCGGCGCCCTGCGGCTGCTGCGGTTCCCCGAGCCCTACATCGCGCTCATACCGCAGTGGGATTTCCTGGATTTCCTCGCCGAAAAGGCGTCGGCCTACCCGGAATTCACGCTGATCCGGAACGCCGCGGTGACGGGCCTTGTCTTCGAGGGCGATCGGGTGGTCGGCGTCCGGACGCCCGACCTGGAGGTTCGGGCTGATCTGGTGGTCGCCGCCGACGGCCGCAAGTCCGTGGTGCGGGCCGCGGCCGGGCTGCGGGTGGCCAGTGCGGCCAGCCCCATGGACGTGCTGTGGTTCCGGCTGGGCTGGCGACCAGGGGATCCGAAAGAGCTGTTCGCGGTGATCCGCAAAGGCCTGCTGATGGCGATGATCTATCGCGGTGACTACTGGCAGGTCGCCTATCTGATGCCCAAGGGGACCAATCCGCAGGGCGGGTCCCTGGAGGATTTCAAGGCCCGGCTGGTGAAGGTGCGCCCGGAATTGAGCGAGCATGTGGCGGACCTGCACTCGTGGGATGACACCAGCCATCTGGATGTGCGGGTGGACCGGCTCAAAACCTGGTGGCGGACCGGGCTGCTGTGCATCGGCGACGCCGCGCATGCGATGTCGCCGGCCGGCGGCGTCGGCATCAACCTGGCGGTGGCCGACGCGGTGGCCGCGGCGAACATCCTGTGCGGGCCACTGCGCAATGGGCTGCTGACCGATGCCGACCTGGCCAAGGTGCAGCGCCGTCGGGAGCTGCCGACGCGCGTCATCCAGGCGGGTCAGGTGCTGATCCAGAACCGGGCGGTCGAGCCCAACCTGGCCGGCGACCTGT
>JARLGS010001004.1 GCA_031292695.1 Mycobacterium sp. | reverse complement strand
CGGCGCAGCGTCTTGGACTGCGCGGCCGCGTCGGTGAACGTCATCGCTGTCCTCCTGTATCGGGTCCCCCGGAACCGGGCCTGCGGAATTTCTCGTCACGTCCCAGGCGGCGAAGCCGCATCCATTCGCGCAGCCCGGCTGGATCGCGCCGGGTGACCAGGAAATACCAGCCGAACCGCACCCACTCCTGCGGCACCAGCTTGCGCATCCCGGGCTGGGATTGCAGATAACCGCGGTTGCGGTAGGTGAAGTAGCGCTTGGTGGCGTCGTCGGGATACTGCGTGTGCATCCGGCCGCCAAGAATCGGTTTGAACTCGTCGGAGCCCTGCGGGTGCAGGTACACCGCGTTCAGACAGGTGCCGAACGCCAGGCCCGAGCGCACCAGCCGACGGTGGACCTCGACCTCGTCGCCGCGGAAGAACAGCCGGATATCAGGCACGCCGACAGCTTCCAGTGTCGACGCCCGAAACAGGGCGCCATTGAACAACGACGCGATGCCGGACAATAGATCGGCACCGGCGGCAGCGCCAGCTCCGGCGTCCACCTGCAACTCGGCGACGTGCCGGCGCCACGCCAGCCCGCGGCGCAGCGGAAAAGCAAGCAGTGCAGGCTCATTCAGGTCGCAGACCATCGGGGATACTTCGGCCAGGTGGTGTCGTTCGGCACAGTCCAGCAAGGTGGCCAGCACTGTCGGGTCGGCGGGCCGGCCGTCGTCGTCGGCGAGCCACACCCAGTCCGCGCCCAGGGCCAGGGCGTGCAGCATGCCCAGAGCGAAACCGCCTGCGCCACCGAGGTTCCGGGCCGAGCCCAGGTAGGTGGCCGCGACCGGCTGCGATTCCACCAACGTCCGCACCACGGGGTCGTTGTCGTTGTCGACAACGATGACGCGGTCGGGTCGGCGGGACTGATCACACACCGCGGCAAGGGATTTCGCCAACAATTCCGGCCGCCGGTGCGTGACGATCACGGCGCACAACATCTCGGTCACGGCTGTTGCTCGCGCTCGTTCTCTTCGAGAACCTCGCGGACGTGGTGCGCAGCATCGTCACCCTCGTAGGCGCGGACGACGTCCTCGATGCCGCCGGTCATCCGGATGGTGCCGTGGTCGATCCACATCGCGGACTGGCACAGCCGGGCCAGGAATTCGTTGGAATGGCTTGCGAACACCAGGATTCCGGAGCGCTCCACCAGGGCTTGCAGACGAGTGCGGGCCTTCTTCAGGAAATCGGCATCGACTGCGCCGATGCCTTCGTCGAGCAGCAGAATCTCGGGGTCGATGCTGGTCACGACGCCCAAGGCCAACCGCACTCGCATGCCGGTCGAGTAGGTGCGCAGCGGCATCGACAGGTAGTCGCCGAGCTCGGTGAACTCGGCGATGTCGTCGACCTTGGCCATCATCTGCTTTCGGGTCTGGCCCAGGAACAGGCCGCGGATGATGATGTTCTCGAACCCAGAGATCTCCGGGTCCATACCGACGCCCAGGTCGAAGACCGGGGCCACGCGGCCGCGCACCGTCGCCGAACCGCGGGTCGGTTCGTAGATGCCGGACAGCAGGCGCAGCAGCGTCGACTTGCCGGCGCCGTTGTGCCCGACCAGTCCTACTCGGTCGCCCATGTTGAGCGACATGGTGATGTCCCGAAGTGCCTCGATCACAACAACATTCGAGTCATTGCGGCTGATCCCGCCGCCGGCCTTGCCGAGGAAGGCCTTTTTCAGCGAGCGTGACTTCGCATCGAAGATCGGGAATTCCACCCACGCGTTCTGGGTGGAGATGTGCGGTTCTGCCACGTCTACAGATACTGGCCGGTGCCGGACTGGAACGGGCTGCGACCGCCCTCGTGACCGGCGGCACCCGGCGGCAGTGCGCCCTGGCGCATCTGCTCCAGTTGGGCGCGGGCCGCCATCTGCTGGGCGAACAACGCCGTCTGGATGCCGTGGAACAGGCCTTCCAGCCAGCCGACCAGCTGAGCCTGGGCGATCCGGAGCTCGGCGGCCGAGGGCACCTTCTCTTCGGAGAACGGCAGTGACAGTCGTTCCAGTTCTTCGGTCAGCTCCGGGGCGAGGCCGTCCTCGAGCTCGCGAATGCTCGATCGGTGGATGTCGCGCAAGCGGTTTCGGCTGGCCTCGTCCAGCGGCGCGGAGCGCACCTCCTCAAGCAGTTGCTTGATCATGGTGCCGATCCGCATCACCTTGGCCGGCTGCTCGACCAGGTCGGTCAGCGATTTACCGTCGTCGTCCTGCCCGGGGTCCCCGCCCAATGCCAGGTCTCCGCCGATGACCTCGATGCTGTCGTCGTCGTCTGGTTTCAGCGTCATGGCTGCACTGTTCCTATCTGTTCGCCGGTGCGGCGGCGTCGCCGCGCCACTCGTAGATCCGGGACCGCCCGTTGTCGTAGATCTTCGCCCACGACTTCGACTTGTCCAGCGACACTAGCCCGTCAGGCACGACGAACCCGCGCACGATGGTCGAGCTCGTGATGACGTACCGGATGTTGAGCGCGTGCACCGCCGCAGCGACGCGCGGATCGGAGTCGGCCTTGTTGGCGTAGGCCCAGAAGATGAAGCGGTGGTATCCCGGGCCCTGCTGCTGAGGGTAGTCGTAGTGGGTCCACAGCGGATGGAGGCCGGCGACCGCGTACATCCACGACGTGCCGTCGGTGTTCGCGTTGCCGATCAAGGTGTCCTTGGCATGGGGCAGCGTTGCGAGGTAGGCGAAGGCCTGCAGGTTCTTGTCGTTCACCATGACCTGGTCGTACTTCTGGCCGATCAGGTAGCGGTGCCGCGGGAAGTAGTGCCAGGCCAGGCCGACCGTCGAGAACAACAGCAACAGCGCCGTCGTGGCTGCCCAGAACCGTTCGCTGCGGGGCGCCCGCTTGCGCAGCCAGGCGACCACCGCGGCGATGGCGGCGAACAACGCGATTCCGGCGAACGGCGCGATCAGCATGGTCACCACCGCGGACAGTCGACGTGGGTCGCTGTAGTAGAGGTCGGAGTATCTGCCGATGACATAGCCGACCGGGCCGCCGAATGGCGCCCCGGAGTGCACGATCGCGACCATCAGCAGCGCCCACACCGCCGGCGGCCACCAGATGCGCTTGATCAGCAGGATCAGCCCGCCGGCGGCGGCGAGCGCGATCAGGATGTTCTGGATCGGATAGTCGTTCAGGTGGCGGGTGTGCTGGACGATTGCGTTGAAGAGCACCCGCAGCCGGCTCTGATGTGTGACGAACGCGTGCCCGGTGATGATGTCGGCCTGCGCGAGCACCCCGACGAACTGCGGGAGCAGCAACAGCAACGTCGGCACCGCGACCAACAGCAAGGTCACGAAGTCGGCGATCCGGCCGCGCACCGGGTGCCGCAGCTTGTCGAACAGCCACCAGGCGCCGACGAAGGTGACCACAACGACACCGCCGGTGATGTGCGTGGAGAACACCCCGAGCAGCGCCATGATGGCCAGCGGAATCCGGTCACGGTGCCGCAGACAGGACATGATCACCACCGTCGCCGGCCCGGCCAGGCCGTAGGCCACCAGGTTGGGGATGGCTGCGACGTCGACTTCGACGTAGGGCACGGCGGTGAACGACGCCGACAGCGCGGCGGCGGCGGCGGTGGCTCCGGCGGTCCAGCGTTCGGAGGCATGCGGGCGGACCATGGCCCAGGTAAGGCTGGCCGCGCTGACCGGAAACAGCCAGATCGCGGCCGCCAGCGAATTCAAGGTGTACGCGGTGGTGGGCGCGGCGCCAGTGAGTTGGGCGAAGACAGCCGCGAGCGCGTGGAATGTCGACGGGTAGTAGAGCAGCGCGTGCGTTTCGACGTTGCGAAGCTCACCCATGTGCATCGGCGAGGCCTGACCGACGTCGACGATCCACCGGATGGTGTTGGCGTGCCACACCGAGTCCCAGGTGCTTGGAATGGATTGCCAATGTGGGATACCAAGAATTGCTGAAATTGCAATAGCCGACGCGCCCACGGCGATGCCGCCGGCCACGAACAGTGCCGGGCCCCGTTTGACGGCCAGTGCTTCCGCGGCTCTGTCAGCGTGGCCGCCCAGTATCCGACGCAGTCCGGCAACCACCGCTACCACGATGACCATTGCTGCAAGGGCGGTCCACCCGTTCCAGGGGACACCGATCGCGCCCAGCGGAACGACCGCCAAGGCTACGATGCCGTAGGTCACCGCGGGGCCAACCGCCACCGCGACGGGCCAGGTTAGCTGGGCCGCGCGGGCTGCGATTGCTCCCGGGATCACCATGACTAACAGGGCGACAAGGACGCCGGACGCCAAGCTCACTGCACTAGTATGGCAATCCGGGCGACCCGGCTTTCGGCGGTGTCCGCGCAGCAGGGTGCCCGCCGAATAATTTTGGCTCGCGGTTGAAAATCGCTCGAAGGTTGGCATGGCATGGCATATGACGTCGCCCGGGTGCGTGGTCTGCACCCGACGTTGGGCGGCGGCTGGGTGCACTTCGATGCGCCGACCGGCATGCTGCTGCCGGACTCCGTAGCAACCACCGTTTCGACTGCCTTCCGTGGCTCCATGGCGTCCGCTGCCGGGCCGCACCCGGCTGCCCAGCGCAGTGCCGCCGTCCTGGCTACCGCGCGGCAGGCCGTCGCCGATCTCGTCGGGGGAGACCCGCGTGGTGTGGTGTTCGGGGCAGACCGGGCGGTGCTGCTCAACTCGCTGGCCGAGGCGTCGGCGTCGCGTTCGGGTCTGGGCTACGAGGTGGTGGTCACCCGACTGGACGACGAAGCCAACGTCGCGCCCTGGCTGCGTGCGGCGAATCGATATGGCGCCAAGATCAAGTGGGCCGAAGTCGATATCGAGACCGGGGAACTGCCGAGTTGGCAGTGGGAGTCGCTGATCACCCGGCCCACCCGGCTGGTGGCGATCACGTCGGCGTCGTCGAAGCTCGGCACCGTCACCGATCTGCGCTCGGTGACCAAGCTGGCGCGGGATATCGGCGGCATGGTGGTGGTGGACCACTCCGTGGCCGCGCCCTACCGCCTGCTGGACATCAATGACGTGGACGCTGACGTGGTCGCGCTCAACGCGCTCGCCTGGGGTGGTCCGCCGGTCGGTGCGCTGGTCTTCCGGGACCCTGCGATGATCGACACCCTGGCGGCGGTGTCGCTGGATCCGAAGGCGAGTGGGGCTGCGCGATTGGAAGTCGGTGCGCACCAGTTCGGTCTGCTCGGCGGTGTGGTCGCCAGCATCGAATACCTGGCCAACCTGGATGACGCCGCGACCGGCTCGCGCCGCGAGAGGCTAGCGTGGTCAATGCAGTCTGCGGAGGCCTACCTCGACCGGGTGTTCGGTTATCTGCGCAACTCATTGCGGTCGCTGCCCTTGGTGATGGTGCTGGGCGCGCCCGAGTCGCACATTCCGGTGCTGAGTTTCGCGGTACAGGGTGTGCCCGCCGAGCGGGTGATCAGCCGGCTGGCCGACAACGGCGTACTGGCGGTGTCGGACAACAACTCTCGGGTGCTGGAGGCCATCGGCGTCAACGACATCGGTGGTGCCGTGACCGTCGGCCTGGGGCATTACACGACGACGGCCGAGGTGGACCAGTTGGTCCGCACGCTGGCATCGCTGGGCTGATTCCCCGAACTTCACCGGCGCGCCGCGACTAATCCCGCACGCGCAGAAGCACTTTCCCGGCCACGGCGCCCGACTGGAGCAGTCGGTGAGCTTCGGCTGCGTCCTCGATGGGCAGTTCAGCGCCGACGATCGGGCGCACTCCGCCGTCGGCGACCATCGGCCAGACATGTTGCACCACTTGGGAAATAATCGCGCCCTTGCCAGTCGGCCCGGCCACCGGGCGGGCCCGCAGCGTCGTGCCGATCACCCCAGCGCGCTTGGCCATCAGCTTGGCGATCACGAGTTCAGCCTTGATGCCGCCCTGCATTCCGATGATGACCAGCCGGCCGTCGTCGGCCAGGGCGTCCACGTTGCGGCCCAGATAGGCCGCGCCCATGATGTCCAGGATCACGTCGGCGCCGCCTTCCTGGGCGATGCGCGCGACGAAGTCCTCGTCCCGGTAGTTGATCAGGATGTCGGCACCGAGCTCGCGGCACAGCTCCAGTTTCCCCGCAGAAGCCGTGACCGCGACCCGGGCGCCCAGCGCTCGCGCCACCTGGATGGCATGGCTGCCGATGCCGCTGGCCCCGCCGTGCAGCAGCACCAGCTGACCCGGCTGCAGATTGGCCGTCATCATGAGGTTGGACCACACCGTGGCGGCCACCTCGGGTAGGCCCGCTGCGTGGGGCAGGCTGACGCCCGCCGGGATCGGCATCAGCTGCGGAGCGGGCACGGCGACGCGTTCGGCGTAGCCGCCGCCTTCCAGCAGTGCGCACACCTCGTCGCCGACCTGCCAGCCGGTGACCTCCGCACCGATCTCGACGATGCGGCCGGACACCTCCAGGCCGATGGTCTCGCTGGCGCCGGGCGGGGGCGGGTAGTGCCCGGCGGCCTGCAGCAGATCGGCCCGGTTGACCCCCGCAGCCGCCACCTCGACGACCACCTCGCCCAGCCCCGCCGTGACGTCCGGCACCTCGGACCATGCCAGCTGACCTGCGGATTCAACGACGATGGCGCGCATGCGGACCACGCTACACACGGACCCGACGGGCTCGCGCGGGTCAGGACCCCTTAGGCTGATCGGCGGTGGCGTGGCAGAGCGGCCTAATGCACTCGCCTTGAAAGCGAGAGTCGGCTAAACCCGACCGGGGGTTCAAATCCCTCCGCCACCGCCAGATGTCACGGTTGGTCTCACCGATTTTCTAGGGTGAGCTGGACGCATGAAGATCCGGTAAGGGCAAGCCGGTGCCCGTTCAGACCAACGGCTCCACTGCTTGCTGCTGGCGCCAGGCGATCGGCGGCAAACCGTGATGGCGACGGAACGCCGCGACGAACGAGTAGGGCGAGCTGTAGCCGACTCGATTCGCGATGCGGGACAGTCCGACGTCGCTCGATCTCAGCAGGTCACGGGCCAGGGACATGCGGTGTTCGGTCAGGTACTGCAGCGGCGGCTGGCCGAGCACGTCGCGGAACGTCCGGGCGAATGCCGCGCGGGACAGTCCCGCCACCGTTGCCAGCTCGTCCACCGTCCAGGCCCGGGCGGGTTCGTCGTGCATGGCCTGTAACGCATCACGCAGCCGCGGATCGGCAGCCGCCCGGTACCAGCGCGGTGCCGTAGGACTGTTCCGGAAGTCGCTGCGCAGGGCGAGTACCAACAGCACGTCGAGGAGTCGGTCCAATACCGTCTGCTGCCCGGCTTCGACCGCGGCGAGTTCCCGCGACAGCAGGCTGATCACCTCCCGCAGCGGATCGTCGACGGCCGAGGACAGGGTCAGAACTGGCGGGAGGGCATCGATCACCCCGCCGGTGACGTCGCCGGCGAACCGGTATGCGCCGCAAAGGAACACCGTGGAACCGTGCTCCGGCATCGGTGCCGTCGGGAGTCGCCGGCGGAACTCGTCGGGATCCAGGCAGGCGGCGCCGGGCTCGTGCGCCAGATGATGCGGCACGCCGCCGCGTACCAGGACGATCTCACCGGGGATCAGCTCGATCGCCTCACTCACGTCCTCACGCCACAGCCAGGCGCGGCCGCGGGTCACCGCATGCACCGCCAGTTCGATGGAACCGCCGAGCAGCAATCCCCACGGCGGCGTCACCACGGTGCGGGCGAAGACGGCGCCCGTCGCTCTGGCGCGCATCAGGTGGTCGTAGAGCAGGTCCACTCGGTCCAGAGTGCGCGAGAAGCTTCCCGCCGGCAAGCGGATGAGACTCTCGCGCAACGAATCGAGCTTTCCACGCATTGAAACGCGCATGGTCGGAGCGGAACAGTTGTGGCATGGATAACGCAGGAGCAGTATTGGTTCTCGGGGGCACCGGCCGCACCGGATCGCGCATCGCCCGGGCACTGGTCGATCAGGGGGTGCCGACGCGCACCGCGTCCCGCGCCGGCAGCGAGGCACGATTCGACTGGGACGATCCCGCCACCTACGCCACCGTCCTCGACGGCGTCGACCGCGTGTACCTGGTGCCGCCCACCGTGCGCGTACGGTTCGCCGACCGGGTAGCCGCGTTCCTCGACATCGCGGACGGAGCCGGCGTCCGTCACGTCACCCTGCTCAGCGCGTACGGTGCCGATCGGGCACCGTCGGTGATCGACCTGGCGGAGACCGAACGGCTGGTCACCGACCAGGACTGCATCACCCACACTGTCCTGCGGCCGTCCTGGGTAGTGCAGAACTTCACCGACGAGCACCTTCCGCTCGTCGACGACGCGCTCCTGGCGCCGATGCTGCGGTGGCTGACCGGCACCGTCATCGACGGCCACGGTGCCGCACCCACCGCCGATGTCGAACGGGTGCTGGGCCGCCCCGCTACCGACTTCACCACCTTCGCCCGCGGCAACACCGCCGCCTGGACCCGCTGAACCGACAGGAACCGAGAAATGACCAAGTACATCGACGACGCCTCCAACTTCGGCGCCCACGGGCCGTTCTTCCACATCATCCGTACCGGACTCGACGGGCTGGTCGACGGCGAGGACTTCTTCGACCTACTCGCCGATGACGTGGTGTTCGAATTCGTGATCTCGGTACCCGGCTACCCCCGCCGCGTGCAGGGCAGGGACTCCGTGCTCAACCTCTACCGCGGATACGACGACTACATGAACGTCTCGAGCGCCGATGGACTGCGGGTGTACCGGGACCCCGTTGCGTCGGTCGTGGTGCTGGAGTACGAGGTGCACGGGCATCCCGTGCACGGCGGATCCGCCTACGACAACCGCTTCGTATCCATCGTCACCGTGGCAGACGGGAAGGTCGTGCACTGGCGCGACTACCTCGATCCGGTCGCGGTATTCAACGCCACTGGCTGGCCCACGGCTGGATAACGCGGCGAGACCGGCTTGGCCACGACTGACCGGTATTGACCTGGCAACAGGGCCGCAGATCAAACAGGGCTGATGCAGAAGATCTGCCAGGAGTGCCCGTCCAGGTCGTGGTAGCTGCGGCCGTACATGAAGCCCTCATCGTCGGTATCCCCTGGGGTCCCGCCCGCGTCGATCGCGCGGTCCACCAGAGCGTCCACTTCTGCACGGCTGTCGACGCCCAAGCAGATGACGCACTCCTTCACCTTGGCGGCGTCCGCGGTCTCAACCGGGTGCAGGGAGTCGAAGGAGTCGCGCTGCATGAGCATCGCGAACCGGTTCTCCCCGAGCACCAGCGTCACGGCTCGGTCGCTGGAGAACTCCTCGTTGAAGGTGTAGCCGAGCTGGGTGAAGAACTTCCGTGAACGTTGGACCTCGGCTACGGGCAGGTTCACGAAGAGCGTGGCGTGCATCGGATGGCTCCTCTGGTCCGCGGCATCCGATCTCGGTTGCCGTCATAGGAGCAGACCGACCGCTCCGCGGCAACTCATCGGGCCGCGACGCAGCGGCCCGGACCTCAGTGCGTGATCAACTTCGTGTGGACCGGGGTCGGAGCGGTTGTCAGATCAAGTACGGGGCAGTGGGCGTCGACCGCGTCTTGCAGTTCGCGATACCGCTCGTCGGTATCCGGCCCGGAGACCGTGACGGTGACCCGGACCTCTCGGAAGCCCGGGCGAACGCTGTCGTCCAAGCCGAAGAAGCCGCGCACGTCCAGATCGCCCTCGGCGCTGGCGCTCAGCGAATCGACCTGGATGCCGAGCCGCTCGGCCCAGAATCGGTAGGTCGCCACCTGGCACGACAGCAGCGACGCCAAATAGAACTCGACCGGGTTGGGTGCCGTGTGCTGTCCGCCGAGGCTCGCCGGTTCGTCGACGTGGACGCGATACGTGCCGAGGGCGATTTCACTGCCGACGGTGCCTTCCGGTTGGGCGGAGGCCTTGAACACCACTGTTGCCGCGGCCGGATTGTCGGCGACCGCCGTCCGGGTGGCGTCAGTGATCGCGTTGAGGGAAGTCACGGAAGCAGTCACGTCCGGGACGCTAGCTGCGTTCGCGCCAAGATCGGAATGGTTGTGCCCATGCTGAATTCAACTCCGCCGGATACGCTTCGAACATGGCGGCACAGTGGCTTCCGCGCTATCTGTTGGTCTACACGTCGACGGAGCAGGCGCGGGCGCTCATACCCGAACTGTTTCCGGCGCATCAGGAGTACGCCGACGGGTTTCGTCGGGACCGTCCGGGGGTACTGCTGATGCTCGGGCCGGTGCAGGACGCCGCGCCGGGGGAGTTGGGTGCACTGGCTGTGTTCACCGACGAAGCCGCTGCCGAACAGTTCGCGGCGGCCGATCCTTTTGTGGTGGGCGGCGCGGTGACCGATTGGTCCGTGCGGACCTGGTTGTGGTCTGTCGCGCCGACGGATTCATAGCGGACGAAACCTACCGGGACAAAGAACGATAGGAGGCACTCATGCCCAATAGTCTCGTTATGGCGATGAGCCGATTGATGTTCCGCGGCATGGACATGATGCGCGACCGTGAGGCGTTCGACATCGGTGCGCCGACCGCAACGGACTTTACGGGCTTCGACCGGTTCCATCAGATCGTGCTGGTCACGTTCAAGCGATCCGGTGCGGCCATGCCCAGCCCGATCAATCACGGTGTCGCCGACAGCAGGATCTACGTCCGCACCGACGCTTCGACGGGAAAAATGAAACGACTGCGCAATAACCCTCGAGTTGTCGTGGTGCCGTGCAGCTTTCGCGGGAAGCCGAAGGGCCAACCGGTCGCTGGCATTGCCCGGATTCTGCCCGAGGCCGAGCACGCCCACGCCGGCGCGGTGATTGCCGCCAACTGGACGCCGGCCATGAAGGTGTTCGAGCGAACTCTCGACAAAGGCAGTGATGCCTTCGGCCTATCGACCGCCTACATCGAGATCACGCCTGCGCCAACGCCTTAGGTGAGATATCGATTTGTCACGGCTGGACGAACTGCTTGACGAAGGCGATCAGGTCGTCTTTGGGCGGCGGAGTAACCCACAGAGTCGCAGCGACAAATTGGTATTACCACTAGACCACTTACCTTTGATCGTCTACTGTCCAAGCTGTGGAGTTGACTGCGATCAAGCGACGCTCTGTCGCAGACGAAGTGCACGAGCAGCTGCTGAGGCAGCTGGTCGGGGGCAATACGCCACCCGGGTCGCGCCTACCGAGCGAGCGCCGGCTCGCCGAGGTGCTGGGAGTGTCGCGGCCAGTGGTGCGTGAGGCGATCCAACGACTCATCGCCTCCGGTCATCTCGACGTGCGGCAGGGGGACGGCACGATCGTCAACGACGTCACGCGAACCGGAGGGCTGGACCTGTTGCCTTATCTGCTGGTCGATGCGCCGGATGGGGCGATGGTGAACCCGTCGGTGGTGCGCAGCGTTCTCGAGGTGCGCGAATACCTCGGCCCCTGGATCGCAGAGCGGGCCGCGGCACGGGCGGGGAAGTCGCTCGCTGAACCGCTGACGCAGGCGCTCGCCGACATCGAGACTGCGCCAACCGGCGCGGCGCAGCAGGTGGCCGCGCTCGCCTTCTGGGAATGTCTTGTGCGCGGCGCGGATTCGATTGCGATGACGTTGATCTTCAACGGCATGCGCGGCGTGTACGAGCCGATGCTGTCAGCGGTGGCCGACGCCGTGGCGGCGGCAGAACCCGCGGCCCGGTACCGCAACCTGGTATCGGCGGTGACCTCCGGGGATGCGCCCGCCGCCCGCAGCGCCGCCGCGACGGTGCTCAGTGGCGCGGCCACCGTCCTCGGCGGATTCCTCGATCAGATGGAGGCGTCGTGACCACCGCTCGCGCCACGGCCGGCGCCAGAGGCGTCACCCTCCGCCAGGCGGCCCGCGAGTTCTGGCGCCACCCGACGCCGTGGATGATCCTGGCGCTTCTTCTCGGGACACTTGCCGCGCGCATCGCGGTCGGTGGATTCGCCCTCGCCGACTTGTGGGCGCCGCTGGTGCTGGTGCTGCTGTTCCCCTTCGTGGAGTGGGTGATCCACGTCTTCATTCTGCATTGGCGGCCGCGTGATCTGGGCCGGTTGACGCTGGACACCCTGGTGGCGCGGGATCATCGTCGGCACCATGCGGACCCCCGCAATGTGGACCTGGTGTTCATCCCTACTCCCACCCTGCCCTGGGTGATCGCGATCCCGATCGTCGCGGCGCCCCGCGGCATCGGCGCGGCCGTGGGTGCGCCGCTTCACCTGACGCTGTCCTTCATGCTGATCGAGGCCTTGGTGCTGATGGGCTACGAGTGGACCCATTACCTGGTGCACACCGACTACAAGCCGCAGTCGCGGTTCTACAAGGCCGTGTGGCGTAATCACCGGTTGCACCACTTCAAGAACGAGCACTACTGGTTCTCGGTCACCACGTCGGGTACGTCCGATCGGGTGCTCGGCACCTACCCGGACGCCGGCGCCGTCGAGACCAGCCCGACAGCCAAGAATCTTCACGGATCGCGCGGCCTGCTGGGCTGACCGCGCTCTCTCACACTCGGCGCAGGGTCAGTGCAGCGTCAGCCAGGCCAAGCTGCCCAGGCCGGCGACGGCGCAGTAGATCGCGAACGGCGTCAGGGTCCGGGTCTCGAAGTACTTGACCAGGAATCGCACCGACAGATACGCCGCGATGAACGCCGCCAGGCTGCCGGCCAGCACCTGTCCGCCGATGCCCTCACCGGCGGGACCGAACAGTTCCGGAATCTTCAGGGCACCCGCGGCCAGGATCACCGGGGTGGCCAACAGGAACGAGAACCGGGCGGCGTCCTCGTGCGACAGACCGCGCAGCACACCGGCGACCATGGTCGCGCCGGAACGGCTGATGCCGGGCAGCAGCGCCAGAATCTGGGCCGCGCCGATGGCGACGCCTTCGACGATCGGCAGGCGGCTGAGCCGTTCGTCCGACTCGGTCAGGCCTTCGGAAGGTGCTGCGGCCGGCACTGCAGAGGCTGTGCGCCGCCGAAGCCGTTCACCCACATAGAGCACGACGCCGTTGATTGCCAGGAATGCCGCTGCCGGCACGGGTTTGCCGAGTGTGGTGCGCATCGCGTGGTCCAGTGCCAGGCCGGCGATGCCCACCGGGATGGTGGCGAGGATCAGCAGCCAGGCCAGCCGTTCGGCGGAGGTGCTGATGCGCCGATTCTTGATCGACGTGAACAGTCCACCGATCACCGCGACCCAGTCCCGCCAGAAGAACACCAGCAGTGCGAGGGCAGTCGCGACGTGCACGGCCACGAGGAACGCCAGGTATGGCGACTTCTCCGCCGTCATGCTCAGGTCCTTGGCCCACTGACCGCCGACCAGGGCCGGCACCAGGATGGAGTGACCCAAGCTGGACACCGGGAACAGCTCGGTGACGCCCTGGAAGGCGCCGACAACAATGGCTTCAACGTAATTGAGGCTCAAGACAATTCGCCCTTTCTCGGCGGCGGATGGCGGACCAAGCAGAACAGCGGCGCGTTACTCGCCCTTGAATTCCGGGGGGCGCTTGGCGAACATCGCGGTGATGCCCTCGGTCAGATCCTTCGACGCGATGAACGCGGAGTTCCAGGCCGCGACGTAGCGCAGACTGGCCGAAACCTGGGCGGTGCGCTGCTCGTCCAGCACGTCCTTGACACCGCGGACGGTCAGTGGGGGATTGGCGGCGATCTCCTGGGCGGTTTCGTGCGCCGCAGCCAGCGAGGCGTCGGCGTCGGCGAAGACGTCGTTCACCAGACCGATTCGGACGGCGCGCTCTGCATCAATGTCCTTGCCGGTCAACGCCAGTTCGCGCAGATGGCCGTCGGACAGGATCAGCGGCAGCCGGGCCAGTGAGCCCACATCGGCCACGATCGCCAGCTTGACCTCACGCACCGAGAACTTGGCGTCGGCGCTGGCGTAGCGGATGTCCACCGCGGAGATCAGGTCGACACCGCCGCCGATGCACCAGCCCTGAATCGAGGCGATGGTCGGCGTGCGGCAGTCGGCGACCGCGGTGATGGACTGCTGCATGGCCCGCAGCTCGGTGTGGAAGTCGGTGCGTTCCTTGGCCAGCGCACCGTCGGCCATCATCGGCGTGAGGGTGCCGCCCATCGCGGCCAGGTCCAACCCGTAGCTGAAGTTGCGGCCCGAGCCGGTGAGCACGATCGCGCGTACCTCAGGGTCGGCATCCAGGGCAGCGAAGGCCACCGGTAGTTCAGCCCAGAAGGCCGGGCCCATGGCGTTGCCCTTGCCCGGGCCGATCAGCGTGACCTGCGCGACGTGGGCATTGGTCTCGATGGAGAGAGATTCAAAGCTGTCTGAGGTTTCACCCATGGTTCGGAAGGCTAGCCGGTGAACTGGGCGTAGCGTCTGGCCCATGACGATTCCGTCCGATGTCGTTACTGCCGGCGAAGCCAGTCTGGACGTCCTCAAGCAGGTGCTGGCCGGAGTGGGGCCCGATGATCTGGCGCGGCAGACCCCGTGCACCGACTTCGATGTGGCCGCGCTCACCGACCATCTGATGAACTCGATCACCGTGATCGGTGGCGCTGCCGGCGCGGTGCTTCCGGAACGTGACGCCAGTGCGCCGATCGTCGACCAGGTGACCGCGGCAGCGCGGCCGGCGCTGGCGGCATGGCGCAGCCGGGGCCTGGACGGCACCGTCTCGGTGGGGCCGGGGGAGATGCCCGCGGCGCGGATCGCCGGCATCTTGCCGCTCGAATTTCTGGTGCACGCTTGGGACTACGCGACCGCGGTGGGCCGCCAGGTAGACGCGCCGGACGATCTGGCCGGCTACGTACTGGGCATGACGCGTTCCGCCCTCACCCCGGAGACGCGTTCCGCGGTCGGGTTCGATGGCCCCGTAGCGGTCCCGGCCGACGCAAGCCCGATGGACCAGCTGGTCGCCTTTACCGGCCGCCGCGCCACCTGACGGCGAAGTCCAGGAACACGTCGTTCTCGCGCGGCACTGTGACGGTGACCCGCACCCCGTCCTGGCCGTAGGGCCGCACCAGCAGCTTGTTCTCGGCGGCGGCGTCGACGAAGCCGTTGGTTCCGTCCGGCCCCAGCGGCAGCCAGACGAAATTGGCCTGCGAATCGGGCAGCTCGTAGCCGGCGTCGCGCAGGGCCTTCGACACCCGGACGCGTTCGGCGGTGACGGCGTCGGTGCGGGCCAGCAGCTCCTCGGCGGCGTCCAGGCAGGCGATGGCGGCCGCCTGGCTGACGCTGGTCGCGGTGAACGGCACGTACACCTTGCCCAGCGCGGTGACGATGTCCTGGTGCGCGACGGCGTAGCCGATGCGCAGGCCGGCCAGTCCGTAAGCCTTGGAGAAGGTGCGCAGGACGACCACGTTCGGGTGCTTGCGGACCAGCGCGAGGCTGTCCGGCAGCAGGCCGTCCCGGATGTACTCCACGTAGGCCTCGTCTAGGACCACCAGGATCTGCGGCGGCACCTTGGCGACGAACTCGGCCAGCTTGGCCGGGTCGACCACCGTCGACGTCGGGTTGTTGGGATTACAGACGAAGATCAGCCGGGTGCGGTCGGTGATCGCGGCCAGCATGGCGTCCAGGTCATGGGTGTAGTCCTTGAGCGGGACCGGGACAGGCGTCGCGCCGGCTGTTCGCACCTGGAGCGGGTAGATCTCGAAACTGCGCCAGCCGAACATCACCTCGTCGCCGACCGACGCGGAAATCTGGATGAGCTGCTGGCAGAGGCTCACCGACCCGCAGCCCACCGAAATCTGGTCTGGGGCGAAGCCGACGTAGGCGGCCAGCCGCTCGCGCAGTTCCCGGTAGCCGTTGTCCGGGTAGCGGTTGATGTTGTCGGTCGCCTTGACGATGGCTTCGCGGACGCTGGGCAGCGGGCCGTCGACGGTTTCGTTGCTTGCGATCTTGATGGCGCCGGGGACGGTGCGGCCCGGGGTGTAGGCGGGCAGATCGTCCATCTCGGGGCGTAGGCGGGCGCTCACCCGGGACAGTCTAGGTGTCTGGCAGATGGCGCTCTGGCGTCGCGCTTTGCCTTTGGCAGTGTTGACTGTGTACCGTATGCCCTCGGCGGTTCCGGGGTTCATGAATCCGGTACCCTCGGATCGTTCGGGAGGCGTGCCAGAGCGGCCGAATGGGACTCACTGCTAATGAGTTGTCCCCCTTACAGGGGACCGGAGGTTCAAATCCTCTCGCCTCCGCCACATAATTTCATAGCCATGCGCCCGTAGCTCAACGGATAGAGCATCTGACTACGGATCAGAAGGTTAGGGGTTCGAATCCCTTCGGGCGCACCATCATTGCAGGTCAGAGGCTTACGGCTTCTGGCCTGCAGTCATTTTCGGGCGGAAAGTTGATACTTTCCTGTCGCTTTCACTTGTCGGTGGCCATCCCTATGTGCCCTACGACGTCGAGGGCGAGCTGAAGCGGTCACAGGACACTCCGAGCGGGCAAGGGTTATTGATTTGCCGAAATCGATGTGATGTCCCTGCAGCCACATCATGGAGCGGCCGCCGTCATTGGCCGCGTGCCGGAAGATGAACGGCAGCATCAGGTCGCGCACGATGCGCCCCACGGGGCCTGCCGCTTTGGTGTTGGATGAGCGATTTCCGTGTTTGACGATCTTCTCGACCCGGTCGCGCCGCAGATGCTCGAAGGTGGTGAATGCGATTGGGGTGTCAGGACAATCGCGAAGGCATTGGGCGAGGATCACCGCGTCTTCGACGGCCATCGCGGCTCCCTGCCCCGCGGACGGTGCGGTCGCGTGCGCGGCATCGCCGATGATGATCGTGTTGCGGTTGTTGTGCCAGCGCTTCACGATCGGCATGTCGTAGGTGGCCCAGCCGATCATCGGGCCCGGTGCGGCGTCGATGATGTCGTGTGCAGGGCCGGTGTCGCCGTCCATGAGTTCGTGCAACCAGTGCCGCCAGCCGGCGTCGTCCATGCCGGACAGGACACCGCGCTCGGGTTCGCGGGGCATCGGCGGGTTGGCGAACCAGACGGTGCCGCCGTCGGGGGTGGGGAACCACGCGAAGAAGCACTTGGTGCCGAACTGCATCCGGAATTCCTGGGGCGGGACGTTGACGGCGAAGTTGGGGATGTACCCCCCGACGTTGAGTACTGGCACATAGCGCGGTGCTCGCGCCTTTGGGTCGATGGTGCGGCGGACGGCGGAATGAATGCCGTCGCAGCCGATCAGCAGATCGCCGGTGGCGGTGCTGCCGTCGGCAAAGCGCGCCTCGACCGATCCGTCGGAAGTGGTTGTGGCATCGAGAAATTCTGCGCCGTGACTGACCTGCGCACCGCGGCTGATGGCGAGCGAGTTCAGTGCGCAGTAGAGGTCGGCCCGGCGCATCATTACGGATAGCTGGCCGTCAGGGCGTTGCGCTGCCATCGGTATGCGACCCAACTCGCGACCCTTGCCGTTGACGAAGCTCATGGTGTCGTTCGGGTATCCCAGGTCCTCTGGTGGGCCGGCCGCGTCGACAGCACGCAGCGCGTCCATCCCATTGGCTTGAAAGTTCAGCCAGGCCCCACGCTGATCGGCGCCGTCCGGCGAGCGTTCAAAAATCCGGGAGCTGATACCCACCCGCTGCAGAGCGATGGCCAGGACCGGGCCAGCCGTTCCGGCGCCGATTATGAGTGCATTGGTCATGTTTGTTTTCCTCGGTTGGGCAACTTGCGACAGTTTGCTTGAGATTCATATATCTTGAAGATCAAGCAATCATGGGAGGTGAATCGCTCGATTGTCAAGCGAAAAGCGGGCCAAGGTGTCCGACCGAGTGGGCGTGGCGATGGCGGCCTATCAGGCTGCGGTCGATGATTTCGACCGCGAGGTCGCACGTCTGTTGGGGATCAACTCGACCGATGTCCGGTGCCTGGAGATCCTGATCCAGGAGGTTCCAGAAGGTGCGACCCCGCGCGAGTTGGCGGATCGGCTGGGGTTGACCACCGGCAGCGTCACCACCATGCTCGATCGCCTGGAGAAGGCCGACTATGTCTCGCGGTCGGCGCACCCATCGGACCGACGCAAGCTGCTGGTGCACGCCACCGGGATGGCAAAGGAACGTGCTTTCGCGTTGATCGGCCCGTTGATCGCCGACGGCCACCAGCGGCTGCTGGCCCACTACCGGGCCGAACAGTTGGAGCTGATCACCGAATTCCTCACGCGCGCTACCGATTTGCAGCGGGAGCATGTCATGCGGCTGCGAGGGACGTGATGGGTGCGGTGGACTTACGGCACGCCGGCGGCGCTATCGGTTACCGTCTGCCGGTGCGTGGATCAGGCCTTCCGGTCTCGATGATCGGTCGGTGCCCCCGATAGCTGCGTCCAGGTGGCCAAAGCTGTCGGCCTCGCTGCAGTCGCACACGGCCTCGCTGAAGACCTCGACAGCTGCCCATGATTTGAGTGATGTGGGCTCAAGCTCGGACAGGGCCAATATCAACCGGTGACCAGACGATGTTTGTAGGTGCGGGGGCAACCTATAACTGAAACCGGTTTTTGTTATACCTTGTCCCCGTGGACCCAACGAGGTTTGTAGCTCCAAACTGGGGTCGCGCTCCGGTCAGTTCCGCCACAGCCGGACGAGTCGTCCCGCCGCTGACTGCGATCCGCGGCGGGGTGTTGACCGTCATTGAGGATGCAGACGTTGCCGTCATGGTTGGTGCCGATGGTTCTGATTTAACGAAGACCCTGTCCGCGTAGCGGGCAGGGTCTTCGTCGGTTTGGTGACGGCGTCGTCGCTGTGGTGACGTCGCATGGT
>JARLGS010001003.1 GCA_031292695.1 Mycobacterium sp. | reverse complement strand
CGGTAACCTTCGTGCCACCGGCCGCGGGTGCGAAGGTGACAGTGCCGTACAGCCGTACCCGGGGGAACTGGCGCGCCTCAGTGCGCACCAGTCCGTCCGGCGCGATGTGCACCGCGGCCCGATATGTCACAGGCAGGGTGAATGGACCGAGCGGGATGCGATCACGCACGCGGTAGGCACGGTGCCAACCTTGTGCATTCTGCCGATTGTCCGTGCAGTCGACCGCCACCACGAGCGGGTGCACCAGCTTCATGTTGTCCAGATCGGCGTAGAAAGCGCGGACCCGGTCCGGCGCGGCAGGCACGTCTGCGCTGAGCTCACACCTCGACCGGGCCATCCACACCGACCCACCGTACGCGGGCACACGCGGAGCCCGATCCGGGTCCTTATATACGTGGCATCTACGGGGTCCGCGGCAGGTGGCGCTGACCCCGATTCCGCCTCCCGACAAAGCCGTGACTTGACCGGTCCAGATGGACGCCGCATTCCGGCCGAGTTGCCGCCGCAGGCCGCCAGTAGCACCGCAAGAAACCGATCGGCACCGTTCACGACCACTCCAAAATTAGCTGGTCACAGCCGAGCAACGGCCCTCGTGACCTTGCATTTGCGGAAAAGCTGTGTATCGCATATGTTTTGCGCATTAACCTGCGTATTCGCGAAATCGCCATTGTCCCAATGGGATGCAGATAAACACCGATGTAACGTAAACCACACATTTCGCGAAACGTGATGGCAGACACAGTATTTTGACGCTCCCGATTTTCCATTGCTAGCGTTCCTCTGCATGTTTGCTATTGCGACCGCTTCGCTGCTGGCTTTGGTCAACCAGGTTTCGGGTACGCCGTACGTCACCGGTGGTGACACGCCGCACGGCACCGACTGCTCCGGATTGGCCTCCTGGGTGGCCAACGCGGCCTCTGGCCGCCCGGTCTACGGCAACCGGTTCAACACCGGCAATGAGGAAGCCGCCCTGCGCGCCCGTGGCTTCGTCTACGGCACCCAGCCGGGCGCCCTGAACATCGGCTGGAACGGCGGCCACACCGCCGTGACGCTGCCTGACGGCACCCCGGTGTCCAGCGGCGAGGGTGGCCGAGGCGTTCGGATCGGTGGTGGCGGCGCGTTCCAGCACCAGTTCACCCACCACATGTACCTGCCTATGGCGGCTGACGAGGTGCCCGCCGACCTGGCCGTCGACGGCCCGCTGGCTCCCCCGCCCGGCCCGGCCGACGTGCCGGCACCTGAGATCGCGCCCGCCGCCCCGGTCATCGAGGCAGCCAACTTCGCCCCGGCCCCGGATGCTCCTGCCCCTGCGCCCGATGCTCCGGCACCGGCCGCTCCGGCGCCGGGCCTGGCCTGATCGACTCCACAGACCCGAT
>JARLGS010000116.1 GCA_031292695.1 Mycobacterium sp. | reverse complement strand
GGCCGTATGTTGACCGCCGAAATCCCACGGCGGCAAATGGGGGCAAGGTCGTTCCTGCGTAAGTTGGCCGGCACGTGCCCCCGGGCGGCCCCCCCCCGCGCCGCCGCCGCCGGCTGCGTCAGACCCGGGAGCGCGCCGGCCGCGGCATCGGTCTGCTCGATCCGCACGTCGAGGCCGGCGAACACTTCGTGCACGTGGGTCAGGGCCTGTTCGACGCTGCGGTCGGGCGCGAACCGGAAGTTGACGGTGACCGACGCGGCGTCGGGGATCACGTTGCCGGCGATGCCGCCGTCGATCCGAACCGCCGACAGACCCTCCCGGTAGACGCAGCCGTCGATGTCGACCTGCCGCGCCTGGTAGTTGGTCAGGCGGTCCAATACCGCGCCGAGTTTATGAATGGCGTTGTCGCCCAGCCAGGATCGCGCCGAGTGCGCGCGGGTGCCGCTCGCCTGGATGATGACGCGCAGGGTGCCCTGACAGCCGGCCTCGATGAAGCCGCCGGAGGGCTCGCCGAGAATCGCCACGTCAGCCTTGAGCCAGTCCGGCAACTCGCGTTCGATGCGGCCCAGGCCGTTGGCGCTCGACTCGATCTCCTCGCAGTCGTACATCACCAGGGTGATGTCGTGCGTCGGCTCGGCGATGGTGGCGGCCAGGTGCAGGAAGACCGCGTCGCCGGCCTTCATGTCCGAGGTACCGCAGCCCCACAGCTCGTCGCCGTCGCGGCGGCTGGGCAGGTTGCCGGCGGCCGGCACGGTGTCGGTGTGTCCGGCCAACAGCACGCGGGACGGCCGGCCCAGATTGGTGCGGGCGAGCACGGCGTCGCCGTTGCGGATCACCTCGAAGTGCGGAGCCTGCGCCTTCAGCGCAGCTTCGATCTCGTCGGCGATGAGCTGTTCGTGCCGCGACTCGCTGGGAATGTCGACCAGGGCGGCGGTCAGCGCGACGGGGTCGGCGTGCAGATCGAGCATCTGACCAACTTATCTCCTCGCGAGCAGAAGCAAATGTCCCGAATCCGCTGCCTGTCGGGGTACATATGCTGTGGGCACCTCCCTCTGGGGGACTGCCCGCCGCGAGTTAGTAGCCTTGAGCAACGTGACTACTGCTTCTGGTGCATCTGGTATCGGCATCGCGACGATCACCGCCGACGGAACTGTTCTGGACACCTGGTTCCCTGCCCCGGCGCTGTCGGCTGACGCCGCTGCCGGTCCGGTCCCCGCTGACCTCGAAGCCCTGGTCGGCAGCGATGACGACCGCGGCGTGCGCACCGAGATCGTGCGCACCACCATCGCCTCGCTGGACGACAAGCCCGCCGATGCGCATGACGCCTACCTGCGGCTGCACCTGCTGTCGCACCGTCTGGTCGCGCCACACGGCGCGAACATGGACGGCATCTTCGGCCTGCTGGCCAACGTGGTGTGGACCAACTTCGGCCCGTGCGCGGTCGACGGCTTCGAGTCGGTTCGCGCCAAGCTGCGCCGCCGCGGCCAGGTCACCGTGTACGGCGTGGACAAGTTCCCGCGGATGGTCGACTACGTGCTGCCCACCGGCGTGCGGATCGCCGACGCCGACCGCGTCCGACTGGGCGCGCACCTGGCGTCCGGCACGACCGTCATGCACGAGGGCTTCGTCAACTTCAACGCCGGCACGCTGGGCACCTCGATGGTGGAGGGCCGGATCTCCGCGGGCGTCGTGGTCGATGACGGCTCGGACGTCGGTGGCGGCGCGTCGATCATGGGCACGCTGTCGGGCGGCGGCAAGGAGGTCATCTCGGTGGGCAAGCGCTGCCTGCTGGGCGCCAACGCCGGCCTGGGCATCTCCCTCGGCGACGACTGCGTCATCGAGGCCGGCCTGTACGTCACCGGCGGCACCAAGGTCACCACCGCGGACGGGCAGACCGTCAAGGCCGTCGAGCTGTCGGGGTCGAACAACCTGCTGTTCCGCCGCAACTCCATCAGCGGCGCGGTCGAGGTCGTCAAGCGTGACGGCACCGGCATCACGCTGAACGAGGCACTGCACGCCAACTGATCTTTGCCCGCCGAGGCTACGGTTTTGTCCGCAAAAACGGCTCTATCGCAACAAAAATCGTAGCCGCGGCACAGGGATCGGCCAGTGCCGCTCACCAACTAGGCCCAGGGGCCGACGCCGGCGACCTTGTCGATGGTGATGCGGGTGAGGAATCCTGGGCCTGCGCCCGGCGGCGGGAACTTGCCCTTGAACTCTGGAGCCAGCGCGTCGGTCAGCCGGGTCAGTACCTCCGGCGCGCCACCCTCGACAATCCGGGCGGTGCCGGTGATTGCGAGATAGGGCACGACCGACTCGCTGCCACGATCCGCGCCCACGATGGTCAGCGCCACCCGAGGGTCGCGCCGGGCGTTGCGGACCTTCTTGTGTTCGCTCAGATGGGCGCTGACCAGTTCGTCACCGTCCGGGGTTTCTTGCAGTTCCACCCAGACCACCGAAACCTGTGGGCTGCCGTCGGCGTTGAGGGTCACCAGGGTCGCGTTGGCCCCGTCGCCGATGAGGGCGCGGGCATTCTCATTGAGTCGCATGGCAGCTACAAGGACGCAGATCGGCTATGAATTCCCAGGCACTGCGCGCCCGCTCGTCCGGCGCGAGCGTGCGCACACGGCAAGCGGCGTGTCGCGCGCATACGCGCACGCTCGCGGTCAGACCAGCAGCTTCTTCTGCACCTTGCCCATGGCGTTGCGCGGGAGGCTGTCCACGATGCGCACCTCGCGCGGTCGCTTGTGGACCGAAAGCTGTTGGGCCACAAAGTCGATCAGTTCTTGCGGGGATGCGGAGCCGACCACGAACGCGACGATCCGCTGTCCCAGGTCGTCGTCAGGCGCCCCAACCACCGCAGCCTCTGCCACCCCGGGGTGTCCCAGCAGCACCGTCTCGATTTCACCCGCGCCGATCCGGTAGCCGCCGGACTTGATCAGGTCCACCGACTCGCGGCCGACGATGCGGTGCATGCCACCGGCGTCGACCACTGCGACGTCGCCGGTGCGGTACCAGCCGTCGTCGTCCAATACCTCTGCGGTGGCGTCCGGCCGGTTCAGGTAGCCGGTGAACAGTGTGGGCGCCGAAACCTCAAGGCGGCCAATGGTTTCGCCGTCGTGCGGCGCCAGCGTGCCGTCCTCGGCGACCAACCGGGTTTGCACCCCGTCCAGTGGCACGCCGACCCAGCCTGGCCGCCGTTCGCCGTCCACCCGCGTGGACAGGGTGATCAGCGATTCGGTGCTGCCGTAGCGTTCCACCGGCGCGTTCCCGGTCAACCGGACCAGGTCGTCGAACACCGGAACCGGCAACGCAGCGCTGCCCGACACCAGCAGCCGCGCGCCGGCCAAGGCCTGAGCAGCAGATGCATCGGCCACCACCCGCGACCACACGGTCGGCACCCCGAAGTAGAGCGAACCGCCTGCCGCGGCGTAGGCGGCCGGGCTGGGTTTTCCGGTGTGCACGAAGCGGTTTCCGATCCGCAACGACCCGAGCAGCCCGAGGATCAGGCCATGCACATGGAACAGCGGCAGGCCGTGCACCAACGTGTCGGCCGGGGTCCAGGCCCAGGCCTTGGCCAGTGCGTCGATGTCGGCGGCGATGGCCCGGCGACTGATCAGCACGCCCTTGGGCAGTCCGGTGGTGCCGGAGGTGTACATGATCAAAGCGGTCGAATCCGGCGCCGGTTCGGCATAGCGATGCCAGGACCGCGCATGCAGCCGGACCGGAATGTGCGGCAGCCCTTCACTTTCCTCGGGCAGGTCGCCGAGCCAGGCTTGTGCGCCCGAGTCGGTGATCATGTGCCGGCGTTCGGCAGCGCCGACGTCGGCGGGCACCGGAACCACCGGCACCCCAGCGATCAGGCAGCCGGCGACGGCCAGCACCGTGGTGGCGGTGGGCCGAGCTAGCACCGCCACTCGCGCCGCTCCCCCGACCCGCTCTGCGACCGAAGTGGCAGCGCCGACCAGATCACTGCGCGACAACACCGCGCCGTCGATGCGCACCGCGTCTTCCAGATCGTGTCCGGCAGCGACGACGGCGGGATTCAGAGAGGTCAGCAGCACATGGCGAGGCTACTCGCCCACACTCGGCGATACTGGAACGGTGATCGAACGCGTCGGCTCCCGCGAGGTTTACCGCAACTCCTGGATGAAGGTGCGCGAGGACGACATCCGGCGCTCGGACGGTTCGACGGGCATCTACGGCGTGGTCGACAAACCGACGTACGCCCTGGTGATCGCCCAGGACGGCGATCGGTACCAGATGGTCGAGCAGTACCGATACCCAATCGGGTTGCGGCGCTGGGAATTTGTCCAAGGCACGGCACCGGGCACGCTCGACAGCGACGAGCCCGCGCCGGCCGAGCTGGCCGCCCAGGAACTCCGTGAGGAGACCGGACTGCGGGCCGAGACCTGGAAAGTTCTGGGCCAGCTCGACGTCGCACCGGGCATGAGCAGCCAGCGCGGCTGGGCATACCTGGCCACCGGCATCACCGAGGGCGAGCACGAGCGCGAACACGAAGAACAGGACATGCACAGCGCGTGGTTCACCGCCGGGCAGATCGAGGACATGGTCCGCAGCGGTGAGATCACCGACGCGCAGTCGTTGGCGGCATGGACGCTGCTGCGGTTGCGGGCGTAGCTCGTTTCAGCAACACGATCCTGCCAACGCTGGTAAACATCGCGCCACCAGGGATGATGCCGTTTCGGTCGCCTGTTGATCTGGGCATAACACCCAAGCAGGAGGCAACGACATGAAGATGATGAGCGGTTTCGCACAGCAGACATTGGGTCGTTTTGTTCTGGCAGGCGGACTGGTCGTGGCGGCCCTGGTGTCCCCGATCGCCTGGTCGTTCGGTCACGACTCCGCGGCGAGCCCGCAGACCGTCGTGGCATCACACAGCGGTATCGGTCAGGTGCAGTGGCTCGACGACATCCAGCCGCACGCGCAGGCACCTCACGTCGACACCTCGGTGCACCAGAGCCGATGATCGCTCAGTGTTCAGCGAGCGCCCGCAGGAAGAAGGTCAGGTTGGCCGGACGTTCGGCCAACCGGCGGACGAAGTAGCCGTACCACTGCGATCCGAACGGCACGTAGACCCGAACGTGGTTACCCGCCAGCGCAAGTCGACGTTGCTCAGGGTCCCGGATTCCGTACAGCATCTGGTACTCGAATTCATCTGCGCCCCGGCTGAATTCACAGGCCAGGTCGGGCACCGCGGCGATGATCGCCGGGTCGTGTGAGGCGACCATCGGATAGCCGGGGCCTGCCATCAACACCCGCAGGCACCGTAGGTAGCTGTCGGTGACGTCGTCGCGGTCGCGAAACGCGACCGATGCCGGCTCGTCATAGGCGCCCTTGCACAACCGGATTCGGCTTCCCGCCAGTTCGGTGCAGTCACCGAGGGTGCGCTTGAGGTAGGCCTGGAGCACGGTGCCGAGCCAGTCGAAGTCTGCTCGCAGTTCACGCACGATGGACAGGGTCGAGTCGGTTGTCGTGTGGTCCTCGGCGTCCACGGTCACCCAGATGCCGAGGTCGCGAGCCTTGGCGCAGATGGTGTGCGCGTTCTCCAGGGCGATCTTCTCGCCGTCCTTCGGTAGGGCCTGGCCCAGCGCGGACAGTTTCAGCGACACCTCCAGTGGCCGGGGTCCATCACCGGACTGAGGGCCGAGGGCCTCGAGCAAACCCAGATAGGCCTCGACGGTCTGCTCCGCAGAGTTGCCATCCGTGACGTCCTCACCGAGATAGTCGATGCTCACGAACCGCTGCGAGTTCGTCAGCTGCACAACCGAATCCAGCGCATCGACGAGCCGTTCGCCGGGGACGAACCGGTGCACCACCCGACGGGTCAGCGGGACCCGTTCGACCGTGTGCCGCAGCCGTTGACTGCGACCGGCGGCCAGGATCGCCGGCCGGGCAACATCTTTGAAGACGGACATGTCACACCGCCATGTGGGGGTAGTTGTGGTCGACCGGCGGGACGAACGTCTCCTTGATCGAGCGCGCCGACGTCCAGCGCAGCAGATTCAGCGGCGAGCCGGCCTTGTCGTTGGTGCCCGAGGCGCGGGACCCGCCGAACGGCTGCTGCCCCACCACGGCGCCGGTGGGTTTGTCGTTGATGTAGAAGTTGCCGGCGGCGAACCGCAGCCGCTGCTCGGCATCGCGCACCGCCGCCCGGTCGTCGGCGATGACGGCGCCGGTCAGTGCGTACTTCGCACCGGTGTCGACGACGTCGAGAATGTCGTCCCAGTGGGCGTCATCGTAGACGTGGACGGCCAGGATCGGGCCGAAGTACTCGGTGCGCAGCGCCTCGTCGTGCGGATCGTCGGACAGCAGCACGGTGGGACGGACGAAATAGCCTGTGCTGTCGTCACATTGGCCGCCGACGGCGACGGTCACGTGCGGTCGGCTCTTGGCGCTCTCCAGGGCCGCGACGTTGCGGGCGTAGGCACGAGCGTCGATCAGCGCGCCGCCGTAGTTGGTCAGGTCCGTGACGTCGCCATAGGGCAGGGCCTCGGTGGCCGACAGGAAGTCATCGCCCATCTTCTCCCACACCGAACGGGCGATGAACGCCCGCGAGGCCGCCGAACATTTCTGCCCCTGGTAGTCGAACGCACCACGAATCAGGGCGGTACGCAACACCTCCGGGTTCGCCGAGGCATGGGCCAACAGGAAGTCCTTACCACCGGTCTCGCCTACCAGCCGTGGATAACCGTGGTACCGCTCGATGTAGGTGCCGACCTCCCGCCACAGTCGCTGGAACGTCGCGGCGGACCCGGTGAAGTGGATGCCGGACAGTCGAGGATCGGCCAGCACCACGTCGGACACCGCGAACCCGTCCCCCGCCACCAGGTTGATCACCCCGGGCGGCAGACCGGCCTGCTCCAGCGCCAGCATGGTCAAGTACGCCGAAAATGTCTGGGTGACAGATGGTTTCCACACCACCGTGTTGCCCATCAGTGCGGGTGCGGTCGGCAGATTGCCGGCAATGGCGGTGAAGTTGAAGGGCGTGATCGCGTAGACGAAGCCATCCAGCGGCCGGTAGTCGGTCCGGTTCCACACCCCGCGGGTGCTGATCGGCTGCTGCGCCAGAATCTGGCGCGCGAACGCCACGTTGAATCGCCAGAAGTCGACCAGTTCACAGGGCGCGTCGATCTCGGCCTGGTACGCCGTCTTGGACTGGCCGAGCATGGTCGCGGCGGCGATCTTCTCCCGCCACGGCCCGGACAACAGGTCGGCGGCCCGCAGGAACACTGCGGCGCGGTCGTCGAACGGCGTTGCCGCCCAAGCGTCCTTGGCGGCCATCGCGGCGTCCACCGCCGCCTGCGCCTCGGCGTGGCCGGCGTTGCACAGCGTGCCCAGCACCGCGCGGTGGTTGTGCGGCTGCACCACGTCCATCCGCTGGTCGCCGGCCATGGTGCGCCGCCCGCCGATGATGTGCGGGAGCTCGATCGGGTCGCGGGCGAGGTCGGCCAGCTGGGTCTGCAGCCGAGCGCGTTCGGCCGAATTCGGGGCGTAGTCGTGGACCGGCTCGTTGACGGGCAGGGGGACATCGGTGATGGCATCCATGTGGCAAGGATCCGCTGCACCGACACACCACGCCTTTAGCTGATCAGACAAATATATGCACCCGCCGCAGTACGATCAGACAATGCAGGCCGTCGGCCTCGGCCAGCTGTTGCTGGCCCTCGACGCGACCATGGTCACCCTGGTCGAAGCGCCGCGTGGCCTCGACCAGCCGGTGACAGCGGCCGCCCTCATCGACGCCGACGACGTCCGTCTCGGCATGGCCGCCAGTGCCGCTGCCGCCGACGTCTTCCTGCTTCTCGGCATCGACGACGCCGTTGCCCTGGACTGGCTGCAACACCAACTGTCGCAACATGTCCCGGTCGCCATCCTGGCCAAGAACCCGCCCGACACGCTCATCGCACCCGCCGTCCGGGCCGGGGTGGCGGTGGTTGCGGTGGACCCGCGAGCGCGATGGGAGCGGTTGTACCGCTTGATCAATCACGTGCTGGAGCATCACGGCGACCGCGCGGACCCCCAGTACGCCTCCGACACCGATCTGTTCGGCCTGGCGCAGTCGATCGCCGACCGGACCCGCGGCATGGTCAGCATCGAGGATGCCCAGTCGCACGTACTGGCCTACTCGGCGTCCAACGACGAGGCCGACGAGCTGCGCCGGCTCTCCATTCTGGGCCGGGCCGGGCCGCCCGAGCACCTGGAATGGATCGGCCAGTGGGGCATCTTCGACGCGCTGCGGGCCGGGCCCGACGTGGTCGCGGTCGCGGAACGACCGGAGCTCGGGCTGCGACCGCGCCGCGCGGCAGGCATCCATCTGCCCGATCGCGGCAGCCGTCGGGCACCCGGGTTCGCCGGCACCATCTGGGTCCAGCAGGGCTCGCGGCCCCTGGCCGACGATGCCGACGAAGTGCTGCGGGGCGGCGCGGTGCTGGCGGCGCGCATCATGTCCCGGCTGGCCGCGACGCCGTCGACGCACTCCGTGCGAGTCCAGGAGCTGTTGGGGCTGCGCGACGGTGAATCAGACCCCGTACAGGTGGCCCGCGAGCTGGGACTGTCCGACGGCGGCCGGCTGACGGTGGTGGGCTTCGTCGCTGAGGCACCGACCCCTGGGCGGCTGGACGACGTACTGGCGTTGAGCGCCAGCGCCTTTCGGCATGACGCCCAGGTCACCGCGCACGGCCCACGGGTGTATGTGCTGTTCACCGACGCCGGCCGATCGGTGACCTCCTGGGTGCGAGGCACCGTCGCCGCCCTGCGCGCCGAATTGGGACTGCGTCTGCGCGCGGCGATCGCCAGTGGGACAACAGGTCTGGCGGGTGCGGGCGCCGCACGCGCCGAGGTGGACCGGGTACTGGACAGCGCGGCCCGCCATCCCGGCGCGATCGCCATGGTGACATCGTTGGCCGAAGCTCGGACCACGGTACTGCTGGATGAGATCGTCACCATGATCGGCCGGCAGCCACGGCTGCGGGACCCGGCACTGACCCGGCTGTGCGAGCAGGAGCCGGCGCTGGCCGAGACGCTGCAGGTGTATCTGGACAGCTTCGGAGATGTCGCCGCGGCTGCCGGCCGGCTGCACGTCCACCCGAACACGGTGCGGTACCGGGCGCGGCGCGCCGAGAAGCTGCTGGATATTTCGCTCGCCGATCCGGACACCCGGCTGCTGCTGACGCTCGGACTGCGGGTTGGCAGCTCGACGTCTTATCAAGCCCCGCAACATCACTGACCGCGTTGCAGATCCTGGACACAGGTCTGCACCGGCTGATCCTCGTTCTCGTCATCGCCGACCGGCGGGAGCACGACACCGTCCACGATGCCGTCGTACTTGGCCCGCAGGAGGTCTGCCAGCTGATCGTATCGGCCGGCAGTCACCAGTTGATCGAGCATGGCGTCGCTGAGCACCGTGGGCAGGTCGTCCCACCGCTGCTGCTTGATGACGGCACGGAGGTCGTCGGCCAACTCGTGCCAGCCCCGCCGCTTCAGCGTGGGGGCATAGGCGGGGGTCGACAGCAGAAACGCCAGCATTCGGCGTTGACGCTCGCGTTCCCGGCCGACCAACAGATCGGTACTGCCCGTGGCGACCGCGGTCGATGCCACTAGCAGGGGCAGCCCCGACCGACCCGCGGCCTGCGCGCCCCGCTGGAGCGCCGGGCGCACCACGTCTGCCAGATATTCCGGATCTGAATTCGTGGAGTGCGTGACGACGCCGTGGGCCGCGCCGCCGGCCAGTTCACACATCCGGGCATTGACCGCGCCCAACCAGATACGTGGTGGCTCAACATCATTCGGCCCGGGGTTGAAGTACGGCTGGAGGCGGGTGATCCGGTAGGCGTCGCCCTCATGATGCACGGAGTCGCCGCTGCGGAATGCGGCAAAAATGGCCGCCAGTGCGCTGAGGTACTCCGCCATCCGCGCACATGGTTCGCTCCACGGCATACCAAAGCGGTCCTCGATGTTTTGGCGAATCTGGGTGCCGAGCCCCAATTCGAAGCGTCCACCCGACATGATCGCCAAGTCCCACGCGGAGTAGGCCGTGAGCATGGGACTGCGCACGAAGGCCAGCGTGACGGCCGTCCGCACGATCATCCGCTCGGTGTGTTCGGCGGCCAGCACCGCCGCGGCCAGCGAGTCGTGGACCGTCTCGGCAATGTGCAACCCGTCGAAGCCGAGCCTCTCGACCCGACGCGCGTAGGCCGGAACCTGCGTCAGCGGCATCTCCGGCGCCATGGCAGCGAATACCTGCATGCGCGCCGATTCCGACCTAAGCCAATCGGGCGACCGCGGCGGCAATGCGCTCGTCGGTCGCGGTGAGCGCGATCCGCGCGTACTGCTCGCCGGCCGGACCGTAGAACTCGCCGGGAGCGACGAGGATGCCGCGCTCGGCC
>JARLGS010001002.1 GCA_031292695.1 Mycobacterium sp. | reverse complement strand
GCTCTGGGGGCGCGACAGCCGGCTCAGGGGATGTGACGGGTTCGGCTGACACGGGTTCCGGTGCCGGCGGCGCGGACTTCGGAGGCGCCTTCTTGGCCGGTGCCTTCTTCGCAGGGGCCTTGGTCGCAGCCTTCTTGGCGGCCGCCTTTTTCGTCGGTGCTTTCTTCGTAGGCGCCTTCTTGGCAGGCGTCTTCTTGGCGGGGGCCTTGGCCGCCGGCTCGGGTGACTGTGGCTGTTCTAGCTGGGGCTCGGAAGGCGTATCGGCGGAATTCTGCTCGTCTGCCATGCGGCTACTCCTCTGTCATGCTGCAGGCCAAGAGGTCAGGACACCCCGAGCCGGGCGAGCACGTCGGCGTCGATGCCGTTGAGCTGGCTGTCGATGGCTGCGTGGGCGGTCCGCCGCTGCGGGGCCGGCATGTTCTCGGCGGCGGTCACCGCTGCGGACAGGTCGGCCAGCCGGTCCGAGAGGGTGGTGACGAACTGCTTGGTCTCGGCATCCTTGGGCTTGTTCTCGGCGACCTGACGCAGTGACCGCTCGGCTCCCGCGATGCGGGCGGACAGTGCGCCGCCGGTGCCGGAGAACTGCCCGATCTGGCTCAGCGGAATGCCCAGCTGGTCGGCGCGGCGCTGGTCGATGAGCCCGCGTGCGGTGATCGAGGCCCGGTACACCACCGGCACCACGACCGGGGCGAGAATCCGCGACACCGTCAATATCCGGCGAATTTTCGTCGGTGACAGCAGCTTGCCTTCACGGACTGCTTGCAGCTGGGTCTCAGCAACCTTGAGTGCCACTTTGTCGCTGTCCCGCTGGGCCTTGATACCGGCCTTGGCGGCTTTGGACTGGCGCCGGCCGTCGGCCTTCATCTGGCGGGCCTCGTTCTTCGCGGACAACCGCGCCTCGAGTTTTGCCTTCGCCTTGATCGCCTTTGCCTCGGCGCGGCGAGTTGCCCGGCTCTTGCGTCGCTTGAACAGGCCCATTCCGGCTGACCTCCCGGTCGTCTCGACACGTCTGCACGCTCTTGCTGCGGTGGTGCCGTCACCTTATCGTCCGGGGGCGCGAATCGGGCAGCGGGTCTCAGGTGGAATTACCCAGCACTATTCCGATTGAATTCACCTCAATTTTAATTGTTGGTCTCAGCAAACAGAAGGCTGGGGTTGTGCGACAATTTATTGACAATTCTTCTGGGTGTGTTTTCGGCACAGTGAGGGTGGTGGCTGGATGGCGCCGCGTGAGTACATAGCTAGAGCTGCCGCTGTTATGGCATCGGGGCTGTTGGTCGCCGGAATTGGCGGTGCGAACGCCTTCGCTGATCCGGCGTCTTCCGGTGCCGGCGGAAACGACTCATCGGCCGGGCCGGGCGCAGGGGCTGCGCACGGCGCCACCAGGTCAGGTGTCGGCGCGTCGCAAGGTGGAGGGCGCGCGGACTCGTCGGGCCCGGCTGGGCAGGCGGGCGGTCATTCGTCGAGTGACTCGGCGGCCGGTGGTGCTGGTGGTGGCGCTAAACCGAATAAGAACAACCCGTCCGAGTCGACCGGATCAACCAGTTCGAGTTCGGGCGCGCACGGCCAAAAAGATACGGAAGGTACTGACCAAAATGGAGCCGTGAACAATGGTTCCAGCAAACAAAATAATGCCACATCGACAGGCTCATCGGCGGGCGCTGGAACGTCGAACCCGCCCGGTGGCGAACATCAGGCTCCGGCCACCACGTCGTCGCCGCAGAGCGGTTCGGCGGCGACACCCACCGGAGCAACAGCAGGCGCACCGGCGAAAACAGACCCGACTGCGGCTCCCACTACGGGTTCCGGCCCGGCCGCGGAGCCGACTTCGGCGACGCCGAGCGGAACGTCCCCGACGACGGGCACCGGGACCCCGACCCAGACACCGGAGACCGATCCGGGCACTGGCCACGGTGGCACGGAGCCGGCGGGCCAGCCCGCCACCACCGACGCGGGGAGTGGTTCGAGCGCAGCGGTAACGACGCCCAAAACGTCGAGCGGAGCCCACCCGACTGCCACCATGTCGACCACCACGTCGACCACCACGTCGACCACCACGTCGACCACCACGTCGACCACTGAGGGGAACCAGAACCCATTCGGCCCGGCATTGTTCTGGCCCGGCCTTCCGTTCGGTAAGCCGCTATCCGTTGGGGACCTGAGTCAGATTCCACTGTCGGCGTTTATTCCGCGGCTGCCGCAGTGGGACCAGTTGCCGCAACTGCCGGATGTTTCGAACATCCCGGTGCTGGCGCAGCTCGCCGCGGTGCCGGTGTTCGTCCTGGCCCAGATCAAGCCGGTCTACAACCTCGTCGCCGGTTTGCAAAATGCGGTGGTGGACGTTGCGGCCTCGCTGCCGTTCATGCAGACCACGATTCCGATGATGATCGGACCCAACCTGAGCGGGGAGACCGGGCGGCAGGTGCGGATCACCGCGCCGGCGGTGACGGTGCCCGCAGCGTCGGTGATCGGTGTAGCGGCGCTGCCCGCGATGAGAGTCGACAACCCAGTGGTCAGCGCGCCGGCGGACGTTCCTCTGGTGCGGCCGCCGCAACCGACCACGTTCGGTGCCCGTAATGAGGTCGTCGCGGGGCCGGAATTTCGCGCCGGATATCCTGATTACCTGCGTGCCGCGGGTCTCAGCGAAGTGGCCGCCGTGGCGGTTCCCGGGTTCACCGGCATCCTCGTCCTCACAGGTGCCGGCGGGCTCCTCGGCTATCGGCAGGCGCGCGCCGTCCACCTGGTCGGCCGCAACGGGACGGCCCGTTTTATGACCTGATCGAATGGGTCTGCGGCACAATTGAAGACATCAGTGTCAAGCCCGTCGAAAGGGGGGGTCGGAATGCCCGCAAGCCGCCGCGTCACACGCGCGGTCAATTCGGTGCTGGATCTTGCCCCGCGACGCGGCGAGGTGTCCCTCGCCCGTCTGGTCGATGCGGTCAGCGAGGATCGCGGCCGCCCCATCGAGGTGACCATGTCCGACCTCCCGTCCGGGGTGTGCGGGCAGTGGCGCCAGCACACCGACAAAGATGTGTTCCTGCTGCAGAAGGGGCTGCCGGCCGGCGACCGGACCCTTGCTCACGAGCTCGGACACCTCGTGCTCGGACATGAGGGCGTGTCGGTCGTCGAAGCCGCCCGCGACACCATGGAACTCGCGAGCTCGGACCTGATCGGCTACATGCTGAATCAGCGGACCGGTTGCATGGGCCCGGCCGGCGAAGAGGCCGAGCAGGAGGCCGAGGATTTCGCCGCGTTGCTGATCTACCGGCTGGGCCGGCTGCCATCTGATCGGTCATCGATCGTCCAGGTGCGTCTCGGCGAGGCGTTTGGTTGATCATCTGGGTTATCGCCGGTCTGCTCGGGCTGGCGACCGGCCTACGTATCGGGTGGGCACTGGTCAACAAACAATCGCTGGTCAGCGCTGCGATGATCGTCGCGCTCGGCAGCCTGGGTCTGGTGGCGGCACTGAACTGGCAGCCGCTTACCCTGCTCCTGGATACCCTGCTGCGCTGGCCGAACGTGTCGAGCATGCTGAGCCAGGTGGCATTGATCGCCTGTGCCGCCGGCAGTTGCGTGATGATCACCTCGGCCTCGTCCAGCCGCAAACCGATGACGGTGCGCCGGGTGGCGCTGGCCCAGTACACGGTTGCCGCCGTGATCGCGGCGCTGACGCTGGTGTTGTTCTTCCTGACCCCACGGCAGCTCGAGATGGCGCCGCAGGAGTACCTGCGCCGGAATCTCGGGTCCGGCGGTAACTCGCTGTCCTGGTTGTTGCCGATGTTGTACGTCCTACTGGCGCTGACGCTGGTGGCGTGGGCCGGCATGCGTAACTCCAACCGCACCCGACGCGGCCGGGCCCTGTTCGTCTTCAGCATCGGCATCGTGCTGATCGTGTTGGCCAGCGCATTCATTCTGCTGCGCGCCGTCGGCTCCACCCAGTTGGTCGGAGTCGGTGCCGCGGCGACGATCCTCGGCTGCGCGATGCTCGTAGTGGCCAGCGGCTCACTGCTGCCCAGCGTTGAGGACTGGTTCGGCGCCCGGCGGGAATTGCGGACGGTCGCGCCCCTGCTTGCGGAACTGAGCCGGCGTCACCAGAACATCGGTATCGGGGTGCGCCCGCGGGGGCCACTGCTGTTCCGGGTGGCCGAGCAGATGTCGTTGATCTCTGATGCGCTCTACTTGGAGGCCACGGCGGCGTTGGCCGGCGGCGGCCGCGCGTCGGACTCCGATCGGGCCAACATCACGCCGGATGTGCAGGCGCAGCGGGTGGCCAGCTGGATCTACGACGGACGGGAATCCGGGGCGCGCAGCCGGTCGGCGACGAAATTCCCCGGCCCCGATTGGCTGCGGCAACCGACGGGATATTCGGATCGGGAATGGATTCTGGAGATTGCCGGGCAATACCGCGAGCTGGACCGGCGTGGCAGGGCTGGCGCAGCAGGAAAGACGGCGGAACCTGTCGTTCGGATCAAAACAGTGCGACCAGCGGATTAACGGAATCCGCCGGTCGCAACGTGGTGAAGCTCGTTGGGGCTAACCGAACTAGCTGTCGAGGTTCTCCTGGCGACGCAGCTCGTCGACCTTGTCGACGATGTCCTGCTTGGCTTCCTGGGACAGGCCGACGGTCCGTGCGGCAATGCGGCGGATGCCTTCGTCCCGCATGTTGGCCAGCCAGGTGAGTTCCCTGTCGAGCTTCTCGTAGTACTCGTCGTCGGTGAAGTAGGCCGGCTTGATCCGGAAGAAGTTGGCAAGTGCGGCCATGGTCGCGACCGACGGGTTGGTCCGGTTGCCCGACCGGAGCTGCGACAGGTAGGGAGCGGACATGGTCACGCCCTCGGCCTTGAGTGCGGCGATGACCTCGGCAGATGTGTGGGCGCCGCGTCCGGGCGGGTAGACGGTGTCAAACAGCCGATTCAGCCGAGCGGCGAACGTCATGCTCATCGTTGATTCCTCCACGTAACGAAACCTACAGGCGTCGGTGTCACTATTTGCTGACTATCGTAGCGAGAGTTGCGCCGCGAACCAAGTGCAAACCACTGAAAACTCGATCTGGCTACTAAATTTCTGGCGCCAAAGGCATCCGAACAGGCATTCTCGCGCGCAAACCCGTCGCTCGCAGCCGGCCCCACGAAGCTAATTTTAACGTCTATGCAGTTTTGCTCATGGCTCGACTGCGCCGCACAAAGTAGCGGTTCCGGGTACTGCAAGACGCGGCTATGCGCACGGCGCATCGCCAGCATCGCTTCAGGTATTAGCCACCAGCCTACCGGGGATCGGCTGTCCGGGCAGGGCTCGGTACCCGCTTATGCTGGTTGGCGGCTCGATATGGGCGCGCGCCAAGGGGTGTCAGGAACGCAATATTGTTTGCTGAAAACCCGGGGCTTGGTCAGGCGGCAAGCAACATGGCCAGGATGGCGGTGTCGGGGTGGCTGATGGGGTCGACGCCGACGCGGCTGACCATCGACGTGATGGTGCCGTCCGCTTCGGCTTCGACCCACGCGGCCCGGTGGTCCAGCCCCAGGTAAGGCAGTCCGGGCAGTAGCAGGCAACCTGACGCCGCACCTGTGCATTCGGGCAGGGACGGGGTCGTCTCCGCAGGCGGATGCAGCATCAACAATGCGGTCGGCTGGCGCTCGGCGAAATATCCGGGCGGCACAGCGGCTTCGCCAACAACCGGGCCTTCGGCGAGTACGAGGCCGACCGTGCCTGGCTGTGGATGTTCTGGCAGTTCTTCCCGCGCGCCGAAGATGGTCGTGGTTGTCAACAGTCCCGGCAGCGAAGCCACCCGCACCGCGACCATGAGTAACTGTGCCCATTCCTTGGTCGAATCCGGCCAGCGGCCCGACATCACGAAGCCTTTCAGTGCACCGCCCGAATGGAACGGAGCAATCTCAATCGCTCGACCCGATCCGCTGTCCATGGTTGCCTCCGGTGCTCGATCAACTGCCCGATGTACGCCGACACCACAATGGATCGATTCATTCAGGGTGCGGCAGTGACGGGTTAGCACGCAAGAGGCCATGAGTGCCAGAAGGGCCGGGTGTGCTGGGAGTGGCGACGGTAGGACGCACGAAAACGGGGCGCCGCGCAGGTGCGCGACGCCCCGTTACCGGAAAGCGTGATCAGCCGAAGATCAGGCCGCTGGTCTTGGCCGTGGCCGCCGCGAAGCGGTTCTGCACGTCCTCCCAGTTGACGACGTTCCAGAACGCCTTGACGTAGTCCGCCTTGACGTTCTTGTACTGCAGGTAGAAGGCGTGCTCCCACATGTCGACCTGCAGCAGCGGGATGATGCCCAGCGGCACATTGGCCTGCTGGTCGTACAGCTGGAAGGTCAGCAGCCGGCCGCCCAGGCTGTCGTAGCCCAGCACGGCCCAGCCCGAGCCCTGCAGGCCGTTGGCGGCCGCGGTGAACTGGGCGCGGAACTTGTCGAACGAGCCGAACTGGTCGTCGATGGCTGCGGCGAGGTCGCCGGTCGGCTTGTCGCCACCGTTGGGCGACAGGTTCTTCCACCAGATCGAGTGGTTGACGTGGCCGCCGAGGTGGAAGGCCAGGTTCTTCTCGTTCAGGAAGATCGCAGCGTGGTCGTCGCCGGCCCGCGCCGCCTCCAGCTTGGCGACGGCGTCGTTGACACCCTTGACGTAGGCCGCGTGGTGCTTGCTGTGGTGGATCTCGTTGATCTGACCCGAGATGTGCGGCTCCAGGGCGCCGTAGTCGTAGTCCAGGTCCGGCAGGGTGTACTCAGCCACAGGATTCCTTCCTTAGATGATCGCGTGCGGGATCACGGCCCGTGTTGGGGTCCGTCCACAGATCCGAGACCACATTGCTCCATCGCTGCCGACACCGCAAGGACACCCCCTTCGACAGGGAGTGACATCGGCAGCTCGATGGGTTTACAGCAGGACGATCAGAATCAGGACGCCCAGGAGGGCCAAGGCGATGACGCCGGCGCGGACGCAGGCGATCAGCTGGCTGTGGGTCTGTGAGGAAAACGCGGAATGCCACTCAGGAGACGATGCGCCGGAACCCGGCTGCAACGGATGTGACGCCATCGCATGCTCCCTGACCTGCCTCAGCAACCCTATTCCCGGTTGATGCCGAGTGAGGATTGTCACAACCCTGCGTTGTGACGCCGATCATAACCGTTTGCCGGGGAGTCGGGGAAATCGGGTGCGATCGGCGGCGGATCGGGTTCGCCGCGCCGGAATCTACTTAGCTCGCCAAGCTTTTTCGCTCGCCCGGATACTGGCCTGTTGATCATTGCGGGTCGGTCCCGTCCGGTTATCCCCAGTCAATTTTCCATCTGGCGTGGATTGGCCGGTAAGGGGCCTACCCGGTGGTTGGCGGACCTGTGGATGAATCTGTGGAAACTGTGGATAGATCGTAGATTGCTGTCGATGCATCCGGTCGTGTTCCGGCCGTCGCGCATGCCAGCATGTACCCATGGACGATGTGCACGTGCCGCATGTTGAGGTCAGTGAATTGCCCGCCCAGTTCGACGCGACAGCGGTGCTGCTCGACGTGCGCGAAGACGACGAGTGGGCCCGCGGTCATGCCGCCGGGGCGCAGCACATCCCGATGAGCGAGGTGCCGGCGCGGCTGGGTGAGATCGACGCTGACGCCGCGCTGTACGTCATCTGCCACGCCGGCGGCCGATCGCTGAAGGTTTCGCACTACCTGGCGCGCAACGGATATGAGCCGATCAACGTGACCGGCGGGATGTTGGCATGGGCGGGAGTCGGACGCGCCGTCGTCAAGGACGATGGCACCCCCGGAGCGGTCTGACGCGCCGTAGGCTGGTGCCGTGATCCAGGTCTGTTCCCGTTGCTCGACGCGATGGAACGTGCGCGATCGACGGCGCGAATGGTGCCCGCGGTGCGGTGGCGCCCTGTTGGCGCCCGCCGGCCCGGTGCCGGCGGCCGGACCGCCGAAGCCGCAAGCGCCCCGGGTGCCGGTCGGGTACCGCTGGATCGCCGTGCGACCCGGCCCGGCGCCGAAACCGCACCGCGAGCAGCAGCCGCTCGGGCCGACGCCGCACTACGACCAGATTCCGCAGTGGGGTCTGGTCGAGCACTTCGACGACCATCCCGCCGAACAGGAGCAGGCCCGGCGTGGGCCGTCGCCGATTACGGTGCACAAGGCCGTACGGGTCGCGATGATCGCGCTCGGCGTCGCGGCCCTGATGCACGTGGTGCGCTACGTGCTGCTACTGATCAACCGCACGGTGCTGCTCGACCAGTGGGTCGCGCTCGCCGGCAGCTGGTTGGGCGTCGCGGCCAGCGTCGTCGCGCTGTTCTCGGTGCTGACGGTCGCGGTGGTGTTGACCAATTGGCTGATCGCGCGCCGTTCTGTCGTCTACCAGCGCGCCGGCACCACCGATCCGCGGCGGCGGTCGCTGCTGTGGCTCGGCTGCCTGGTCCCGGTGGTCAACCTGCTGATGGCTCCGGTATTCGTCACGGAGATGGCCGCTGCGGAGAACCGGATGCGCACGTTGCGGCGTCCGATCGGCATCTGGTGGTCGCTGTGGACAGTGGCCGCTCTGGCCGCCGCCTGGTCGGTGTGGGGCATGTTCGCCACGGACCCGCAGGGCATCGCCGACAGCACCGAGGTGACGACCATCGCCTACCTGCTGGGAATGGTGGCCATCGAGGCGACCGCGCGCCTCTACCAGAGGTTTGATCTGACGCAGGCAGAGGCTTCGGGACCACGCTGGGTGGTCACGCCCGACGAAGCCGACGGCGCGGCCGTCGAAGGGGAAACCGGCCCGGAACCGACCGAGCCGGACAGCAAGGCGGACACCGATTCAGCTGTTCCGGTTGAGGCCACGACGGAGGAACCGGCAGCATAGGACCATGGGCTCGGACGACCAGGACGGCACACTCGGCGGCCACCCATTCGTGGTGGCGCACCGCGGGGCATCAGCGGAGCGTCCCGAGCACACCCTGGCGGCCTATGAGCTGGCCCTCCAGCAGGGGGCGGACGGGCTCGAGTGCGATGTCCGGTTGACCCGGGACGGTCACCTGGTGTGCGTGCACGACCGCCGGGTGGACCGCACTTCCGACGGCACCGGACTGGTCAGTGAGATGAGCCTGGCGCAGCTTCACGAATTGGATTACGGCGCATGGCATCCCAGCCGGACGGACGGCAGCCAGGCTGCCGCCGGTCTGCTCACCCTCGACGAGCTGATCCGGCTGGCCCTGGATTGGGGCCGCCCGGTGAAACTGTTCATCGAGACCAAGCACCCGGTCCGGTACGGGGCGCTGGTCGAGAGCAAGGTCCTCGCGTTGCTGCACCGCTACGGCATCGCCGCGCCCGCCTCAGCGGACCTGGCCCGCGCTGTGGTGATGTCGTTCTCGGCCGCCGCGGTGTGGCGCATCCGCCGCGCCGCGCCGATGCTGCCGACCGTGCTGCTCGGCGAGACATCGCGGTACCTCGGCGGCAGCGCGGCGACGACTGTCGGCGCGACCGCGGTGGGACCGTCGATCACGACGCTGCGTGAGCACCCCGAACTGGTCGACCATGCCGCCGCGCACGGGCGTGCGCTGTACTGCTGGACCGTCGACCACTACGAGGACGTGCGCTACTGCGCCGACCTCGGAGTGGGCTGGGTGGCGACCAACCACCCGGGCCGGACCAAGGACTGGGTGCAGAACGGGCTGACCGGCGCCGGGCGGGACGCGGAGGGTTCGGCGCCGGACTAGCCGGACTGCCGGGCTAGAGGTTGCCGCCGGCGGCCTGCGGCGCGGTCGGGTCGGCGGCGCCGGTCGCGGCGAACTCGCGGGCGACGAAGTCTTCGAGGTTGAACAGGTTCTCGCCGGCGCGGTCGGCGATCTTCACCAGCGTGTTGATGGTCGCGACCTCTTCGACCTGTTCCTTGAGGAACCACTGCATGAACTGTTCGCCGAGGTAGTCGCCCTCGTCGCGGGCGACGCTGGCCAGCCGGCTGATCTGCTCGGTGACCACGCGTTCCTGGCTCAGTGCCAGCTTGAGGGCATCCGTCGGAGAGGCGAAGGAGTTGCGCACCGGGTCGACCCCCGGAATCTCGACCTCGATGTCGCGGTCGAGCAGGTAGCGCACCAGCATCATCGCGTGATTGCGTTCCTCCACGGCCTGCGCATAAAAGTGCTTGGCCAACTGCGGGAGGTCTTCTCCGTCAAAGTAAACGGCAACCGCAATGTATTGCTGCGACGCGCCGAATTCGCTCCGAATCTGCTCTTGCAGCAGTTGGTGGAATTTCGTTTCGAGAGGCGTCGCATCGGTCATGAATTGCACAATAGTGCAGGTCAAAGGGCATTGTCAGACAAGGTCAACCTAATTCAGGAAAGCATATCCTTACCCAATGTGACCGGCTCAGTATTTTCAATTAGAATTGCGCAACCTGAATTCAGGTAAGGCTTGGCTGGGCCTGACGGAATTAACGACGGTCGTCGGTATCAATGCAGCCAGCCCAAATGCCGCGCGGCCAATGCATAACCCACGAACGCGACGGTGTCGATCACGCCGTGCCCGATGATCAGCGGCCATAACCGGCCGGTGCGGCGCCACGTGAAGCCGAAGACCAGGCCCATGACGACGTTGCCCAGCCCGGCGCCGAACCCCTGATACAGGTGGTAGCTGCCGCGCAGCAGTGCTGACAGCACCAGTGATTTGGTCGCGGAGACGTTCAGCTGGCGCAAGCGGGTGAGCAGGAATGCAACGACGATGATCTCCTCGGCCCAGG
>JARLGS010001001.1 GCA_031292695.1 Mycobacterium sp. | reverse complement strand
GACCTCAAGATCATGTTCGAGACGCCCAAGACGATGGCCCGAGGTACCGGCGCCTACTGAACCGACGCCGTCACGGTTTTGTCACGCCGGTTGACGAACCGTTCCCACGTCTTCGCACCAACGGCAGAAATCATGGGGGTTGCAGGAAAGGTGGGGCGTAAGAGGCCGTCGCAGCCGCCGTTTCACTTCTGTACGAGATCGGTGCGGTGCGGAGTGGCACTGCCGATCTGGACCAGGGAGGCGCTTCATCGTGCGGCACTTTCGGTTCCTCGCAGCAGCGGTCGGTATGACCCTGGCGTGGTCGGTCACGGTCGGGGCGGCCGGAGCGTCGGCGGCCTCGAGGCTCCGTTCGGGCAGCCTGCACGCGCAACTGGTCAGCCGCGTCACTCCGGCCGGCAACACGTCCTCGCACCTCCTGGTCGGCTCCGACGTGATGGCCGGCATCGTGGGCAGCCTGGCGGTCCTGGCCCTCGCCTTCCTCGTCGTGACCCTGATCCGCCGCCGGGTCAGCGCGCCCTCGCCTCAACCGACCGCCTAGGAGCGCCGGCGCCCGGCGCGATCGGACGCCCGAGCCGTCCACCAGGGCGGACCTGCCGTCGCGATCGGGTCGTCGCACCGTCGACAGTAGGTTGCTGGCATGAGTATGCGGGGCCACGGCATGGGCGGTGGCGGGTGGACCGGGATGCGCTCCATGCGCCAGGACCGCAGCGTCCTCCGGCACCGGGTGAAGAAGGGCACGGCCCGGCGCATGCTCACCTTCGCCGTCCCCTACCACAAGATCCTGGCCGTCTTCATCCCCGTCGTGATCCTCGGCGCCGTGGTCGCGGCCGTGAACCCCCTGATCCTACGGGACCTCATCGACAACGGGATCCTGAAGAAGAACTCCAGCCTGGTCATCGGGCTGGCCATCCTGGTCGCGGTCCTGGCCCTCGTCGACGCCGCCCTCGGCCTGACCGAACGGCGGATCTCCGCCTACATCGGCGAGAGCCTCATTTACGACATGCGCTCGAAGGTGTTC
Source organism: Mycobacterium sp. (assembly GCA_031292695.1). Taxonomy (GTDB): domain Bacteria; phylum Actinomycetota; class Actinomycetes; order Mycobacteriales; family Mycobacteriaceae; genus Mycobacterium. The sequence continues at coordinate 309 of JARLGS010001001.1, read as the reverse complement.
CGCCACATCCAGCGCATGCCGCTGGCCTTCTTCACCCGCACCCAGACCGGTGCCCTGGTCAGCCGCCTCAACAACGACGTGATCGGGGCCCAGCAGGCCTTCACCGACCTCCTGTCCAACGTGGTCGGCAACCTGGTGACGGTCGTCATCGTCATCGCAGCGATGTTCTTCCTCAGCTGGCAGATCACCCTGGCCGCCTTGATCCTGGTCCCCCTCTTCCTCGTGCCCGCCCGCATCGTCGGCCGGCACATCGGGTCGTTGACCAAGGAGGGCTACGACCTCAACAGCCAGATGAACATGGTCATGCAG
>JARLGS010001000.1 GCA_031292695.1 Mycobacterium sp. | reverse complement strand
TCGGTGCCTGCCCCGCCGCCGCCTGCCCCGGCTGGGTCCCGGTACCAGTCGAATCCGCCTCGCCCGGAAGCGGATTCGTCGCCATCGGCGCCGTCGATACCGCGGCCCGGGTCATCGGCCCCACCGGTGCCCGGCGCGGGTACGCAGTCACGTCAGCTCCCGCCGCCGCCGCGGCAGCGGGTTGTCCCGCCGATTTCCGAGACGGTGTCGCCGACTGTGGTGCTGCCGGCCATTCCGGCCGACGCGCGCCATGGCGCGCTGGCGCCGCAGGCGTCCCTGGCGGGGATGAGCCGCCCAGGTGGGCCGCCGCCGATCTACCCGTCACTCGCCGACATCGGCAAGCCGCCGCCCGTCGGCAACCAGTCCTCGGGTCGCAAGCCGGCGAAGCTGTGGGTGATCGGCGGCGCGGTGGCGGCCGTTGTGGTGGTGGTGATCGCCGTCGTTCTGCTCAACTCCGGCGATCGCAAGGACCAGACCCCAGTGGTTGCGGGCAGCACCGGGCAGAGCACCGGCGCGGCCAAGTCGTCGTCGTCCGCCTCGTCCCGCAAGCCCCCGCCACCAATGCTCGTCGGCGCACCGGGTAACTACCAGACCATCGCCACGTACCTCAAGAGCAACAACATCCCGGAAACGTTGATTCACCGCAATGACCCGGGCGCGCCGGTGGTGAACCTGCCGATGCCGGCTGGGTGGACAGATGCGGGGCCGCAGACGCCGGCATTCGCCTACCAGTCGATCGTCTACACCGGCCCGGGCGCGGCCGAGTACCGACCCAGCGCGACCGCCCTGATCTCGCGGCTCGGTCCGCCCGCCGAAGCGCAGAAGATCATCGATTTCGCCCCTGGCGAGCTGAACAACCTGCCGGGATTCGCCCCCACGGACACCGGCACCCCGGGCACGGTCGACGGCCACCAGTCATTCCAGCTGTCGGGCACCTGGAATTCCAATGGGGTCACCAAGATCATCACGCAGAACACCGTCATGATCCAGGACGCGACGGGCCTGTACGTGATGCAGATCAACATCGACGGCGTCACCAGCCAAGCCGAGATCATCAAGCAGATCACCGCGGCCATCGACCACGACACGAAGATCGCTGCCGGCTGAGCCGGTGAGATGGCCGGGGCCGGCTGAGCCGCGGTCTTCGCACCCGTGCCGATCTGCGAGAATGTCGGCCATGCGCGTATACCTCGGAGCCGACCACGCCGGATACGAACTCAAGCAGGCCCTGCTCGAACACCTTGCCGCGAACGGCCACCAGGTCGTCGACTGCGGCGCTTTCGCCTACGACGCCGAGGACGACTATCCGGCGTTCTGCATCGACGCCGCCAAGCGCACCGTCGACGACCCGGGCAGCCTGGGCATCGTGATCGGGGGCTCGGGCAATGGCGAGCAGATCGCGGCCAACAAAGTACCGGGCGTGCGTTGTGCGCTGGCCTGGAGCGTCGAGACTGCCCAGCTGGCCCGTGAGCACAACAACGCACAGGTGATGGGCATCGGCGGCCGCATGCACAGCACCGAGGACGCCTTCGCCATCGTCGATGCCTTCCTGGCGGCCGAGTGGTCGCAGGCCGCGCGGCACCAGCGCCGGATCGACATCCTCGCCGAGTACGAGAAGACCCACATCGCCCCGGCAGTGCCGGGCGCCCCGGCCTGACAGGTGCCGGAGGGGCACACCCTGCACCGGTTGGCCCGCTTGCATCAGCAGCGCTTCGGGCGGGCCCCGGTGACGGTCAGCAGTCCGCAGGGCAGGTTCGCCGACGCGGCTGCCGCGGTCAACGGCCGGGTGCTGCGCCAGGCCGATGCCTGGGGCAAGCACCTCTTCCACCACTACGAGGGTGGTTCGGTGGTGCACATCCATCTGGGGCTGTACGGCACCTTCACCGAGCAACCGGTGCCGATGACCGCACCGGTCGGGCAGGTGCGGATGCGCATGCTGGGTGAGGACTACGGCACGGATCTGCGCGGTCCTACCGTGTGCGAGCTGATCGAGGAGGCCGGCGTCGACGACGTGGTGGCCCGGCTCGGTCCGGATCCGCTGCGCCGGGACGCCGATCCCGCCCGGGCGTGGGCGCGAATCAGCAAGTCCCGCAGGTCAATCGGTTCGATGCTGATGGATCAGTCGGTGATCGCCGGGGTAGGCAACGTGTATCGCAGCGAGTTGCTGTATCGGCATCAGATCGATCCGCATCGACCCGGCGTGCACCTGAGCGAGTCCGAGTTCGCCGAGCTGTGGACCGACCTGGTGGCGCTGATGAAGGTGGGGGTGCGGCGCGGCAAAATCGTGGTGGTGCGTCCGGAGGACGACCACGGTGCGCCGTCGTACGCGGCCGACCGTCCGCGTACTTATGTGTACCGGCGCGCGGGGGAGGCGTGCCGGGTGTGCGGCGCCGCCGTACGTACTGAGGAGATGGAGGGGCGAAACCTGTTCTGGTGCCCCGATTGTCAGGTGTGACGGACTAACCCATTTGCGTGCGGTTAGTTGCCACCACCGCAACCACCACCGCCACCACAGCTGCTGCCACCACCACAGCTGCTGCCACCACCACAGTTGCTTCCGCCGCCGCAGCCGCTGCCACCGGAATCCCAACTGCTGTTGCTTCCGGCGTCCCAGCCGTTGTTGCCTGAGTCGGTGAACTGACTCTGGTCGAGGCCCTGCTGGTAGCCCTGGTCGAATCCGGAGCCGTATCCGTTCTCGAAACCCTGTGCGCCGTAATTGACCCCGTGCATGCCCTGGAAGAGCGAATCGAACAACAGCGCCGAGCCCACACCCCAGGCACCGGCCACCAGGGCCGGCTTCCACCACGGCTCGGAGTACCAGCCGGCGGGTACCGGACGTCCGGCCACCCGGCCGCCGGGGTAATAGTTCGGAGTCCCGGCAGTCGGTCCCGGTGAGGCCTGAATCTGCCTGCCGTCGAACTCGATTCGGCGATCCTCGGTGACCTGCCCGGCCGCCTGCTGCCCGGCCAGCGTCTCCAGCGGCGGCCCCGGGTCGATACCCATCGCGGTGCGGGCCGCCCGCACGTAATACAACCCTTCGATCGCGCTCTGCTTGGCAAACGCCGCCTGCTGGGCGGTGGTGGCCTGTTCGATCTGCGATGACGCGGCGTTGTAGCGCTCGGAGGCGTCGGCCAGTGCTTGGCGCGACGCGTCGTCGGTGCCGGCCAGGTTGAACACCTGGCCGCCGAGCATCTCGATGAGGCGCCGGGCGTCGGCTTTGGCGTTGGCCAGGGCCGCGGCCTTGTGGGAGTTGTTCTGCCGGCTGTAAAGGAAGAATCCGATGGCCGCGAGCACAATCAGGATGAGCAGGAGCTCCATGGAGAGCAGCTTACCTATGGCCGCGGACCTCGATACGGTCACCGATAAGCGTGTTCAGCACCGATGGCGGTGTACCGGGCCGGCGACCGGCTAATGGTCGGTCAGGCCTGCTGCAGCCGCTTCAGGGCTCGCGGGCTCAGCGCGGTCAAGCGCAAGTCGCCGCCGTACAACGCGAGGACTCGCGGGTCCATCACTCTGCGCCACAGCCAGGGAAAGAGGCTGAGGACGAACATCGCGCCGTAGTTGCCGGGCAGCTGGGGAGCCTCCTCGGCGTGCCGGACTCCCTGATAGCGATGGGATGGGTCGGCGTGGTGGTCCGAATGCCGCTGCAGATGCAGCAGGAACACGTTCATGATGACCGTGTTGCTGTTCCAACTGTGCTGGGCGCGCAGCCGCTCGTAGCGGCCAGACGGAAGCTTCTGCCGGCGCAGCCCGTAGTGCGACAGATAGTTCATGCCCTCGAGTAGGAAGATGCCGACCACCGCCTGCCCGAACAGCCAGGGCAGCACCACCGGATGGAACCACAGTGCCAATCCGGTGAACAGGACCAGGCTCATCAGCCAGGCATTGAGCACGTCGTTGCGCAGGCTCCAGCGTGAATGCCCTTGGCGGTTAAGGCGTTTGGCCTCGAGCTGCCATGCCGAGCGAGTGCTGCCCACCGCCGCGCGGACCACGAAGTAGTACACGCTTTCGCCGAAGCGGGCACTGGCCGGGTCTTCCACCGTCGCGACGCGGACGTGGTGTCCGCGGTTGTGTTCGACGTAGAACTGTCCGTACCAGCTCTGCGCGAGCGCCAACTTGCTCAGCCATCGTTCAGTGCGATCGCTCCGATGTCCCAACTCATGAGCCGCGTTGTTGGCGATGCCACCCGACAAGCCGGCCGCAAACATCAGTGCCACTTTGTCGGCGAACGTCAACGTGACCCAACCGCCACCGGCCCACACCCAGCAGGCGAACGCCAGCACCAGGTATTGAATGGGTAGGAACATGTGAGTGGCGAACCGGTAGAACGTGTCCTGCTGCAGCTGGGCGACGATCTGGTCCGGTGCCCGATTGCGTTTCTCCAGCCCGAGCAGGTGGTCGATGCCAGGCCCCAGGACCAGAATCAAGACCAGCCCGGTCCACCAGAAAATGTGCAGACCCGTCGACCACGCCAATAGCCAGGACAGCGTCACCGCGCCCGGGGCGGCGGGTACCAATAGCCACAGATATCGCTTGGGGTCCCGCCACCCGCTATCAGCTATCTTTCTACCCGCGTCAATATTCCGCCGACTCCGGCGGTCTATTCGGATTGGTGACGCGGTCATCGCTGTGTTTATACCGTCACTCATATCGCTGGGCAATGCTTTGGCCGAAATTGCCGGGACGTATCACATTATCGGGCTGACGTGCGCTATGACCTGCTATTTACTGGCTCCATCGCGGCACCTTCGCGCTTTGCGCAAGCGCACAGAAAATTATCAGGATATTTTCAGGTCGGGGTCGTTCCCGGGTCTGCGTGACGAGTGATGCAGGACACGTCGTCAATTAGTCGGTGCACGGGTCGTGGCAAAGTTCCTGTCAATTATTTTTGAGCGCTTCCAGCGGGTCGGCGGGCGGCCATGGCACCCGATCTGGGCGGGGGAGTGGCAGCCGCAAAACAAAAGGACCGGCCTGGTCGGGCCGGTCCATTGGAGCGGGCGACGGGAATCGAACCCGCGTAGCTAGTTTGGAAGACTAGGGCTCTACCATTGAGCTACGCCCGCGTGCACTGCTGCGATCACAGTACCGGCAGACAGTACCGGGACAGCGGCCGCCAATCCAATTGATGATGTCGCGTGTCTAGGACGTAGTATCTCGACCGCGGTATGTCGACCGCGACGAGGCACGGGGTGTAGCGCAGCTTGGTAGCGCATCCGCTTTGGGAGCGGAAGGCCGCAGGTTCAAATCCTGTCACCCCGACCGAGCAACTGATGGCCAGTACAAAAACGCAAGGAGTAATGCTGTGAAGAGCACCGTGGAGCAGTTGAGCCCCACCCGGGTTCGCATCAACGTGGAGGTGCCCTTCACCGAGCTCCAACCCGAGTTCGACCAGGCCTACAAGGACCTGGCCAAGCAGGTCCGGCTCCCCGGCTTCCGCCCGGGCAAGGCCCCGGCCAAGCTGCTCGAGGCGCGCATCGGCCGCGGCGCGGTGCTGGAGCAGGTCGTCAACAGCGCGATCCCGGCCCGCTACGGCGAGGCCGTCACTGCTCAGGACGTCAAGCCGTTGGGCCAGCCGGAGATCGACATCACCAAGCTGGAGGACAACGACGAGTTGGTCTTCACCGCTGAGGTGGATGTCCGCCCGGAGCTCGCGCTGCCTGATCTGAAGGCCCTCAAGATCACCGTCGACCCGATCGCGATCACCGACGACGAGGTCGACGCCGAGCTGCAGAACCTGCGCGCCCGGTTCGGCACCCTGACCGGCGTCGAGCGGGCGGCCGCCGACGGCGACTTCGTGTCGATCGACCTGTCGGCGACCGTCGACGGCGAGGACGTGCCGGAGGCCAAGACCGAGGGGCTGTCTCACCAGATCGGCTCCGGTCAGCTGATCGAGGGTCTCGACGAGGCGATCATCGGCCTGAAGGCCGGCGAGTCCAAGGACTTCCCGACCACCCTGGCCGCCGGTGAGCACGCCGGCAAGGAAGCCCAGGTGTCCGTCACCGTCAAGTCGGTGAAGGAGCGCGAGCTGCCTGAGGCGGACGACGACTTCGCCCAGCTGGCAAGCGAATTCGACACCATTGACGAGCTCAAGGACAGCCTCACCACGCAGGTTCGCCGGGTGAAGCAGATCGGTCAGGCCGAGCAGATCCGCGACAAGGCGGTCGAGGTGCTCCTGGAGCAGATCGAGGTCCCGCTGCCCGAGGCGATCGTTCAGGCCACCGTCGACGAGACCGTGCACAACGCGATCCACGCGCTCGAGCACGATGAAACCAAGTTCGAGGAGCAGCTCAAGGAGCAGGGCAGCAGCCGCGAAGAGTTCGACGCGGACACCCGCACCAACGCTGAGAAGGCCGTCAAGACTCAGCTGCTGATGGATGCCATCGCCGACGAGCTGGACGTCAAGGTCGGTCAGGGCGATCTCATGGAGCGCATCGCACTGATGGCCCGGCAGTACGGCATCGAGCCGCAGCAGCTGATCCAGATCCTGCAGCAGAACAACCAGCTGCCGGCCATGTTCGCCGACATCCGTCGTGGCATGACCATCGCGGCCGTGGTGCACGGCGCCACCGTGACCGACACCGATGGCAACGCCGTGGACACCGCGGAGTTCTTCGGTCCGGCCGGCGGCGCAGCCGACGAGGCTGAGGCTGAGGCTGAGGCTCCGGAGGCTGCGGCCGACGAGGCGCCGGCCGAAGAGGCCGAAGCCGAGGACGAGAAGCCCGCCAAGGCCAAGAAGTCGAAGGACGCTGAGGCCAAGGACGACAAGCCGGCCAAGGACGCCAAGGACAAGAAGGCGAAGAAGGCCAAGGACGACTAGAGCGTCGAAGTCTGACCGTGGTTCAGGTGCCGCAGGTGTCCGCGTGACGCCTGCGGCACCTGTCGGTCAGATCAGGTTGTGACGCTCTGAGCGAACGCGGCCGAGTCGGGGACTCCCGGCCGTCTTCCGTTGGTTAGTGTCGTGTGAACGAACTCGAGAAAGCAGGTATCCAGTCGTGACTGACATGCGTTCAAGCGCACCGGGGCTCAACCTCACCGACTCGGTCTATGAGCGTTTGCTTGCCGAGCGCATCATCTTCCTGGGCTCGCAGGTCGACGACGACATCGCGAACCGGTTGTGCGCCCAGATCCTGCTGCTGACGGCCGAAGACCCGTCCAAAGACATCCACATGTACATCAACTCGCCGGGTGGCTCGATCAGCGCCGGCATGGCGATCTTCGACACCATGCAGCTGTCGGACTGCGACATCGCCACCTACGCGATGGGCATGGCGGCATCGATGGGTGAATTCCTGCTGGCCGCCGGCACCAAGGGCAAGCGTCACGCCCTGCCGCACGCCAGGGTCCTGATGCACCAGCCGCTCGGTGGTGTCACCGGTAGCGCGTCGGACATCGCCATCCAGGCCGAGCAGTTCCACGTCATCAAGAAGGAGATGTTCCGGCTGAACGCGGAGTTCACCGGAAAGAGCATCGAGCAGATCGAGGCCGACTCCGACCGTGACCGCTGGTTCACGGCCCCGGAAGCGCTGGAATACGGCTTCGTCGACCACATCATCACCCGCGCAAACCTCAACGGCGGCAAGGGAGCCTCGAAGTGATCTCCAAGCACCTGAACCCTGAGCTGGCCCCGCAGGCGCGCTACATCCTGCCGCAGTTCACGGAGCGGACGCACACGGGCGAGCGCATCGTCGATCCTTACGCCAAACTGTTCGACGAGCGCATCATCTTCCTGGGTGCCCAGGTGGACGACGTATCGGCCAACGACGTGATGGCGCAGCTGCTGGTGCTGGAGTCGCAGGACCCCGACCGCGATATCACCATGTACATCAACTCGCCGGGTGGCTCGTTCACCTCGCTGATGGCGATCTACGACACCATGCAGTACGTGCGTGCCGACATCCAGACGGTTTGCCTCGGTCAGGCCGCGTCGGCCGCCGCGGTGCTGCTGGCCGCCGGTTCCCCTGGCAAGCGCCTGGCCCTGCCGAACGCCCGGATCCTGATCCACCAGCCGTCGCTCGGCGGCGTCATTCAGGGACAGTTCTCGGATCTGGAGATCCAAGCCGCCGAGATCGAGCGCATGCGTACCCTGATGGAGGAGACGCTCGCGCGGCACACCGGCCGGACTGCCGAGCAGGTCCGCAAGGACACCGATCGCGACAAGATCCTCACCGCGACCGAAGCCAAGGAGTACGGGATCATCGACACGGTGCTGGAATACCGGAAGCTCTCCGCCCAGAAGTCCTGAGCCGGCTGAGCCCCAGGCCCTGCGTTCTAGAACATGTCGGCGGCGCCAACCTCGTACCGGTTGGCGCCTCCGGCGTTTCAGCCGGCCGTGTGCGTTCGGATGCCTAACCGGAACGAAACTGACGCCGATGACATATTGTTCTGGGGGCAGGTTTTGGGCGAGGGTAATGTTTGATCGGGTTCCGTGGTAACGGGGTGCTGATGTCGCTAGTGGCGACACGCCAACGTCCGGTCAGCGCGCCGACAGGTGGCGGGCGGCCGATCGGACTATGTTCTCCTGCACACGGATAAATACCACCGGCGCGATTCGGCCCTATCGGTCGCATAGCAACGGAGCGAACGGGTAGCGTCGGGGGCAGAACCCGAAACGACCCACCATCTGGTGTAACGACTGACGGCGAACGTAGAAAGTAGGGCCTCACCCCATGGCGCGCATCGGAGACGGCGGTGACCTGCTGAAGTGCTCGTTCTGTGGAAAGAGCCAGAAGCAAGTCAAGAAGCTGATAGCTGGTCCTGGCGTCTACATCTGCGACGAGTGCATCGACCTCTGCAACGAGATCATCGAAGAAGAGCTCGCAGACGCTGACGACGTCAAACTCGACGAGCTGCCCAAGCCCCAGGAGATCCGAGATTTCCTGGAGGGCTACGTCATCGGGCAGGACAACGCGAAGAAGACGCTCGCGGTCGCGGTCTACAACCACTACAAGCGCATCCAGGCGCAGGAGAAGTCGCGCGACTCTCGGGCGGAGCCTGTCGAGCTCGCCAAGTCCAACATCCTGATGCTCGGGCCCACTGGTTGCGGCAAGACCTACCTGGCGCAGACCCTGGCCAAGATGCTCAACGTGCCGTTTGCCATCGCAGACGACACCGCACTGACCGAGGCCGGTTACGTCGGCGAGGACGTCGAGAACATCCTGCTCAAGCTGATCCAGGCCGCCGACTACGACGTCAAGCGCGCTGAGACCGGCATCATCTACATCGACGAGGTCGACAAGATCGCCCGTAAGAGCGAGAACCCGTCGATCACGCGCGACGTGTCGGGTGAGGGTGTGCAGCAGGCGCTGCTGAAGATTCTGGAGGGCACCCAGGCGTCGGTGCCGCCGCAGGGTGGACGCAAGCACCCGCACCAGGAGTTCATCCAGATCGACACCACCAACGTGCTGTTCATCGTGGCCGGTGCTTTCGCGGGGCTGGAGCGGATCGTGTCCGACCGCGTCGGCAAGCGCGGCCTGGGCTTCGGCGCCGAGGTGCGTTCCAAGGCCGAGATCGACACCCAGGACCACTTCGCCGAGGTGCTGCCGGAGGATCTGATCAAGTTCGGTCTGATTCCCGAGTTCATCGGTCGTCTCCCCGTGGTTGCCTCGGTGACCAACCTGGACAAGGAGTCGCTGGTGTCGATCCTGTCCAAGCCGAAGAACGCACTCGTCAAGCAGTACGTGCGGCTCTTCGAGATGGACGGGGTGGAGCTGGAATTCACTGACGACGCCCTCGACGCGATCGCCGATCAGGCCATCCACCGGGGCACTGGTGCCCGTGGTCTGCGCGCGATCATGGAAGAGGTGCTGCAGCCGGTCATGTTCGACATCCCGAGCCGCGACGATGTCGCCAAGGTGGTCGTCACCAAGGAGACCGTGCAGGACAACGTGCTGCCGACCATCGTGCCGCGCAAGACGGCGCGGTCGGAGCGCCGGGACAAGAGCGCCTGAGTTTCTCCGCGAACAGCCACAAAACTGCCCCTTTTCACCCGAAAAGGGGCAGTTTTGCGTCTGCTGGCGCTAGTGGCTGATCCGGTCCGGGCGGGTGTAGACGTTCATGGATTCGTCGCGCAGGAACGCCACCAGAGTGAGCCCGGCCTGGCTGGCCAGATCGACTGCCAACGAGGACGGCGCGGAAACTGCAGCCAGCACCGGGATGCCCGCCATCACAGCCTTCTGCGTGAGCTCGAACGATGCCCGCCCACTGACCAGCAACACACATCCGGCCAGCGGAACCCGACGGTTTTCGAGAGCCCAGCCGATCACCTTGTCCACGGCGTTGTGCCGGCCGATGTCCTCGCGGGCGACGAGCATGCCGCCGTCCGGGCCGAACAGTGCGGCACCGTGTAGTCCGCCGGTGCTCGCGAAGACCTTCTGCGCGCGGTGCAACTGCCCCGGCATGGCGGAGAGTGCTTCTGCGGCAACGCTGGTCGGGTCGTCGCCGGGGGAGTACCGACTCACGGTTCTGACCGCGTCGATGGACCCCTTACCGCACACCCCGCACGACGAGGTGGTGTAGAAGTTGCGCGTCACGTCAACGTCGGGCATCGGAACCCCAGGGGCCAGAGTCACGTCGAGCACGTTGTACGTGTTGGTTCCGTCCTCGGTGGCGCCGCGACAGTACGCGACCCGAGCGATGTCCCCGCGCCGCGCGACCACGCCCTCGGTGAGGAGAAAGCCTTGGGCCAGTTCAACATCCGACCCCGGCGTCCGCATGGTGACGGTGATCGGCCTGCCGTTGACCCGGATTTCCAAGGGTTCCTCGACGGCCAAGGTCTCCGGACGTGACACTGCTCCGTCGGCAGTGAGGTGCTCGGCCCTACGCCTGGCGGTTACTCGGCCCACGGTTCCAACCTTATCGCCACGGCCTTGGACACCGGAGTGTTCGACTTCCGGGCGGTGTGGTCCAGTGGGATCAGTGGATTGGTTTCGGGATAGTAGGCGGCGGCGTTGCCGACGGGCGTCGAATACGGCACCACCAGAAAGTCTTTGGCGCGCCGTTCGTGGCCCTCGAATTCGGACACGAGGTCGACCCGGCTGCCGTCCCGCAGCCCGAGAGCGGCGATATCGGCAGGGTTGACGAACACCACACGCCGGCCGCCCTTGACGCCGCGGTAGCGGTCGTCCAGGCCGTAGATGGTGGTGTTGTACTGGTCGTGGCTGCGCAGGGTCTGCAACACCAGTCGGCCTTCGGGGACCACGACCCACTCCACCGGTTCGGCCGAAAAGTTGGCTTTGCCGGTGTGGGTGGGGAACTCCCGCGAATCCCGGGGCGGGTGTGGCAACTGGAACCCGTCCGGCTGCCGCACCCGGGTGTTGTAGTCGGCGCAGCCAGGCACCACATCGGCGATGGCGTCGCGGATTCGGTCGTAGTCGGCGTTGAAGGATTCCCAGGGCACCGGGTGATCGGCCCCGAGCAGCGTGCGGGCCAACTGGCAGACGATCGCGACCTCGCTGCGCACGCAGTCGCTCGGTGGGGTGAGGCTACCGCGGGACAGATGCACCATCGACATCGAATCCTCGACGGACACCAGCTGCTTGCCGCCGTCTTGGAAGTCCTTGTCGGTGCGGCCCAGCGTCGGCAGGATCAGCGCGGTGCGGCCGTGGATCAGGTGGCTACGGTTCAGCTTCGTCGAAATCTGCACCGTGAGAGCACAATTGCGGATCGCGGCCGCAGTGACGTCGGTGTCGGGCGTGGCCGACGCAAAGTTGCCGCCCATCCCGATGAACACCTTGGCCTGCCCGTCGCGCATCGCCCGGATCGCATCGACGGTGTCGTGGCCATGCTTGCGTGGGGCGCTGATGCCGAATCGCGCGTCCAGTGCGGCCAGGAATGACTCGGGCATCTTCTCCCAGATCCCCATGGTCCGGTCACCCTGCACGTTGGAATGCCCGCGGACGGGACACACGCCGGCGCCGGGCTTGCCGATCATGCCGCGCAGCAGCAACAGGTTGGTCGCCTCGCCGATGGTGGCGACCGCGTGCGTTTGCTGGGTCAGTCCCATCGCCCAGCAGATGACGGTCCGCTGCGACCGGGCCAGCAGATCCGCAACCCGCCGCAACTGGTCCAGTCCGATGCCGCCGGCCTCGCTGACAGTTTCCAGTTCGATTGCGCGGGTGCGGGTTTCGTATTCGTCGAACCCGGCGCAGTAGCGGGCGATGAAGTCGCGGTCCAACACGGTGCCGGGCGCCTGGTCGTCAGCTTCCAGCAACAGCCGGCCAAGTCCCGCGAACAGGGCCATGTCCCCGCCGATCCGGATCTGAACGAACTCGTCGGCGATCGGTACGCCGTGGCCGACGACGCCGTGCACTTTCTGCGGGTCTTTGAACCGCATCAGCCCGGCCTCGGGGAGTGGATTGATGGCAATGACGGTCGCGCCGTTGGCTTTTGCCTTCTCGAGCACGGACAGCATCCGGGGATGGTTGGTGCCCGGGTTCTGTCCGGCGATGACGATGCAGTCGGCGTGGACGACGTCCTCGACGGTGACCGAGCCCTTGCCGATCCCGATTGATTCGACCAGCGCCGTACCCGACGATTCATGGCACATGTTGGAGCAGTCCGGCAGGTTGTTGGTGCCATAGCTGCGCACCAGCAGCTGGTAGAGGAACGCGGCTTCGTTGCTGGTGCGGCCGGAGGTGTAGAAGAGCGCCTCGTCGGGGGAGCTCAGGGCGCGAAGTTCGGTGGCGATCAGCCGGTAAGCGTCGTCCCAGTCGATCGGGCGGTAGTGGGTCTCGCCGGGGGACAACATCATGGGATGGGTGATGCGGCCCTGTTGGGACAGC
>JARLGS010000999.1 GCA_031292695.1 Mycobacterium sp. | reverse complement strand
GAAGAAATGGCCGCGGAACTTCGCAAGTTCACCCATGGTGCCAAGCGTCGCCTCCAGTCGCGCGATCGCCTCGGCGGTGCCGATCCATCCGAAGTCGCGGGCGCTCACCACCGACAGCAGATAGAGGCCGAGATTGGTCGGTGACGTCCGGTGAGCCAGTACCGGAGTTGGGTCCTCCTGAAAATTGTCGGGCGGCAGCATGTGGTCGTCTGCCCCGACGAAATCCTCGAAGAACCGCCACGTCCGGCGCGCCGTCAGCCGCAGGGCCCGGGCGTCGATGTCCGACGCGTCCAGTTGGTCCGCGGCGCCGGGTGGCAGGCTGGTCCAGAGTGCCACTGCGGGCGCGGTGATCCACAGCAGGGCGATCGGGGCCACCAGCGTCCAGCTGCCATGCTCGGAGAACTGGACGACCGCCATGGCGGTCGCTGCGATGACCAGCGACCCGGCCATCCGGCAAACAAACCCGACTAGGTCGAGCCGGCGACCGATGGTCGCCTGAGCCGCAGGCACCCATTCGAGCAGATGCCGCCGGCTGACCCGCAGGCGCCACAGCGTACGGACGATCGCATCGCCCATGAGCCAGGCCTGGTGCCCCAGGAAAGTGACAATCAGTGCAGAGAGGGTGAGGGCCAGTTGGAAGTCGTTGCCGAGCGCCCGCACGTGGCTGGCCATCGTAGGCCCAGGACGGCGCGGCGGGATGGCACCGATGATCGGTATCAGTGTCGGCAGCACAATCGTAGAAAGCACGAAGCCGGTCCAGACGAGAGCGGCGTCGAACGGCGCAGCCCATCCGGCGAGCAGTGCGAGGACGGCCGCCGGGGCGGACAGTGTACGCCGCAGGTTGTCCAGCATTTTGCAGCGACCGAGTGCCGGAATACCCGCGGATGTCCGGCCGGGCTGTGCGGAATTCCGACCGCGCCCCAGGATCCAGGGCAAGAGTTGCCAGTCGCCGCGGGCCCAGCGGTGGTGCCGGAGCGCACCGACATCGTAGCGTGCCGGGAACTCCTCGACGACCTCGACATCGGAGGCAAGGCCAGCGCGCGCAAATATGCCTTCGAACAGGTCGTGGCTGAGCAGCGTCGAGTCCGGCACCCGGCCGGACAGGGCGGCCTCGAAGGCGTCGACGTCGTAGATGCCCTTGCCGGTGTACGAACCCTCGCCGAACAGGTCCTGGTAAACGTCGGACACCGCGGCGGCATAGGGGTCGATGCCGCTCACGCTCGAAAAGATCCGCTGGAACAGCGAGCCCTCCTGGCCGATCGGAAGTGAGGGCGTAACCCGCGGCTGCAACACCGCGTAGCCCTCGACGACCCTGCCGACCCGCACATCGAAGCTCGGCCGGTTGAGCGGATGCGCCATCTTGCCAATCAGTCGTCGGACCGTGTCTCGTGGCAGTCGCGTGTCGGCGTCGAGCGTGACGACGTAGCGCACGCCAGCAGCGATCGGGGGCGACGTTCCGTCGGGCTGCACGAAGGTGGTGTCCGTTGCCCCCCGCAGCAGGCGGTTCAGCTCGTGCAGTTTTCCTCGCTTGCGCTCCCAACCGATCCATCGTGCCTCCGACGTGTTCCAGATCCGCCGCCGATGCAGCAACAGGAAG
>JARLGS010000998.1 GCA_031292695.1 Mycobacterium sp. | reverse complement strand
CACATTCGGCGACGGATCATCCGACGAGATGTGCGTGGGGGTCACGTGGCAGACGTCGTCGGTGCCCAACTCTCACGACTCGCTCTGAGCGACCCCGCCCGCCTGTCGACGACCCCACAGAGCCGCTCGGGATCACTCACTCGGAGCCCAGTACAGGTGGTAACGGGTCCTGCTCGCAACTGCCGGGTCCGGGTCGCCCCGAGAGGGCCAGCGTGCCAACGCCGGACAGCCCGGGATCACCCGGTTGCGTGCGCCCAGGTTCGCCATCTTGGACCGAGCAGGACTGCCGGTTCTGCTCGGGTACCTGTGAGACCGGGCCAGGCCAATCCGCTCAGGATCGCTCCGGGGGGTTGATAGCGCGGCGCCAGGTTGCATCCGATGAGGGTCTCCGAGTCGGCACCGTATGCCGTTAGTCGGGCAAGCTGGTGCGGTGAGTGATGAACGTTCGGCGCCAGACGCCGACGCGCTGGAACGCTTGGGACTGTACGATCCGGGCGCGCCCGATGCGGCAGATCGTCTTGAGTTGATCGACTACCTGATGACTCTTGGGGCAACCGTTGAAGATGTCGCGGCAGCCCCCAACTTGGGGGGGCTGGCGCTCGACTTCAACCTTCGTCCCCGCGGGCCCCTCACCTTGGGTGAGGTGGTGGCGGACACGGGCATCGAATGGGCCACGGCACAACGGTTGATGACAGCCATTGGGTTCTCCACCGATCCTGATTCGTTCATCACGGCTGCTGAGGTGGCCACCGTGCGGCTGCTCGCATCATCGAGCAGCGATCTGCTCGGCGAAGAAGCAACGATGCAGCTGGCCCGTGTCGCTGGTAACGCCCTAGCGCGGGTCGCCGAAACACTCGTCGGAGTCTTCCGACTGCAGGTCGAGCTGCCCCGACGAGATGCCGGCGCACCCTATGTCGATATCGTCAAGGAGTACTCCAGTTGGACGCAGACATTGCTCCCGGCTTTCGTGTCAACTCTTGACGCGGTGCTGCGCCGTCAGATAGTGGCGGTCGCCGAGCGGATGTGGTCGACAGACAAAGAGCGATCAGCGGTGATGCTGCAGCGGACCGTTGGGTTCGTCGACCTCGTCGGATATACCGCGGCCACCGCATCGTTGTCCGTTCGCGAGCTTACGGACGTACTGTTGGAGTTCGACGAGCGCACGGCCGAGGTGGTTGCACGGGGTCACGGCCAGGTCGTCAAGACGATCGGTGATGAAGTCATGTTCGTCACCGAGGACGCCGACGACGCCTGTCGGATCGCTCTGGACCTCGTTGACGCCTCGGGCGGGCAGCTGCCCCCCGTCAGAGTCGGACTCGCCACCGGAGAGATGGTTTCGGTGTTCGGTGACCTTTACGGCCCT
>JARLGS010000115.1 GCA_031292695.1 Mycobacterium sp. | reverse complement strand
GGGCTCGACATCCCCTACGGCACCACCACCGACGGCACATGGTCGGTGACGGCGCCGCCGGCCAAACAGATCGTGCTCGCCGGCATCACCATCGACACCCAGGCCGGCGCCACCATCGACGCGCGCGGCGGCGGCGACATCTATGCCACCGAGTTCGTCGCCGGCACCGGCGGCAGCCGCAACGTGCTGACCACCACGACCCAGACCGTCTATGCCTTGGTGCCGAGCTACGAAGCCAAGGTCGCCGCCTACGATCCGACCACCGGCACCACGGTGACGCTCGGCAGCGCCGTGACACTGGCGGGCGGCAACGGCATCGCCGCCGGAACTTATGTGCTGCTGCCGGCGAGCTATGCCACCTTGCCCGGCGCCTACCGGGTGGTGGTGGTCTCGACCAACACCGGCAGCAGCGCCGCCGTCAACACCGTCACCGCCGACGGCTCCATCTATATGACCGGCACGCTCGGCAATGCCATCACCGGGGCGACGTCGTCGCAGACCGCGCTGCTCGAACTTCAGTCCAACGCCACCTGGACCAGGTATTCCGAGATCGACATCACCTCGGGCAACAGTTACTTCGCCAAGCTCGCCGCAACCAACGGCACGGTGACGCCGCGGCTGCCGAGCGACGCCGGGCAACTCGTCGTCGCCGCCGCCACCGCGCTCAGCCTCGACGCCACCGACCTGTTCGCGCCGGCCAGCGGCGGCCGCGGCGGCGAGGTCGACATCACCGGCTCCAACCTGCTGGTGGTGGCGAGCGACCTCAAGGATAGCTTCGCCGGCGCCAGCGCCTACAGCGGCTACGTCATCCTCGACGCCGACCAGATCAGCGCGCTCGGGGTCGAAAGCGTACTGATCGGCGGCACCCGCACGTCGACCAGCAGCGGCACCCTGATCACCGCTACCGCGCTCGACCTCCAGGTCGCCACCGACGCCGCCCATCCGCTGACCGGGCCCGAGCTTCTGCTGGTCTCGCTCGCGCCGACTACGGCCGGCGCGGGCAGCGGGCTCGTGGTCGATGCCGGCAGCGTGATCGCCGCCAAGGGCAGCGTCGCGTCCGGCGCCGACACTACCCTGATCGTCGGCGTCGTTCCGGTCGCGCAATATAACTCCGCCGGCAAGCTGACCGGTTATTCGGCCGGGGTCAGCGGCGACGGCGCGCTGCTGCGGGTCTCCGACGGCGGCATGGTGACGGTGACGCGCAACTATGTGCCCGGGCTCTACACCGGGCCCGGTCCGCTGCCGACGTCGAGCACCGCGCTCGGCAGCCTCGCGATCGGCGCCGGCGTCACCTTGAGCGGCACCACGCTGACGCTCGATACCAGCGGCTCCTCGACGCTGGCGAGCGACGCGGTGCTGCAGGCGAAAAACTACGATCTCTCCGGCAGCGTGATCAATTTTGGGGCCGTGCCGGCTGGCACCGCCGGCCTCACCGTGTCGTCGCAGCTGATCGCCGACTTGGCCGGCGCCGAGGCGGTGCGGCTGCGCAGCGCCTCGGTGTTCGACTTCTATGGCGACAGCACGTTCGGCAGCACGGATGCGCCGATCGGCACGCTGACCTTCGACGGCGCCGGCTTCTACAGCAACGGCGGCACGACGACGATCACGGCCGGCAACATCGTCCTCAAGGACAGCCAGTCGACCCCCAACACCACCGGCGCGATCGGCGGGGCAGGGGGCTCCCTCGCCCTCGACGTTTCCGGCACCATCACGTTCGGCGCCGGCACCAAGACGTTTGCCGGCTTCGCCACCATCGCGGCCACCGCCGGCACCGAGATGCTGTTCACCGGCACGGGCAGCCTCGATGTCGGTGCCGCCGCCGTCACGCTGACCGCGCCGGCGCTGGTCGCCGACAATGGCAGCAAGCAGTCGCTCACCACCACGGGAACGCTGTCGATCGGGCAGGTTGGCACCGCGCCCATGCTGTCCGCGAGCGATATCGGCGGCAGCCTGGCGCTCACGGCCAGCGCCATCAGCGATGCCGGCACCATCCTGGCCCAGGGCGGCAAGGTGACGCTGGAGGCGACCACTGGCGACCTGACGCTTGCCGCCGGTGCGACGATCAGCGCCGTCGGCACCCGCATCGCCCTGTACGATGCCTACGAGGATACGCCTGGCGGTACTATCAAGCTGATCTCCGACACCGGCGACGTCGCGCTGGCGTCCGGCTCGCTGGTCGACGTCTCCGCCGCCGGCACAGGTTATGCCGGGACGGTCGCGATCTCGGCTCCGGGCACTGTGACGCTGAACGGCTCCTTCCGCGGCGGAGCGAGCTACAACGACCTCGGCGGCAGCTTCATCCTGGCGGCTGGCAAGATGGCAGGCGATCTGCCGATGACGTCAGGCTTCACCAGCGCATTCGAGGTCGAATTGGTTGCGGGCGACGTCACCATCGCGCAAGGCCAGACTCTGACGTCACGCACCGTGCTGCTCGTCGCCGATAGCGGCTCGATCACTATCGACGGGACCATCGACGCGAGCGGCCAGAGCGCAGGCAGCATCGCGCTCTATGGCACCGGCACCACGACTGCCGCCGCGGGCACGGCTGGCGCCAGCGGTGTCACCCTCGCCCCGACGGCCAGGCTCTACGCCCGCTATCGGGCTGACGACCCGGCCGATCCTGCTTATTCGAGCACTGCGTCGCAAAACGGCGGGACCATAACGCTCGGCACGTCAGGCACGCCCGACGGCAGCTATAATTCAAGCTACGGCTACGAGAATGTGCCGAAATCGGGTGCGATTACCGTGGCGTCGGGCGCCGTGCTCGATGTCTCCGGCGGCAGCGGCACCGGCGGCACGGTGTATCTCCGCGCGCCCATCCTTAGTGACAACAACGTCAATGTGAGCTTCAGGGGTACCGTCGTCACCAATGCCGATGCAAATGGCAATGTCAGCGGGAACGGCCTTGTGCTCAACGCATTCGCGGTGTGGAGCACCAAGGACTCGACTGGCGGCAGCAAATATTTTGACGGTATCATCGATCCGGCCGGCTGGTACGACCAGGCGGGGGCTTTGATCACCGGCGGCTTCACCGACGCGGTGGGTACGACCGTCACCACATGGAACGGCAGCAGCTTCACTGCGCCATCCTCTAATTTGAGCTCTAGCGGTACCCCGACCAGTTCGTCCTCGACCACCGCCGGTACCATCACGACCACCACGACCAGCTACAGCTGGGACGGCGCGACCCTGGCCACCACCACGGTCACGACGGTGACCACACAGTCGACCGGCGCCACCACCACCACCACGGTCGTCAGCGCCGTCACGGCGACCACGACCACCACGACCACCACCGTCGCCACCACAACGGGTGTAGGGTCCCCTCCCACCACGACCACGACCGCGACGTCGACCGCCAGCGACGTCGCCACCTACAATGCCGATGTCACCGGCTATCTGCTGACTTATTATTACTTCGCGCCGACCAGCGCCAATGCCGCTCATGTCGACTTCTACCAGACGACGCTGAAGTCGTTCGTGAACGATCCGTTCAGTGGCTCCAATAGCGCAGTGGCGGCAAATTTCGCCGGCGCCAGCATACAGATCGGCGGTAGTGCAGCGACAGCGCTGCCGGCGTCCGCGCTGCATCTCAGACCCGAGCTCGATCTCGTCAATCCTTCCACCAGCATCAACTCGGGCAATATCACGCTGGCCAGCAACTGGAATCTGGGGGCGGGGACCCAGGATTCGTCCGGCAATGTCACGCTCTACTACCGCACCAGCAATGGCGGCGAAGCCGGCGTCCTGGCCTTGCGCGCGGTCAACAACGTGGTGATCAATGCCAGCTTGAGCGATGGCTTTTTTGGTTCAAGTGATGTGGTGACCAAAACGAATTCGGTCACGACGACGAGCTACGTCACACCCACTGCCGAAGACTATTACCAGCAGGAATTGGGTGTACTGAGCAATGTGTGCTACTCTGGCGTTTGTTACGCATCCATGTACGACACCAGCGGCAATTTGCAATTCTATTTAAGCGACGGTTCATCCGTCACATCAAGCAGCATATTTGGTTCCTATATCGCGGCATCATTGCTCGGCCCAACCACGCTGCAAAAGCCGACGACATTTTCCAATCCGACGAGCGATCCAACCATCGCCAAGCTGATCGATCAATATAGCCAATATTATTACCAATATGCGCAGCTCTTCGATGTCTGGGCGAAGGAGACGACGTATAACGCCTACTATTATATTACTTCGTCCGCTGTCGGGACCTACCAGCCGCCCGCCGCGCCCACCAGCGGCAGCACGTACTACAATCTCTCGGCGGGCGCACAGCCGGGCGTCGGCACCGATTATGTATCGCAATACGAGAACTATTTCATCCAGACCGTGGTCAACGTCAATTCCGGCTACTATTTGGCGAGGCTAGGATTCAGCTCAGTCGTAGCACACGATAGCTGCTCCACATGTGTCGCCTATGCTGCGCCATTCGCGCCGGCGGCCACGCTCGATTCTACTCTCCAGGCCGGATATACGCAGACCACGTCCACAGCGCTCACTGTCACGAAAACAGTCACGATCACCGGCGATGTCAGCGCCGCGATGAACGTCATCGCCAACAATCCCACGGCGTTCGTCAACAACACGACGACCGGAGCGGACCTGATGACAGCGGCGGTGAGCGGCAAAGGCAGCTTCTCCTATGAGATCGTTGCCGGGGCGAAGTTCAACGCCGATGGCACTTCCTCGGTTGATCCCAATGCGGTGCTGACGGCTTCCGCATTGTCCGTATCCGGCCTGACTGGCGATGTCGTCATCAGCGGCCATTCCTCTTACACCGATCCTCTATTCGTTAATGGAAGCTATCCGACCGTCAGCATTCCCACGGTGGTGCGCACGGGCACCGGCTTCATCACGATCTCGGCGGCGGGAGATTTCACGTTGACCGACACGATCGCGCCCGGCGCGGTCTACACGGCAGGCAGCGCGGTTGCGACGCCGTCCGACTTCACCGCGGCCAGCGTGCCATCAGTCTACACCAGCAATCCCAACGGCCTCGTCAGCACGCCGTCCTGGGCGGATGGTGGCGGCTCGATCATCATCGCGGTCGGAGGCGATATCGCCGGCGTCGAAACGCAAACGCTCACTGGCCTCACCAACTGGGGCTCGTGGTACTTCCACGCGGAGGAAGCCAATGGCAGCACGGTCTCGCCGTTCACCGGCAGGCATACGATCCAGACCCAGTCCTGGATCAATTATGCGACCTACGGCGGCGGTATCGGCGCGCTTGGCGGCGGCAATGTCACGCTGTCGGCGGGTGGCAGCATCAAGGACATCATCGTCTCGCTGCCCGAGTCGTTTGCGGTCAGCGGCGGCACCGCCGCGGTGCCAGCGACGACGCTTCACACCTACGGCGGCGGCAATCTCGCGATGACGGTCGGTGGCGACCTCGTCGGCAGCGCGATCCTGGTCGGCGACGGCACCGGTACCATCCGGATCGGCGGCGCGGCCACGACCGACAGCGCCGGCAACGGCCTGCAACTGGCGCTGCAGAAGGGCACGATTGATCTCGCCGCCAACGGCGCGATCACCATCAGCGGCATCTACGATCCTGCGGAAGTCGGTCTCGTCTCGCCGTTCACGGATTCCAATGCTTATCTGCCCGGGGGACTCAACAGCTTCGGAGCTTCGGTCCTGTTCACGGGCTTCACGAGCTACAGCACCGACAGCAGTCTGTCCCTGACCAGCCTCGCCGGCGACGTGACCATCGGGTCGAATGCGCCGGGCGGCAGTCTGCTCCTGCCGACCACGCTGGCGATCGATGCCGTCACCGGCGACATTCAGCTGAATGCTGCGCTCAATCTGATTCCGTCCTCGACCGGAACCCTGACCTTGCTGGCCGGCGGCTCGATCAGCACAGGTTCCATCACCATGCTGGACGGCACCTCGTCGTCCTATGTCGATCCACTCGGAACGCCGGCGCCCTCGGTGCTGGCGTCCGCCGATCACGCCGGCGACGACGTTCCGGTGATCATCTATGCGGGCGAGGACATCAGCGGCATTTTCCGCTTGATCAAGCCGGCGAAAGTCGAGGCCGGGCGCGACATCGTCGACATGACTTTCACCGGCCAGAACAATAACGCCTCCGACATCACCAGCATCATCGCCGGCCGCGACATCAAGTTCTCCACGCTGGAGCTTTATGGCCCAGGCGACTTCCTGGTCGAGGCCGGGCGCAATCTTGGCCCGTTCAGCAGCAGCAACGGGGACAGCGGCATTCTCGCGGTCGGCGACGGCAGCAATTCTGGCGGGACCGTCATTCCCTATCTGCCGATCGCGGGCGCCAACATCACGGTGCTGTTCGGCGTCGGCTCTGGTCTCGACATCGCGGCGGCGATCGACGCCTATGTCAACCCCGCCAATGCCGGCAGCGCCGGCATCTCCTATCTCGCCGACATCGCCTCGATCCTGGGCGTGAGCCAGGATAAGGCCTGGGCGGTCTTCCAGGCGCTGCCGGCGGCGCGGCAGAAGCTGCTGGTCGAGCGTGCGTTCCTCGACTTCCTCACCCAGGTCAGTCTCGACTACAACAACGCGTCGAGCGCTTACTATCATCAGTACGCGCGGGCTTATCAGACCATCGCGATCCTGTTCCCGGCCTCGCTCGGCTATACCAACAACGACACCGGCGGCGGCAATGGCGCGTCCGTGATGGTCCATACCGGCGACTTGCATATGGCGCATTCGCTGATCGAGACCCAGACCGGCGGCGACATCAATATCCTGGGGCCGGGCGGCAACGCCTATGTGGGCAGCAACGCCTCTGACAATCTGACACCGGCGCAGCAGGGTATTTTGACCCTGCAGGGCGGCACGATCCGCGGCTACACCGACGGCAGCGTCGAGATCTTCCAGAGCCGGATCTTCACCGAGCAGGGCGGCGACGTCGACCTGTTCAGCGCCAATGGTGATCTCAACGCCGGCAAGGGGCCGAAGAGTTCGGCGGCCTATCCGCCGCTGCGGCTGATCTGCGATGTGGACGGCTACTGCCGGGTCAGCCCGGCGGGCCTCGTCACCGGCGCCGGCGTCGGCGCGCTGCTGTCGGTGCCCGGACAGGACCCAACCAGGAGCAACGTGGTGCTGACCGCGCCGCACGGCACGGTGGACGCCGGCGCCGCCGGCATCCGCGTCGCCGGCAATCTCAACATCGTGGCGCTGCAAGTCCTCAACGCCTTCAACATCCAGGTCGGCGGCGCTACCGTCGGCATCCCGGTGGTGCAGGGCCCGCCGGTGGCGGCGCTGACCACCGCCTCCAATGCCACCGCGGCGACCCAGCAAGCGGCCCTGCCGCCGCAGACCAGCGGCAATGACCAGCCCTCCATCATCATGGTCGAGGTGCTCGGCTTCGGCGGCGGCAGCAGCGCGCCCGAGGATCAGGGGGGGCACCGGCCACGCGACGACAGAAGCGAGCAGCGGAGTCAGGACCCGAATAGCGCTTATCAAGTGCTGGGAGCCGGCGAGATGACGACGGAGGAAGCAAGACAGGCCATCACGGAACGGCGCAAGCAGGCGCAATCACGATAGAAGCAAGGTCGACGTCGGGCTTGTCCCGGTCATTTCTTTTCAGCCGTGACTGCGCTCGTAGTTCGCAACTCGTAGCAACCATTAAACGTTGGCGACCTTTTCGGTCCACGGTGTCCCCGCTACGGACTGCGGCTTTCCCGGATGTCGCTGCGCTCATCCGGGCTACAAACGTCATTACGCACGCTGGAGCGTAGATGGCGTAACGGGCTTGCCGCGGTGGTTGTGGCAAGAACGGTGGTCGTCCCTCAAACTGATGGTGTCAAAAACCGG
>JARLGS010000997.1 GCA_031292695.1 Mycobacterium sp. | reverse complement strand
TCATCACTTCCTTCACGCTTATGTCGTTTTCTTTCTGACGGCCAGCGCCGGATCTTTACCACGCTGCTTCACGTGCGCCATTCCGATAACGCTATCCAAGGTCTATCTAGTGGTGTGTCATCCAAATAAGTATGCGGTTGGCTGGTAGCCTTGGTGCATGAGCGCAGCGTCAGCCCCGCCTTTGGCGATGTCGGTCGGTCAGCGAGATGCGTTGGAGGTGTTGGCTCGCGCGCGATCGGCGCCGCATAGGCAGGTGCAGCGGGCGAAGGCGTTGCTGAGGGCCGCCGACGGCGTGGCCAACACTCGGATCGCCGATGAGCTCGGTGTGACCACGGTGACGGTGCGGGCCTGGCGGAATCGGTTCGCCGAGGAAGGTCTGGCCAAGCTCGGGGAGGTCCGCAAGGGGCGTGGACCGAAACCGTCGATCCCTGCCGAGAAGGTCGAGGAGATCGTGGCGGCCACGCTGCATTCCAAGCCCAAGGGCGAAACCCATTGGAGCACAAGGTCGATGGCCAACCATGTCGGCGTCAGCCGGAACACTGTGCAGCGGATCTGGAAGGCACGCGGGTTGAAACCGCACCTGGTGGACACCTTCAAGAGCTCCAACGATCCGGAGTTCGAGGACAAGCTCACCGACGTTGTCGGCTTGTATCTGAACCCCCCGGAGCAGGCGGTGGTGCTGTGCATGGACGAGAAGTCCCAGGTGCAGGCTTTGGACCGCACCCAGCCATCGCTGCCGATGAAGAAGGGCCGCGCCGGCACGTTGACCCACGACTACAAGCGCAACGGCACCACCACCTTGTTCGCCGCGCTGAATGTGCTCACCGGGGTCGTGATCGGGCAGTGTCTGCCCCGGCACCGGCACGAGGAATTTCTGAAATTCCTCCGCGCTGTCGACAACCAGGTACCAAAACACCTTGCGGTGCATCTGATCCTGGACAACTACGCCACCCACAACCATGCCGACGTGCGGAACTGGCTGCGCCGCCACCAGCGGTTCCACCTCCATTTCACCCCGACCTCGTCATCATGGCTGAACCTGGTCGAACGCTGGTTCCGCGAACTCACCGACAAGGCACTACGCCGCGGCAGCTTCAACTCCGTGCCCGACCTCATCACCGCCATCGAGGAATACCTCGACGCCCACAACGACGACCCGAAACCCTTCGTCTGGACCGCCACAGCGGAATCGATCCTGGAAAAGGTCCGCCGCGGCCGCGTAGCCCTCGAACAAGTAGTTACTCAATGACGGGACACACCACTAGTTAGACGGTTGCGGCAGCGTTCAATTCGTCCAGTCTGTTCGTCGCCTCGAGGTATTCCTGCACCCACCGGTCGATGACGGTCGCCGTCTTCTCCACCTTGGTGAATTGGCCGACGACCTGCCCGACGGGATTGAACGCGACGTCGACGGTCTCGTTCGGGTACCGGTTGGTCGCCCGGACGGCTATGCCGGAAACCATGTACTGCAACGGCATACCGAGCGGCTTCGGGTTGTCCGGCGCTTCCCACGCCTCGGTCCAGTCGTTGCGCAACATTCGGGCCGGCTTACCGGTGAACGATCGGCTGCGGACGGTGTCACGGCTGGACGCCTTGGCGTACGCCGCTTGCTGAACCGGGGTGTTCGAGGCTTCCTCGACCATCAGCCACTGGGAGCCGGTCCACACCCCTTGCGCGCCCAGCGCCAGCGCCGCCGCGATCTGCTGGCCGCTGCCGATGCCACCCGCCGCCAGCACCGGCACCGGAGCGATCTCCTTGACGACCTGCGGCCACAACACGATTGAGCCCACCTCGCCGCAGTGGCCGCCCGCCTCGCCGCCCTGGGCGATGACGATGTCGACGCCGGCGTCGGCGTGCTTGCGGGCCTGCGACGGTGAGCCGCACAGCGCGGCCACCTTGCGACCGGATTCGTGAATGTGCTTGATCATGTCGGCCGGGGGGGTGCCGAGCGCGTTGGCGATCATCGTCACCTTCGGGTGCTTGAGCGCCATCTCCACCTGCGGGGTCGCCGTCGCCTCGGTCCACCCCAGCAGCTGCAGGGTGTCCTCGTCGGCGTTGTCCACGGGAACGCCGTGGTCGGCGAGGATCTTCTTGGCGAAGTCCAGATGCTCGTGCGGCACCATCTTGCGCAGCGTGTCGGCCAGCTCCTCCGCGGACAGGTGCGAGTCCATGCCCTCGTACTTGTTCGGGATCACGATGTCTACGCCGTAGGGGTGGTCGCCGATGTTCTCGTCGATCCAGTTGAGCTCGATCTCCAGCTGTTCGGGCGTGAAGCCGACGGCCCCGAGCACGCCGAAACCACCGGCCTTGCTGACGGCCACCACGACGTCGCGGCAGTGGGTGAACGCGAAGATCGGAAACTCGATACCAAGCTCATCGCAGATCGCGGTGTGCATGCCTTCTCCTGGGACTGTCGCCGAATTGGAACGTGTTCTACTTTAGTACGCGGCCGGTTGACGTGGCCAGCCCGTCCTGACCTGCGTGTCCACACTACGACCCGTCACTCCGTCATACAGCGGCGCTACGAACCACCCATAGGACCAGGAACGCGACCATGCAGCTGACGCAGACGAGGTGGTCGCGGCAGATCGACCGCGCCAGCCTGGTCTGCTCCGCCGCGTTACCGGTGCGGTGCCCGAGCCGAACGGCGTCGGGAACGGTCCGGGTCAATGCCAGCGCCATCGGGGCACCCGCAAGCCCGGCCGACACCACGAGCAGCCAACCCGGGTCGCGCCCCAGGGCTGCCTGAACTCCCAGAGCTCCCAACAGGATCAGCATGACGAGAGCAATCAATCGGCTCATCGGCCGTGATGTGGTGGTCGCGCGGTGGTAATACCCCGCGATGGAAGCCAGCACGGACTCGGGTAATTCCCGGCCGGCTGAACGGTGCCCAAAAATTTGGGCGTCGAAAATCAAATCCATCCACAAGATGGCGAAAAGGAAGCCACTGCAGGCCGTCAGCACAGGGGCCACGTGCGTCCACCTCAGGTTCACGCAGGCATCGACGCCCGGCGCGGTAAACAGGTCGTTTTCATTGTTACGCCGCGTCAACCGGTGAAACCGGAATCCCCAGCGTCCCTGAACATGAATCTTTGTCTTTGTCAGCAAATGTGGTGCACTTATTAAGCGCATCGACGTGAGCCGTATTACCGGGGACCTTTCTGGAGGTTGTCACATGTCATTTCTGGTGACCGTGCCCGAGGAAGTTGGTTCAGCGGCAACGGGTTTGACCGACATCGGCTTTTCGCTCAGCGCGGCCCGTACCGCCGCGGCGCTGCCGACCACAGGGATAGTGGCCTCCGCCGAGGATCAAGTATCGGCGGCCGTCGCGGCCCTGCTTTCCGATCACGGCGCCGGGTTTCAGGCCGTCAGTGCCCAGGCGGCCGCCTTTCATGACCAGTTCGTGCAGGCGCTCACCGCGGGTGCGGGCGCGTATGCGAGTACCGAGGCGGCCAGCGTCTCACCGTTGCAGGAACTTCTCAACGCGGTCAACACGCCCTTCCAGACGTTTACCGGGCGCCCGCTGATCGGCAACGGCGCCAACGGAGCGCCGGGTACCGGGCAAAACGGCACGCCGGGCGGCTGGTTGCTCGGCGACGGCGGGTCGGGCGGGTCGGGTGGGGCAGGGCACAACGGCGGGGCCGGCGCGGCCGCCGGGTTGTTGGGCAACGGCGGCGTTGGGGGCAGCGGCGGGACAGGCGGGGCCGCCGGTGGTGCCGGTGGAACCGGCGGCTGGTTGTTGGGCAACGGCGGACCCGGCGGGGCCGGCGGAACGGGTACTACGGGCGGGATCGGCGGGAT
>JARLGS010000996.1 GCA_031292695.1 Mycobacterium sp. | reverse complement strand
TTGGGATGATAGATTGCGCGTGCGGGTACTTGATGTGACGCGGCGGCCGCAGGCCGCGACGGCGTCCGTCGGATACGACTGGTCAGGTGGCCGCCATATCGCAGCGGACCCGGTGCCGTGCGGGGCGCCGCCGTCAGTGACGAGAAGCGAGATGAGGCAGACCTGGTGTTAGGCGAACGAGCGGCGTCAGTCACGGCGTTGGGTCCGCAACCGGAATGGGTGACGGCCTCGACTTCAGCGTGGGCATACACCCTTGTGGTCGGTGCCGCCTTCGTGGTCTCGGTCGTCTGGTGCGTGGTCTACGTGGTGAAGCAGCGGGATGTACTGCCGCTGGTGATGCTGGTCGGCGGAGTCGTCTCGATGGGGCTGGAGCCGGCCGTCGACACTCTCGGCAAGGTCTGGTATGCAAAGGACAATCCCTGGGTGGTCTACACCGGCATGGGGGTGCCCCAACCGGCCTTCCTGCTGATGGGGTATTCGCTGTTCTGGGGTGGCGCTGTGTACATCCTGTCCCGGCTGGTACGCAACGGCCTATCGCTATACAAGGTCTTCGCAGTGGTGTTCGTGATGGACCTCTTCATCGAATATCTGGGTGTCGGTGTCCTGGATGTCGGCCTCTACTACGACTTCTCGCCGCTTAAACTGCTCGGTTTTCCGTTGTGGTGGGCATTCGTCAACGCCGCCGCAGCAGTCATCGGCGTCTGGCTGGTGCTGACCCTGGAGGATCGACTGACCGGGTGGCGGAGGCTGGGATTCCTCGTCGTGCCGGCCACTGCGTTCGGCACCACCCACGCTGCGTGCGCGTGGCCGGTTTGGCTTGCGCTGCACTCCAACACACCGCACTGGGCGGGCTATCTGGCTGCGGCGTTTGCCATCGCAATGTCGTTGGGATTGACCGCCTTTGTCGACTCCGAACTGCGCACACGGCGGTCGTTACACACATCAGGACGGGTCACCGGCGACGCGCACTGCACCACCGTCTAGCTAGCTTCTCAGTATCGATACCTGTACCACA
>JARLGS010000114.1 GCA_031292695.1 Mycobacterium sp. | reverse complement strand
CGCTGCGCTGGCCCCGGCACTGGCGGCCGACGACGCTGCGCTGGCCCCGGCACTGGCGGCCGACGACGCCGCGCTGGCCCCGGCACTGGCGGCCGACGACGCTGCGGATGCCGCGTCCTTGGCCTGCGAGCAGCCGACGACCACAGCGCCGGTGACGGCGGCGATTCCGATGGCAGCCGCGGTACGGCGTAAGAGCATTTCGTTGTTCACCTGAAACTTCCCCTCGTATTCGACAGTGAAACGACTTCAACAGCGAAGTCCGAACGCGTCTGACGCTATGGGGCTGGGGTAGGTGGCGGCCTACTTTTGATGAACGTTGGTTGACGTCAGTCACCTGTTGTCGCACCAGCCTCACCAGTCGCGCCAGAGTGGGCTGTCGAGGCGCGCCACGGATTGTTTGCCAGTTATGGGCGCTGTCCCAGAATCGGGCTAGGTATCCCAGATATGAAATACAACTATAGGTATGCTGTGAGGATCGGATCGGGTTTACCATCGCGGTACCCGTCGCTTGGTAGCTGCGGCCGCCGGGCGAACGGAACTTTGGACTAAGGAGAAACCGGTATGACCACCGTTGGGTATTCAACCCGCAAGAAAATGGTGGCCGGCGTCGCCGTGACCGCCGGACTCGCCATGGGCCTGTTGTCTGCCTGCGGTGGTGACAAGAGCAAGGATGAGCCCACGACGGGCACTTCGACCACCCAGACCACCAGTACCACGACGTCGGCACCGTCGTCGTCGCCGGTGACGCCGAGCGAAAAGGGCGGCCCGACCAAGGGCGGGAACAAGTTCAGCCCGACGGTGACGGCTCCGGGTCCGCAGACGGCGCTGCCGGGCAATGTCATCACCGCTCCGCACTAAGAGCACGGGAGTCACTCCATCCCAGTAGGGCCCCGACGGGCGGCTCTGCGCGTCGGTGTATTGCTGGTCGCGGCTGGGCTCTTGGTCCTTCCGTCCGCCGGTCCGCCGCTGGCCCGGACCGGCCGGCTGGAACTGTCCGGGCCGCTCGCCCGGCTCCTTTCGGCGTCCGTCGATCTCGGGCCGTCCGCCGCGGAGCATGTGGAACTCACCGCCGCATTGTCCGGCGCTGCCCGGCCCGCCGGATTGATCGAATGGGCCAGAACTGCCGGACTTTCGGTGCAATGGCGGCCCGGCGAGGACTGGGCCACCGTCGAGGGCCCGGCCCGGGCCATGGCCGCGGCGCTGCGGGTTGAGCTCCGCGACTACCGCGGGCGTCGCGGGCAGATCTTCTATGCCGCCACCAGCCAACCGAAATTGCCGCAGCCGTTGGTCCGGGAGTTGACCGGATTCGGCCGGCTGCTGGGCTACACCCCGTTTCGGCAGTCGCGTCCCCTGATCGTGCCGCGCGACGTACCCGCCGGCGGGCTGGCCCCGCCGGAGCTGCGCCGGGCCTATCACGCCGATGTCCTGGCGGACGAGGGGTTCACCGGCAAGGGCCGCACCATCGTCATCTTCGGGTTCGACGGCTTCGACCAATCGGACCTGGACAAGTTCGCCGACCTCTACCGGCTGCCACGGTTCACCCCAGTGGTGGTCGGCGACATGCCATCTCAACGTACCGGCGAGACGACGATGGACCTGGAGATCGCGCACGCGATCGCCCCGGATGCCCGAATGGTCTATATCAACGCGCGCCCGACTGTGAGTGGCGACGGCGCCTACCGGAAGATCGGCGAGATGATGGCGGACGCCGACCGCCGGTTCCCCGGCGCGGTGTGGAGCTTTTCGATCGGCTGGGGCTGCGACAAACTGCTGACCGCCGCGGACCTGGCTCCGGCGCGATCGG
Source organism: Mycobacterium sp. (assembly GCA_031292695.1). Taxonomy (GTDB): domain Bacteria; phylum Actinomycetota; class Actinomycetes; order Mycobacteriales; family Mycobacteriaceae; genus Mycobacterium. Next base: position 4,468 of record JARLGS010000114.1, on the reverse strand, counting down.
CCCTGGCCCAGGCGCACCGCCGCGGCACCACCGCCTTCGACGCCAGCGGCGACCTGGCCGGACTGGAATGCAAAGGCGGACAGGACTGGTCGGCTCCGCCCAGCGTTGACGACATCGGACTGGATTCGGTGGCGTCACTGCCCGAGATGACCGCGGTCGGTGGCACCACCCTGTCGACCGACGAACGTGGTGGGTGGTTGGGCGAGCGAGCGTGGTTCGACGTGCCACTGACCCACGGCAGCGGCGGCGGGACGTCCGCGCTGTTCGACCGCCCGGCGTGGCAGCTCGGGGTGCCTTCGGACCGGGGCAAGAACCGGCGGCTCATTCCAGATGTCGCCGCGGTGGCGGACTTCTTCACCGGGGCGCGGATCGTGTTCGGCGGGGACGTGGTGCTGGGCGGTGGCACCTCCATGGCGGCGCCGCTCTGGGCCGGGATCGCCGCAGTGATCGACCAGTGGCTGCTGGATAACGGAGGACGACTGCTCGGCGATCTCAACCCGATGCTGTATCGATTGCACCGGGCCGGCACGCTGCCCGCGTTTCGCGACGTCACCATCGGTGGCAACGCGGTGGCGATGGCCGGTCCGGGCTACGACTCGGTCACGGGCCTGGGCACACCGGATGTCGAGAACCTGGCTCGGAGCCTGCTGTTGGTGCAGGGGACCTCCGGATGAGCGCCCTTCGGCTGCGCAGTTATGTTGCCGCACCACGCGAGCCCGTGCTGCTGCCGGCGCTGGTGAGTTCGTTGTTTCCGCAGCTTCCGGAGCGTGCGCACCGAACCTTCCGGATAGGTCTGGCCGTCGTGATGGCCGGGCTGGTCGGCGCTGCAGCGCTGAGACTCCCAGGTGTTTTCGTGGCCATGGTGGCGGCGGGGATTCCGCTGCTGTTTGTGCTGTATCTCGGTCAGTTGGGTTACCGCGGCCCCGCGGCCGTCCGGCTGTTGGTCGCGGCCGGCCTCGGTACCGCGCTCGGTGTGGGTTTCGCCCTGCTGTCCGGGGCAGTGGTGGCACAGGCGTACGGCGTGCCGCTGGAAAGCGGCGTTGCCGCAGTGCATCTGCGAACTGCCGAGGCTGCGGTATCGGCAGTGGCCGCGGTGGCGGTGTGGGTGCCTGCCATCGTCATCCGGATACTCAGTGCTGGGCCGCGAGAAGCTTTGCGCGGCTATACCATTGGTGCTGCCGGTGGGTTGTTCGCAGCATGCTCCAGTGTGGCGGTCCGGATGTTGGCACAGCTGGATTCCGGGCTGGTGGACCGTGACCAGCCGCTGTCGGATCTGTTGATCGAGGCGGGAATTCGTGGTGTCACCGTGCCGGTCAGCGCGGCGGCTGCCGGAGGCGTGATCGGCATCGCCCTGTGGTTCAAGGCAGATCGCCGTGGCGGTTCGGCGCAGTGGATCCTGCTGCTGATCGCGGTGCTGCCGGTGGGGGCACACATCTGGCTCGGAGACGAGGACGCCGCCGGCATCACGCAGTGGGCGAAAGTTTCCTGGCATATCGCGTTCACCGGGTACTCGGTGCTTCTGCTGCGGCTGAGCCTGCAACTGGCCCTGCTGCGCGAGAGCCAGGACGACGCTGACTCGGATCAGTCCGTGCTGTGCACGTACTGCACAAACACCGTGCCCGACTTGGCATTCTGTTCCATCTGCGGGGTGGCCATGACGGGCCGCCGCACGCCCGGGCGGACCTTGACGACGCGACGTCTGCTGGTCACCTGGACCACGGTGATCGCGGTGCTCGGCGCCGGGCTGGTCGGGCTCTCCGCGGTGACCGCCCAACCCGAGGCGCGCTACCTGTGTCCGCCGAACTGCGGCCGTCCGTCGATGGGCAAGCCGGTCGCGGTGAACCCCACGTTCACCGCGGCCGACGGGGCGTACGAGGTGTCGTATCCGGCGTCCGGAACCGCGTATGCGGTGACCACTGACGACACCGGCGTGACGGCGCGCTTCACCGGCGGCAGTGGTGGGGTGATGCGGCTGTTCGGTGAGCCGGCGCACGGTCGAGATGCCAGGGACATCGCGACCACGCTGTTGGCCAACGCCTTTCCAGACTCACGCGTGGCCTACGAGATACCCAATACTCTGGTCGGTTACCACCAGGGTTACGGCGTGGCCGCCGACGACTGGCCTGACGGCGAGAATGTCGTCGCGTCGCGGACCCGGATCCTGGTCATGGTGGCGGTCAAAGACGACCTGGCCCTCGTCGCCGCAGCGGCCGGGCCGTACCACGAATTCGGCGCCAATTCCGGTCCGCCGACCGGGGCGAGCCTGGAGCTGGCCCAGGACATGGGCAAGTACGTCAACAGCTTTCGGTGGCGGGGTGATCCGCTGCGGTGATGTCCGTGACCGTGGCGAGCCATTTGCGGTAGCGCGCAAAGGCTTTGCGTTGAATGCGCTGAGCGTTGACCGACGCCCGGCCGGTTTGAGCAGCCGGCGCAAGCGTCTCTCCCGCCTTGGGGCTACGCAAGCAATCGTTCCCATACCGCGCGGACGTGGCCCGCCATATCGATGGAGGGGTCGGACATCCATTGGAATTGGATACCGTCGGTCGCGGCGATCAGTGCCGCTGCGGCGAAATCGGCATCGACGTGCGGCGGCACGGTGCCCGCGGCTAGCCGCCGCTTCACGTAGCCGGCGACGAGGCCACGCAGGTGTTCGTAGCGCTCCCGCAGGTATGCCGCGGCGGGATGTGACGGGTCGACTGCGGCGGCGGCTACCAAGGACAGGTAGAGGGTTGCCAATCCGGGTTTGGTGACCTTGGCCGCCATTGCCCGCGCGAGCAGCTCGCCAGGGTCCACGTCCGCTTCCGAATTCCGGTACCACTGTTCGAATTTGGCGTCACCGTCGCGCTGGATCTCGGTGAGCAGGCCATCGCGGGTCGGAAAGTAGTGCATCAAGCCGGCCAGGCTGATATTGGCTTCCTTGGCGACTGCCCGCATCGACGCGCCGGCTTCGCCGTCACGTTCCAGTACCTCTAGTCCGGCAGCCACGATCTCGGCACGCTTGGCCTCGCCCTTGGCGTACCGCCCAACAGGGTGCGCGGAGCGCTGAGAGTAACTGTCCTCAGCGTCCATCGGCGAACTCCCGCAGCGACGCCACCTGAGCCGGATTGAGGGACGGCCGCACCGTCTCCCGGGCTTTCGCGACGTCAGCCGCAGTGACATCGGCGGCGTCGATGGACCGGCGCATCGCCGTCAGCGCCGCCTCGCGTAGCAGGGCCACGCAGTCGGCCGCGCTGTAGCCGTCCAGCTCGGCGGCCAGGGCGTCAAGGTCGACGGCCTGTTCGCCGGCGCTGGCCAAGGGAATGGATTTGCCTGCGGTGCGCAGGATTTCGTGACGCGCATCGGCATCGGGTGGCTCGACGAATACCAGCTTTTCCAGCCGGCCGGGTCGCAGCAGTGCGGGATCGATCAGCTCCGGCCGGTTGGTGGCGCCGACCACGACCACGTCGCGCAGCGGGTTGATGCCGTCCAGTTCGGTGAGCAGGGCGGCCACCACTCGATCGGTGACGCCGGAATCGAAGCTCTGCCCGCGCCGCGGCGCCAGTGCGTCCATCTCGTCGAGGAAAATCAGGGACGGCGCGGAATCGCGTGCGCGCTGGAACAATTCGCGCACCGCGCGTTCCGACGAGCCCACCCACTTGTCCATCAGCTCGGCACCCTTGACGGCGTGCACGGACAGCCGGCCGGAGCTGGCCAGCGCCCGCACGAGGAACGTCTTGCCGCACCCGGGCGGCCCGTACAGCAGCACACCGCGCGGCGGTTCCACCCCCAACCGCTGGAAGGTGTCCGGGTGTTGCAGCGGCCACAGCACCGCCTCGGTGAGTGCCTGTTTGGTGGCCACCATGTCGCCGACGTCGTCAAGGGTCACCGCCCCGACGGCGACTTCCTCAGAGGCTGAGCGGGACAGCGGCCGGATCACCGACAGCGCGCCGGTCAGGTCGTCCTGCGTCAGTGCCGGCTCGGCGCCGTCAGCGCTGGCTCGCGCGGCGGCCCGCAGTGCCGCCTCGCGAACGAGTGCAGCGAGGTCAACCACGACGAATCCCGGTGTGCGGTCGGCGATCTCGCCGAGTTCCAGATTGGATGCCGGCACCGCGCGCAGCAGCACCTCGAGCAGTGCCTTGCGAGTGGTCGCGTCGGGCAGGGTCAGCCCCAACTCACGGTCGCAGAGATCGGGCGAGCGCAGCCGGGCGTCGACCCCGTCCGGCACGGCCGAGGTGGCGATGAACGCCACGCCCCGGCTGGCGACCGCCTTGCGCAGCTCGGTCAGGATCAACGTGGCCACCGGCTCGGCAACAGCGGGCAGCAGCGCATCGATGTCGGTGATCAGCAGGACACCGCCGCCGTCACGCACCGAGCTCACCGCAGCCGTGACCCCGGCCAGCCGGTCCTCGGCCCGCAGCGCCCCGACCTCCGGCGCGTCCAGCTCGACCAGCCGACGGGCGGCGCACACGGCGCGCGCCATGGCGGCCTT
>JARLGS010000995.1 GCA_031292695.1 Mycobacterium sp. | reverse complement strand
TCCCCGACAGGGCGATGGTCCCGAGCATCGCGACAAACCCGAACGGCTGGCGGAACACCAGCAGGAACAGGGTCACCCCGATCAGGCCCAGCGGCGCGGTGAGGAACACCAGCGCCACTCGCGAGAAGCTGCGCAGTTGCAACATCAACAAGGTCAGCACCACCACTATGAACAGCGGCACGCCGGCATTCACCGAGGCCTGGCCGCGCTCCGAATCCTCCACGGTACCGCCAACCTCCAGCAGGTAACCGTCCGGCAACTCGGCGCGAATCGGGTCCAGAGTCGGCATGATCTGCTTGACCAGGCTCAGCGGCTGCTCCTGGCCGTAGATATCGGCACGGACGGTCACGTTCGGCAAGCGGTTGCGGTGCCAGATAATACCTTCCTCGAAACCGTACTCCAGGGTCGCGATCTGCGACAGCGCCACGCTGGTGCCATTGTCCGTCGGTACCGCCAGGCTCGGCAGCGCCGACAGCTGGTTGCGCTCCTGGGCAGTGCCGCGCATGAGGATTTCGATCAACTCGTTGTCCTCGCGGTACTGGCTGACGGTCGAACCGGTCAGCGTCAGTTGCAGGAAGCGCGACAGGTTGGCGGTACTCACGCCCAGCGCCCGGGCCCGGTCCTGATCGACATTCAGGTACACCACCTTGCTCGGTTCTTCCCAATCCAGGTGCACGTTGGTCACATGCGGGTTTTCGCGGACCTTGGCCGCCACCTTGCGCGCCAGGGCACGAACCACTTCGATATGCTCGCCGGTCACCCGGAACTGCACCGGATAGCCCACGGGCGGCCCGTTCTCCAGGCGCGTGACCCGCGCCCGGACATCGGCGAACTGCTCGTCGAGGACCTTGATCAGCCAGCTGCGCAGCACTTCCCGATCCTCGATGCTCTTGGCCAGCACGACGAACTGGGCAAAACTGGTGGCCGGCAGTTGCTGGTCCAGGGGTAGGTAGAAACGCGGCGAACCGGTGCCGACATAGGCCACATAGTTGTCGATGCCGGGGTGATCCTTGAGCAGAGCTTCCAGACGCGATACCTGCTCGGTGGTGCTGTTCAGGGAGGCACCTTCGGCCAGCTTGAGGTCGACCATCAGCTCCAGTCGCCCGGAGGCCGGGAAGAACTGCTGCGGCACAAAGCGGAACAGCAGCACCGAGCCGATAAACAGGGCGATGGTCAGCACGATCACGGTTTTACGCCGACGCACGCACCACTCCACCGTGCGCCTGACACGCTGGTAGAACGGTGTGCCATAGGGGTCCGGTTGCTCGCCACCGTGCTTGGCGGCGTGGATCTTGGCCAGGTCCGGCAGCAGTTTTTCACCCAGGTAAGGTACAAACATCACAGCGGCAATCCAGGACGCCAGCAGCGCCAGGGTCACCACCTGGAAAATCGAGCGGGTGTACTCGCCCGTGCCCGACTGCGCCGTGGCAATCGGCAGGAAACCGGCGGCGGTG
>JARLGS010000994.1 GCA_031292695.1 Mycobacterium sp. | reverse complement strand
GGACGAAGCGCCACTGCCGGACGTGGTCCAGGTGACGCCGTCGGCGTTCAGCGTCGAGTTCGTCGTGAACTTCGAGGACGTGTCCTGGGAGCCGTTCGCCGAAAGCTTGCCGCTAACCGTGCCAGCGCCGGCCGCGTACCAGTACGACCCGCTGCCGGAATAGCCCCAGTGCGTCGAGCTGGTGCCCACGTTGCTGCCGCTGCCGCTGTTGGCAACCCAGGAGCTGCCGCTCACCAAGCCGTACTGGGTCCATCCCTGGTACGACGAGCCGCTGCTGCCGTACTCGGTGACCGACCCGGAGAACGACTGTCCCGAGGCGCTGCCGGACGCACTGGTCGCGTACGACCCGCTCCCCGAATAGGAGCCAAAGTCCCCGCCGCTGGCGGACGCGACGCCGCTGCCGGAAGCGGTCCACGTCACCCCATCGCTATTCAGCGTCGAGTTCGTCGTGAACTTCGAGGACGTGTCTTGGAAGCCGCTCGCCTGCATGCTGCCGCTGACCGACCCGCCGGTGACCGCATAGGAGTAGGTGCCGCTGCCTGAGTAGGCCCAATGGGTCGAGCTGTTGGCCGACCCGCTGGCGCTGCCGCTCGTTGCGGTCCGGGATGCGTCGTTGTTGATGCGGAAATAGGTGGTCTGTTGGTCCCCCGAGGCGCTTGAGCCGTTCTCAGTGATCGATCCACTGAGGGCGGGAGCCCCGCTGGCGCTGGTCTGTGAGTACGTACCGCTGCCGGAATAGGTGCCGCTGTCGTAATACGTCCGACCGGCGGACGCGGAGCCGCTGCGCGTCACGGTCCCACCGGAGCTGCTTGAAGCCGACTCCGTGAACTGATAGGAATCGTTCTTCCCGCCGATATCGGTGCTACTGCCGCTTACGGACTGCGAGAAGCCCGCGCTCGTGACACTGCGCGCATACGAACCCGATCCCGTGTATGCGACGGTGGCCGTGCCGCTCCCCGCGTCGGACCCCGACGAGGTGCCGCCGGCCAAGTTACTGGATTCGGTAATCGTGCGGTTATATTGTGAGTTGTCCTGCCAGGTCCAATTGATTGTGCTGGTCGAGCCGTCGGAGCCGGTCGTTACCTGCGTCTGCGAGCCTGTGATGTAATCGTTCAGGTAGGCGGTCAAGGTATATCCCGAGGTGGTCGGCGAGCCGCTGGCATTGAGCGTGTAGCCTGATCCGCCCCATTCATAGGTCGATGCGCCGGCCGAGCTGGCCGGAGTCGTCGTGGTGTTAAAGGAATACGAATACGTCTCTACGTCGGTCCAGTTGCCGGGGCTGACGAGAGTCGCGGTAATCGAAAACGAAGCGCTAAAGTTCGTGACGGCCGTCCAGCCGATGCCGTTGCTGTCGGTGCCGCTGGAGGAGTTCTCGCCGCTGGCGCTCTCGGTAACCGAGAAGCTGGCGGTGATGCCCGGGCTAAACGTCGTCACCGGGTCGACCGATGGACCGCTGGCCAGCACAAAGGGAATCGTGCCGAAATACGTCGCATCGATTCCCATGAGGCTCGCGCCGGGCCCGTTGGCGGCGTAGGTGCCCGCGGTCGAGCCGGAGTCGCCCGAGCCACTCGACCCGCCGCCCGGGGCGAGGGCGGGGGTCGCCACGGCTCCCCGCGAAGGGGCGGGCATGGTCGGTTCAGATCCCTTGGCGGCCGAGGAGCCGACCGCTGCTCCGAGCGCTGCGGGGTTGCCTGCCGGCGCAGCGTTGGATGGCGGCGCTGAGACCGCCCCAACCGGGTGGAAGGTC
>JARLGS010000993.1 GCA_031292695.1 Mycobacterium sp. | reverse complement strand
TGCCCTTCTTGAGCGACATCGGGTTGGCCCCGGCGGCCACGTTCTTCAGGCCCTCGCGGACCATGGCCCAGGCCAGGACCGTCGCGGTCGTGGTGCCGTCACCGGCCACGTCGTCGGTCTTCTTGGCGACCTCTTTGACCAGCTCAGCGCCGATCTTCTCGTACGGGTCCTCGAGCTCGATCTCCTTGGCGATGGACACACCATCGTTGGTGATCGTGGGGGCGCCCCACTTCTTCTCCAGGACGACGTTGCGACCCTTGGGGCCCAGCGTCACCTTTACCGCGTCGGCGAGGGCGTTCAGGCCCCGCTCGAGGCCACGACGGGCCTCTTCGTCATACGCAATTGTCTTGGCCATTGCGAAGTAATTCCTCCGGTTGGGAATTGCACGTCTTTGGTCAGGCGCAGCGCCCGCGACGGACGACCTGGGCTGTGCTCGCAGATGCGGCCCCGGCCTCACTGTCCCGACCTAGCACTCACCTATCGAGAGTGCCAATGTTGTTTTTAGCACTCGGACAGGGTGAGTGCAAGGCCGTTCGCCACGGGAGAAGCCCCGGTAGCGACGGCAACGCAGCCGGAAATCAGGTGGCCGACCGGTACTGCGCCACCTGCGCCGCGTATTCGTCGAGCAGGCGCAGCGACTCGTCCTTGCCGACCGAGGGCAGGAACAAACTGAGTCGGCCATAACCGAGGTCTTCCGCGGCCTGCCAGTAGTCGGTCTTCACGGGTGCGCCGAACATCGCCAGCGGCACGTCGTCGCCCGCGCCATCGCGCATCTGTCCGATGCGTTTGGCCAACACGTCCCTGGGCAGCGGGTTGGAAATCCAGCCGGCACGGTGGCGAATCACCCGCTTGACAGTGGCGTCGGAGTTGCCACCGATATAGATCGGTGGATGCGGCTTCTGGACCGGCTTGGGGCGGCAGTACGACAGGTCGAAGTTGACGTACTTGCCGTGATACTCGGCGGGTTCGGTGGTCCACAGCGCCTGGATCGCCTCGATGCTCTCGTCCAGCCGGGCGCCGCGAGTCTTCGGATCCGTGCCGTGGTCGCGCATCTCCTCGAGGTTCCACCCGGCACCGACGCCGAAGACGAAGCGACCGCCCGAAATGAGGTCGATGCTCGCGGCTTCCTTGGCCGTATGGATCGGATCGCGCTGGATGAGCAGTGCGACCCCGGTGAACAGCTCGATCGTGGAGGTCACCGCCGCCGCGGCGGCGAGCGTGACGAACGGGTCCAGCGTGTTGTAGTACCAAGCCGGCAAGTCACCGCCGCCCGGATACGGCGTCTCCCGGCTCGCTGGAATGTGACTGTGCTCGGCTATGACGAGCGACGCGAAGCCCCGTTCTTCGATGGCCCGGGCCAGTGAAACCGGATCAATGCTGTCGTCGTCGACGAAGGTGGCGATCCCGAACTCCATGCGGCCGACGCTACTCCCGACGGGGCCGGAGTCCATCCATCATCAACTCGACCACGCGATCAGCGGCGTCGGCGTTGTAGCGCTGCGCGGCCTGGGCCGCCACGAGCAGCGTCTTCACTTCCGGGACCGACACGTCCGAACGAACGGCGCCGGCCTGCTGGGCCGCCGTCAGCAGCTCGCCGAGCAGGGCCAGGAATTCCGTCTCGACGTCGGGCACCAAGGTGTCGATATCAATCCCGAGTCCGGCGAGCGCATCGACCAGACCCTGGTCGGCTTCACCCCACTGAACCAAGGACCGCACAAAGTCGAAGAGTGCATCGCCCGGTGCATCTGACGCCAAACAGGCCCGGCCGGCATCCGTGACGGACTGCAGCCGATCCTCGATCACCGCCCGATAGAGATCGTCCTTGGTCGGGAAATGTCGGTAGACGGTGCCGGCCCCGACGCCGGCCCGCCGGGCGATCTCGTCGATCGGCACCGACAGCCCCTCATCGGCGAAGGTTTGATACGCGACTTCCAGCACGCGGGCCCGATTTCGGGCCGCATCGGCACGCATCGGCCGAGCTGGTCTGCACATGTCAGGCTCCCGGGAACAATTTAAACGGGGCGACCGTTCCGGATGAGTGAAGCAACCGGGGCGCCAGCTCCGATTAGTCCAGACTACCGAGGAACCCTCATGACCAAGTGGACCACCGCCAACATCCCCGACCAGACCGGACGTACTGCCGTCATCACCGGCGCGAACACCGGCCTCGGCTACGAGACCGCCGCCGCGCTCGCCGCCAAGGGCGCGCACGTCGTCCTTGCCGTCCGCAATCTGGACAAGGGCAAAGAGGCTGCGCGGCGCATCGAACAGGACCACCCCGACGCCGACGTGGCGATCCAGGAACTGGATCTCAGCTCGCTGCAGTCGGTTCGGGAAGCGGCCGAGGAGTTGCGGACCAACTACCCGGAGATCGACCTGTTGATCAACAACGCGGGCGTGATGTGGACCCCAAAGCAGACGACTGTGGACGGCTTCGAGATGCAGTTCGGAACCAACCACCTCGGCCACTTCGCCTTCACCGGGCTGCTGCTCGACAGCCTGCTGCCAGTTCGAGGTTCGAGGGTCGTCACCGTCAGCAGCCTCGGCCACCGGATCCGCGCCGCGATCCACTTCGACGACCTCCAATGGGAACGCCGCTACAACCGCGTCGAGGCCTACGGTCAGGCCAAGCTCGCCAACCTGCTGTTCACCTACGAACTGCAGCGCCGGCTGACCGGCGCGGAGACCGTCGCCCTCGCCGCACACCCCGGCGGATCGAGCACGGAACTGGCTCGCCACGTGCCGCTGCCGCCCGCAGTCCTGGGACCCGTCGTCGAGCGCCTCTTCCAGAGTGCAGCCATGGGCGCGCTACCCACCCTGCGTGCTGCGACCGATCCGGCCGCATTCGGCGGCCAGTACTACGGACCGGATGGCCTCTTTCAACAGACGGGCCACCCGAAGGTCGTCGGCTCGAGTGACCAGTCGCATGACACCGAGCTGCAGCAGCGACTCTGGGCGGTGTCCGAAGAACTGACCGGAGTGACGTTCCCCGTCTGATCCATGGCGAAGCCCGGTGGGTTGTGTGACAAGGGGTTGCGCACAACCCACTGGGGTTGCGGTGCGCAGGTACTGGTGTTCGAAACAGACCTGGAAGCCGGGTGGTACCCACCACTCTGACCACAACACGTCAGCTGCAGCTGGCGGCGGGGAGCTCACGGGAAGCCACAAACGGGCCGCAAGGCGGTGCATCGCTCCATCGGATGAGCACGCCGCCCCACGGCCAACGACATAGGGGCGGACCGATGCACTTCAGGCGTGGCCGCCGCCGCAAGCGGAACCTCAAAGCTGGCAAACGTCGCCACTAGCGTGAGAACCGGAGCGTCTCTAACCATTCGCGGAGCTACCCCCTCACCCAAAACCTTGAACGACCCCGAAAAATGAACGTGTTCTAGATTTCCCCTCAGCGCCATCCCGCCGGGCCACTCAACACCGGGCAGCGAAGACAGCAACCCCAAGCCCAGTGCGTCATCCAAGATCCACGACACCCGGCTCCACCGCAGGTAGCAGGCCTATCGAGGGATATTCCCTGGGCCTCAAGTCGGTCAACGACCAAGAGGGCGAACCCGAAGAAACTTCCCAGAAATGCATTCGACGCTCGACTAATGATGTTAGTCTCGCCGACGTTTATTGACAGGGGTGTTACATCCCGACCGGCGAGGAGGATCGTGGCTAAGCACAGGGCAGTGGGGACCAACAGCTGGTGGAGTGCGGCAGGGCCGCTCGCGGCTGCGGGATTGACCAGTGCGGCATTCGCCAGCGCTGGTGTGATGCTGCTGTTGGGGCCTGATTCGCCGACGATGCAGTCGGTGACCGCGGACATCAGGCTAGTCAACACCGAGAGCTCCACCGGCGACGGCGGCTCCAGCTCGAGCGGCTCGGGCGCCTCCAAGGCCACTGACGGCAAGACCCAAAACCCGAGCAAGCCAAAGGCTCCGACCAAGCCGAAGCCTTCGACCACGCCCGATGAGACGCCGACCTCCGGCACCTCAACCGACACACCGCGAACCCCACGCCAAGAGGCGCAGGACCGAATGCGCCAGTATGCAGACGACGCCAAAAAAGCACTGAACGACATGGCTCGAGGCACCAAGCCAAAACACGCCAGCACCACGGACGACGCCTCAGGCGCCGCCACCGAAACCCGCCACTCGCAGGGTACGCGGTCAACCGCCGCCCAGAAGGCCGGCGCAGCTGACGGCACGGTTGCCGGGCACAACGCCACCACCGGCAACCAGACCAACACCGGCAACCCGGCCACCGCAATCCCGACTGTTCCCAGTGGCCAGTCAGCACCGTCCGCGCCGGCGTCACCAGCAACCGTCCCGGTCAGGACCGCCGCCACGAGCACAACGATCAGCCCGATCACCGGCACGCTGTCCGCAGTCAACCTGGGCACCATGCTGGCCCCCAACGCACCGACCACCCCCGGCCAGATGCCCGACGTCTGGGCCGTGATGGCCTGGGTGCGCAGCCAAATCGAATACGGCGCCATCAAGCGAGGGCCCGTGGCCACCAAACCCCCGGCCGCCACCAACCCCCTGGCCGCCACCAACCCCCTGGCCGCCACCAACCTGGCCGCCACCAACCCCCTGGCATTCACCCTCCCCGACCCGACTCTGATGGTCAGCAACTGGATCTATCAGAACGTGCACTACTGCATGCAGAGCTGGATCGGCAGCCCACTCGGCTTTGTGGTCGACACTGGGATCAACCTGCTTTCTGGCCAGTACCTGATCGGCAACGGCTCCGGCGGCAACCTGATCAACCCCAACGGCGGTGACGGCGGCTTGTGGTTCGGCGACGGTGGTGACGGCTACTCGAGTGTTCTTCCTGGAATATCCGGTGGCAACGGCGGCAACGCCCGCGGGTGGATCGGCAACGGCGGCGCGGGTGGTGCCGGCTACTCGGGTGTTGGTCCTTTCATCTCAACAGCCGGTGGCAACGGTGGCAACGGCGGGCTGTGGGGCCACGGCGGCGCAGGCGGTGCCGGCGGTGCTGGCAGTAACGGCGCCAATGGTCTTGCGGTTCTTGGCCAGAACGGTGGTAACGGCGGCAACGGCGCCTAGTTCGGAAAAGTCTCCACAGAACTCAACTAATTGACCAAAGGCGGTATCGGCGGTATCGGCGGCT
>JARLGS010000992.1 GCA_031292695.1 Mycobacterium sp. | reverse complement strand
GCATCAGGCCGTTGGGCCCGGCTCCGGCAATCACCACATCCGTCATCGACGCCTCCTTCGGGGCGGTTCGGGTAGCCCGGCCGCCACTTCGGCAAGGCCGCTGCGTACCAGGGCAGCAAAAGACACCGGCTGATCTGCCGACGCATAGGTTTCCGCCGCCGCGTCACCGACGGCACGGATCACCGCGGCAACGAGCCGTGGGTACATGTCGCGGGCCGGGTCGGTGCCGGTCCGTTCGGCGACCGCCTCGACCCATTCCTCGAACAGGTCTTTGGCCATGGCGTTGCGAACCTGCGTGCTCATCAACAGTTTTCGCACCTCGACCAGCTCATGACGGGTCACGTCCGCAGCGGCGTCACCGAGGTCATCCTCCAGCGGTTTGAGCACCGATGCGCTGACCGAGGTCCACAACGGTTCGTCGGCCGGTCGGCGGCGCAGCTCGTCGATGCTGCGACGCATCCGTTCGGATTGCCAGTAGGCCAGGGCCTCGTACTTGCCGGTGAAGTAGTTGTTGAAGGTCCGCAGCGACACCCCGGCGAGGGTGGCGATCGCTTCGCGGGTGACGTTCTCGAACCCATGTTGGAATGCCAGCTGCAGCGCAGCGTCGCTCAACGCCTTTCTGGTGTCGGCCTTCTTGCGTTCCCGTAAGCCGAGTTCAGGCATGGCGCCATGGTATCCACAATTTTGCCCGGTAGGCAAGATTGCCCGCCGGGAACGTTCGCCGCGCCGCCGCGTCTCGAGCCCTGGTAGCTAGCAGGTACGCCGATTGGCGGCCAGCGGTGGCGACATACCCGCTCGTGGCGGTGACCATGGAAGTCAGATGTAGAGCGCCTGCGCACCCGCGTCGGCGACCGCTGACGATCCAGAAGTGAGGAACCACAATGAAAATCACCCTGCACCGCACCGCTGCACTGATCTGCGCCGGAGCCATCGCCTTCGCACTGACCGGGGCACCCCTGGCCGCGGCCGACGTCTCCGCCAACCAGGTCCAAACGGCGAACACCGCCAGCTCCACGGCTGACCATACCTACGCACCGGGTCCAACCATCAATTCGCCTTTCGCCAATCACGGCGCTGTCGGCTGAACCAGGCCGCTGTCGAGAAGAAACTGCGGGCCCAAAGCCGTTTCATGGGCCGGCACCAACGAGTGCAGCGCGCGCCACTTGACGGACAGCCATTGGCGACCTTGTCGTTGTATGTCAGTCATTGACTTAAGTCAGTGACTGACGTACAACGATATGCATCATGACGCGAACCACCGGCAAACCGTCGATGCGCGAAACCAAGCGCCTGGAGACCCGCCAGCGCGTCTTCGACGCCGCGGTCGCCGAGTTCAAACGCGCAGGGATGGCCAATGCCGACGTCGGGGCCATCGTCACCGCTGCCGCGGTCGCACACGGCACGTTCTACTTTCATTTCCCCACCAAGGAACATGTGCTGTTCGAACTCGAACGCCGCGAAGAAGACACTGCCGGTCTGGAACTGGCCAAGTTCCTGCAAGCACCCCACACCCTTGCGCAAGCCCTGAACGAAGTGGTCCGGGTGATCGTGGCGCTGGAACAACGCCTCGGCCGAATGCTCTTCAAAGACGTGCTGTCGCTGCACTTCTCATCGAGTCGTCCACTCGATGACGAATGGACCGACCACCGGGTGATCGTGCTGGTTGTCAAAGAAATCCAACGCGCACAACACGACGGTGAGGCAGACGCCGACGTCGACGCCTTCCACAGCGCGGTGTACTTCCTGCTCAGCCTCTATGCCCTCCTGACCACGACGCGCGGGTCCGATGAGATCCGTACTGCCCTGCTCGACAACTTCGTCAAAACGGCGCTGCGGGGCATCGCAGCCAGGTAACCGGAGGTGGCACATGTGGCAAGAAATCGTTCGTCTCGCCGTGGCGTGGGGCGCGATGGCCGGCCTCATCGCGTTCTGGTATTGGATGTTCTCGAACCTCGGGACGTTCTGAAAAGGCCAGGGCAGCAATATGTGTCAGCACTCGGCGCCCGCCATCCTCCACACCTGCGAACTGACCGCAGTGGCGTTGTCAGGTCGGCGCCGTAACGGGGCCCGCCTGATCTCTGGAGAGCGTCGACAGTTCGGACTCAACGCGAGCCTCACGACCGTCCACGTGCCTTACCCCACCCCGGCACCGGACTGGACGCTGCGCACCTACACCTGCGGTGTGGCCCTGCAGTGTGCGCCCTCGAAAGACCGGATCGGGCAGTACCCACTACATCAGTTGTCCCAGCGAGAACTGGCTGCGCTCGCCATCGTCGAAGGAGGCGTCGCCCTGGGCTGGCTGGCCGCGCACTGGCCCGGGCTGTTCGCCGAAGCGCAACGCGCACTGCCCGGTCTGGTATCGACCGACCATGACCTGGAAGCCATTGAAATACTCAGTCGCACAGACGTACTGGCTCGCTCTCGGCAACTGCTTACCCACTACCCCCTGCTCGGCGCCGCGCCGGCCAGCGAGCCCGCTCGACGCGGCCTCGCCGCCGCTGCGAAGCGCTACGGACGCATGCCGTGGTCGTCCCGGCGCTCGGACGCCCAGCGCCTCATGTCCATTCCGATCGGCGGTGAAGGTGGAGTCCGCAATACCAACCTCCCACCGGCCAGCCGGCCCGAGGATGACGACCCGGATATCCGGACCGATCTGCGCGCCGGTATCCCCTACCCGGAATGGAACGCCTGGCGCGAGCAGTTCCTCCCCGACCACGTAGCAGTCCTGGAACGTCCTCACCCGCCCCACCTTCACAGTGCGGCAGCAGCTTCCGCGGATATCCGGCGGTGGTTCGAGGCTCCCACCCACCGCTTGATGATCAACGGACTCGACGACGGCAGCGACCTGGACGTCGATGCATACGTCAGGTCCTACGCCGACCGGCGCACCGGAATGCCTGACGACGCCAACATCTTTCGCGCACTGTTGCCCAGCGCGCGAGACGTCACCACGGCACTGCTGCTCGACGGCAGTTCCTCACTCGGTGTTCATCACGGCCGCGTCTTCGAACTCGAATTGTCCTGCGCGGATGCCCTTTCCCGGGCGATGACACTGGCCCGGGAGAGGCACGGGATCTTCGTCTTCAGCGGCAATACCCGGCACCGGGTAGAAGTGCGCTGTTTGAAGGACTTCAGCGACGGGCACGTCACGCTGCCCAGCAGGGCCGGCCTGGTGACCGGAGGATATACCCGACTCGGCGCACCGATCCGGCATCTGACCAGCCGCTTGCTGGCCGAACCCGCGGGTCGTCGGGTGCTCATCGTGATCGGCGACGGATTGATGTCCGACGAAGGGTACGAGGGTCGATACGCCTGGGCCGATGTGGCACACGCGGTGCAAGAAGCCGACGATGCCGGGGTCGGTGTCTATTACCTGGGGTTGGGCCCGGTTCGGGTCGATCCGTTGCCGGAGGTGTTCGGCCACCGTCGGTCCCAGCGCATCCGCCGGGTCCAGGAACTCCCCCGGGCCCTGGCTCACGTCCACCGAGAGTTGTTGTCCGCATGAGTGATTCGACATATATCGCCGCCGGCAACGAGGTGCAGGTTTTCGAACTCGCGGTACAACGTCGTCTTCCGGTGATGCTCACCGGACCGACCGGATGCGGCAAGACGCGTTTTGTCGAGCACATGGGCGCTCTGCTCGGCCGGCCCGTCGTCACCATCAGCTGCCACGACGACCTGACGAGTTCGGACCTGGTCGGCCGCTTCCTGGTCTCCGGCGGTGACGTGATGTGGAGCGACGGGCCGCTGACCCGCGCGGTGAAGCAGGGGGCCGTCTGTTACCTCGACGAAGTCGTTGAGGCGCGTCATGATTCGTTGGCGATCCTGCATTCACTCACCGACCATCGACGCACCCTCTATCTCGATCGTGCCGACGAAGTGGTCACCGCCCCCGACGAATTCGTCCTGGTCTGCTCGTACAACCCGGCGTATCGGCACTCCTTGAAAGATCTCAAGCCGTCGTTCCGGCAACGCTTCATCACCATCGCGATGCGTCGCCTTCCGCCCGAACGTGAGGTCGACGTCCTGGTCAGCGAATCCGGGGTGAACCGGGCATCGGCGCAGCGCCTCGTGAACTGTGCCAACAGTATTCGCAGCGCCGACGACGTCTTTCACTTTGAGCCGCCGTCGACCCGGGTGCTGGTCTCCGCCGCACAGCTCGTGGCATCGGGTGCCGACGAGATGACCGCGGCCGAGGTCGCCGTCCTGGCACCGCTGAGCAGTGCCGGCGCGGTCGGCGACGGCCTCCGCGAGATCGCCGCAGCCAGCCTGCTGACCGCACCAATACCCCTGTGATGAAAGGAGATTGACGCACCGTGAACGAGCAAGACCGCAAACGCAAGCGCGCACTGATCGTCTTCCAGCTGGTTGCCTATGGCTGGTTGTTGGCGATGTTCCTGATCCAGCTCCACATGTCGATAGTCCGCGGCTGGTGGTCGCTATGACGGCCTCGCTGTCCTATGACCAGCACTACGACGAATCAAGGCTGGCCCAGCGACAAGCGGACAGGTGGTTGATTGCCGGCACCTTCCTGATGGGCACCATGTTCATCGGTTTCCTCGGGCTGCCATTCTTCCTGCGCGGAGTGTGGTTGCAACGCAAGGGTCAGCAAGCGGGCTTGTCAGTCCGGCCGATCATCGTCACACTCATCGGCTATCTGGTGATCCTCGACGCTGCGCTCAACAGCATCGGGTGGTCACTTGACCTGCTGGCCAATCACACCCTGCTGAACCGCACCATCATCACCGCGTGGGGCAACATGTTCGACGCCGGTTACTTCTGGCACTACAACGAACTGATGATCGGTGGCGCCGGCGCTCCGGGTGAGAAGTCCTGGGAGGTCGCCCTGATCCTGACTGTGTTCACCATGCGGATCGCCGCCGCCATCGCCTTCCTGCAGATGAAGCGCTGGGGCCACCAGTGGCTGATCATCACGTGCTGGTTCGGCATCGTGATCTGGATCGGTTACACATTCAACATGACCATGTACGCCGACATCCGCTATGCCGGTGTGGTCTTCCCGGTCGTCGGGTGGTGGCTATACGACATCTTCTACATCACGCCGTTCCTGGCCATCCCGTACCTGCACACAGTCAATCGCGAAATCTTCAGCGACTAAAGGACATTCGATGACCACCACCGTATCCGAGCACAATTCGGACGATGCGCTGCCACTGGGCACCACCCCGATCTTCGCCAACATGCACAAGTGGCTCAAGCGTGGACTCTTCGTGTGCCTGTTCGGATTGGTACTCGAGGGGTCGTTCACCATGCCCGCACTGGCCATCTGGTACGGCTGGCCGACGCTGTCGTTCACCCAGATCTGCAGCGAGCTGATGAAGGTCCGTTATTCGGATGACACCGTGAAATGCGAATTCCCTTACCGGCTTTCGGGTGCGCCGTTCGGAGGGCCGGCCGAGGCAACCGGTCAGCACACGGCCAGGGACAAGTGGGGCATACAACCGGTTCCGCAGTACCCGCGGCTGGGCTTCCGCGAACTGGTGCGCATTCACGACGACCGCGTCGCTCGCACCGGCCACGAGTGATGTGCGCACAAATCGCTACAAGGAGTACGGTCCGAAACGGCCCCAGGCGACGACCACAGCGAGGCCAAACAGCACCAGATTCACCACCACGTTCGGAATCTCTTTCCGGCGGCCGTGCGCGACAATGGCACCGACCATCACCAGCGCGAGCCCGACCGCGGCCAGCGGCGCGAGCACCGGAAGAATGTGCACCAGCGGCGGTGCGATCAGGCCGATCGCGCCGAGAATCTCGACGACCCCGATGGCCCGAATGGCGTTCGGCTCGTTGCAATCACCCCCCCCGCCCCGTGGCCAGTTGTGACACGGTTTTCGGGTAAACCCGTGACACAACTGGCCACTCGGCGCAAAAAGACTAAGCGGTACCCAACGGGTTGATGGTCCACGCCACGTACAACATGACGGCGCTGACCGAGGCCGTCGTCACGACATCGATGAGCCGACTGCGCACCACGAGCAGCCCTGCGCGGTCGTCGGCCAGCATCAGCCGCATCACCGCGGCGATACCGACACCGATCGCCATCACCAGCGCACCGCGGCGCCAGTAGCCTCCGACCACCAGCGCGAATGCCACCACGAAGAACCCGCCCACCGACAGGATCGGCCATTGGCCGGCGAACACCTTGCGGGCGAATTCCTTTGCGGTCAACGCAGTTTCGCCTCTTCCGCCTCGACCACGTTGGCCAGCAGGAAGGCCCGGGTCAGCGGTCCGACGCCGCCGGGGTTGGGCGACACGTGGCCGGCCACCTCCCACACGTCGGGGTGCACGTCGCCGGCGAGCTTGCCGTCCACCCGGCTGACGCCGACGTCGACCACGGCGGCACCGGGCTTCACCATGTCGGCGGTCAGCATGTGCGGCACTCCGACCGCGGCAATGATGATGTCGGCCTGCCGGGTCAACGAAGGCAGGTCACGAGTTCCGGTGTGGCACAGCGTCACCGTTGCGTTCTCCGAACGCCGGGTGAGCAACAGACCCATCGGCCGGCCCACCGTCACACCGCGGCCCATGACCACCACATGTGCGCCGGCGATCGGCACCTCGAAGCGGCGCAGCAGGTGCACGATGCCGCGCGGCGTGCACGGTAGTGGCGCGGGCTCGTTCAGTACCAGCCGGCCCAGGTTGGTCGGGTGCAGCCCGTCGGCGTCCTTATGCGGGTCGATGCGCTCCAGCGCCGCGTTCTCGTCGAGGTGCTTCGGCAACGGCAGCTGCACGATGTAGCCGGTGCACTCCGGGTTGGCGTTCAGCTCGTCGATGACGGCGTTCAGCTCCGCCTGGCTGATGTCGGCGGGTAGGTCCCGGCGAATTGAGTTGATACCGACTTTGGCGCAGTCGGCGTGCTTCCCGCGCACATAGGCTTGCGAGCCCGGGTCGTCGCCGACGAGCACGGTACCCAGACCCGGGGTTCGGCCGGCCGCGGTCAGCGCCGCCACCCGCTTGGTCAGGTCGGTGAAGATCTCGTCGCGTGTGGCCTTGCCGTCCAGCGTGATTGCACCCACGACGCACATTCTGTCAGGCCCGGCTGGAAGAACCGCACATGCCACCTGAGGCGGCATTGACACCGCCGCGCGCGGCGTGGTCAGCTGCCCAAATGAACACCCAGCCCGATTTGTCCACTGACGTGTTCAGTGAAGCCAAACTCGGTCCGATCACCTTGCGCAACCGGATCATCAAGGCGGCCACCTTCGAAGCATCGACCCCAAATGCGCTGGTCACCGACGACCTTATCCGCTACCACCAGCTGCCGGCAGCCGGCGGCGTCGGTATGACCACGGTGGCCTACTGCGCGGTGGCTCAGGGTGGTCGCACCGACGGCTGGCAGATCTGGATGCGGCCCGAAGCCGTCCCCGGTCTGCAGAAGCTCACCGACACCATCCATAAAGAAGGCGCCGCCATCAGCGCCCAGATCGGCCACGCCGGGCCGGTGGCCAACTCTCGCACCAACAAGGCCAAGGCCCTGGCCCCGGTGCGGTTCTTCAACCCGCTGTCGATGCGATTCGCCAAGAAGGCCACCCGTCAGGACATCGACGATGTGATGGCCGCCCACGCCAACGCCGCCCGGCTGGCCATCGAGGCCGGCTTCGACGCCGTCGAGGTGCACCTGGGCCACAACTACTTCGCCAGCTCGTTCCTGAGCCCGCTGATCAACCGACGCACCGACGAGTTCGGCGGCTCGCTGGAGAACCGGGCCAAGGTCGCCCGGGGCACGGTCCGGGCGGTGCGGGAAGCGGTCGGCAACCAGATCGCCGTGATCGCCAAGCTCAACATGAGCGACGGCGTCCGCGGTGGAATCCCGATGGAGGAGTCGCTGCAAACGGCCAAGTGGCTGGAGGAAGACGGCGCACTGGACGCCCTGGAGCTCACTGCGGGCAGTTCGCTGGTCAACCCGATGTATCTGTTCCGCGGCGACGCGCCGGTCAAGGAGTTCGCGGCGAACTTCAAACCGCCGATCAGCTGGGGCATCCGGATGAGCGGCCACAAGTTCTTCCGCGAGTACCCCTACCGCGAGGCCTACCTGCTGCGCGACGCCAAGCAGTTCCGCGCCGAACTCAAGATGCCGCTGATCCTGCTGGGCGGCATCACCAACCGCGAGACCATGGACCTGGCCATGGCCGAGGGCTTCGAATTCGTCGCCATGGGCCGGGCCCTGCTGGCCGAGCCCGACCTGCTCAACCGAATCCAGGCGGACAGCACCGTGAAATCGGCCTGTACACACTGCAATCTGTGCATGCCAACCATCTACAGCCACACTCACTGCGTCTTGACCGGCTCGCCGGACTGACCCGCCACGCTCACAGGAAAATCGGCGACAACCGATAGAGTTGGCCACGATGACTGGACCAGCCGCACTGCCAGCGCTCACCGTTCGGTATGACGCCACCACCCGGACCTTCGCCCCAGGGAACGATGTCGTCGTCGGCCGCGATCTGCGCGCCGACTTCCGCATCGCGCACCCGCTGATCTCCCGCGCGCACCTGATCGTGCGCTTCGATCAGGGCCGGTGGGTCGCGGTCGACAACGGCAGCCTCAATGGCATGTATCTGAACGGGCAGCGGGTTCCGGCCGCTGACCTGCGCGACGGCACGACGCTACACATCGGCAACCCCGACGGCCCGCAGCTGACCTTCGAGGTCGGCCACCATCTGGGTCCGGCCGGCACCCCGCCGACGACGTCCATGCCCGTCACCCCAGTGCCGACCACCGCCCCGCCACGGCAGAGCTCCACGTGGCCCAGCCAGCAGGCGTATACCCCGCCGTCGGCGGCCCAGCAGCGCTATCCGAGCGGGCCGCAGCACTTCGGGCCCCAGACCTCCGGGCCGCAGCCGCAGTATCCGAGCGGGCCCCAGCAGTACGGGCAGCCGCAACAGCCGCGGTACCCGAGCGGGCCCCAGCAGACTGGTCCGGCACAGCAGTACGCACCGCCGTCGGCGGCGGTGTCCCGGGCGACGGTGTCGCAGGCGGCGCCGGCCACCACCAGCTCACCGGCCACCCAGCTCGGTCCGACCGCGATGGCCCGGCCCAGCGAGGGCAACCTCGGCACCACCATGCTCAAGATCCTGCGGCCGGGTCGCAGCCCCGAGGTGCCCGCCGGCGCGATCAAGATCGGTCGCGCCACCGACAACGACATCGTCATCCCGGACGTCCTGGCGTCGCGGCATCACGCGACCCTGATCCCGTCCGCGGCCGGCGGCGCCGAGATCATCGACAACCGCAGCATCAACGGCACCTTCGTCAACGGACAGCGAGTCGATGAGGCGGTGATGCACGACGGCGACGTCGTCACCATCGGTAACGTCGATCTCGTCTACTCGGGCGGCACGCTGGCCCGGCGCACCGTCACAGCGGCCGACACCCGCACCGGTGGCCTCGAGGTCAGTGGCCTGACCTGG
>JARLGS010000991.1 GCA_031292695.1 Mycobacterium sp. | reverse complement strand
TCAACGACGCCGCCAGCCGGATGAGCACCGTCTCTTCCGCCGGCGGCCTCGACATCCGGATCTAGGAACAAAGCCATGACCTCAGGCGTCGGGAGTTCAGGCAGCTCCACCAGCAACTCCGTCAATTCGACCGTGAGCAGCGGCCAGGCTTCGCTGAACACCGACTACAACAGCTTCCTGCAGCTCTTGACCACGCAGCTCAAGAACCAGGACCCCCTGTCGCCGATGGACACCAACACCTTCACCCAGCAGCTGGTGGAGATGAACGGCGTGCAGCAGCAGCTGCAGACCAATTCCCTGCTGCAGCAGCTTGTGAACCAGAGCTCCGGCGCCGGCCCCGCGGTCGACCTGATCGGCAAGCAGGTCCAGGCCGCCTCGCCCACGGTCACCATGAACAACGGCACGGCCGACTGGACCTACGAACTGGACGGGAAAGCCGCGTCGGCGACCCTCAACGTCACTGACTCCACCGGCAAGGTGGTCTGGAGCCAGCCGGCCCCCGACCTCAGCCAGGGCAAGCACGACTTCACCTGGAACGGCAAGACCACATCGGGCGGCCAGGCCACCACGGGAACCTACACGCTCAGTGTGGTGGCCAACGACTCCAACCTGCAGACCGTCAACAGCAGCGTCTACGTCTCGGGCGTCGTCACCGGCGTCCAGAGCGGCTCGTCGGGCACCATGCTCAACTTGGGTTCCACCACCGTCAACTACGCCAACATCACCTCCGTCACGAACGCCTCGAGCTCAGGCTCGGGCTCCAGCAACTGATCTAGCGAAGGACCACTCTCATGAGCCTCAACTCCGCCATGCTCGCCGGTGTGACTGGCCTTACGGCTAACGCAGCGGCGCTATCGGCCACTTCCGACAACATCGCGAACGTGAACACCGTCGGCTACAAGGACAACATCACCCAGTTTTCGGACATGGTCACCGCCGCCGGAAACGGCGCCGGCAGCTCCGGCGGCGTGATGGCGAACACCTCCGCATTCGTCACCCAACAGGGCCTGCTGCAGTCGACCAGTTCGCCGACGGACCTGGCCATCAAGGGCCAGGGCTTCTTCGTCACCACCGCCTCGCCCACCAATGTCTCGGCGACGTCTCCCCGCCTGTTCACCCGCGCCGGCTCGTTCACCGTCGACAGCCAGGGCTACCTTGAGAACTCCGCCGGCCTCTACCTGCAGGGCTGGCTGGCCAACAGCAACGGCGCCATCACGACCGACCCGTCGAACATCGCCGCCCTGCAGGCGATCAACGTGTCGTCGGTGGGCGGCGCCGCCGGGGCCACCACCCAGGCCACGGTCAACGCCAACCTCGACTCCTCCGAGACCATCTCCGCCGGCGCCGAGCAGACCACCACCGCCAACGGCGTGGTCGACAGCGGCGGCACCGACCACCACAACTTCACCGTCGCCTACACGCCGGACCCCGCCAACCCCAACAGCTACAATGTGACCATCACCGACACGGACACGACCACCCCGGCCAATGACGGCAGCTACACCGGGAGGGTGGCCTTCAATCCCGCCACCGGAGCCATCGTATCGAGCACGGTCCCCGGACTGTCCGTTGGCGGCGGCACGCTCACCCTGGCCAACGGCGACACGACGACCCTTTCCAGTATCGGCCTCGCCACCAACACCACCGCCGCGACGATCTACAACCCGGTCAGCAACAGCATGGCGGCCTACAACGCCACCACCGGCACGGGCACCAAGCCCGACTTCACCGTCACCATCCCGCTGTCCGACTCCCAGGGCGGCGCGCGCAGCATGCAGATCGACTTCCTGAAGAACCCGGCCGCCCCCAACCAGTGGTACGCCGAAGCGCAGGTCATCCCCGCCTCGGACGTGACCACCGGCGCCGGCCTGACCAACGGCCAGGTGTCGGTCGGCGTGGTGTCGTTCACCCCGGACGGCACCTTCGACCCGACCAAGACCACCCTGTTCAACTGCGCGGCCAACAACGGCGTCCCCAGCATCAGCTTCGGCGCCTCCAACGCGACCCCCCCAGGGCCCGGCCAGGTGAACTGGGCGCCCAACCTCGGCATCAACGGCCAGACCGTGGGCATCACCCTCGGCCAGGCGGCCGGCGGCCTCAGCCAGCTCAATACGGCGTCGATCGTGCAGTCGGTGGCGACCAACGGCACGCCGTTCGGCAACCTGACCTCGATCAGCATCAACTCCGCGGGCCTGGTCACCGCCGCCTTCGACAACGGCGTGACGCGCACCATCGCCCAGGTGGCCGTGGCCACCTTCCCCAATCCCGACGGCCTGGCGCCGGTGAGCGGGGACGCCTACCAAGTCTCGTTGCAGAGCGGCACCTA
>JARLGS010000990.1 GCA_031292695.1 Mycobacterium sp. | reverse complement strand
CAAGAACCAGAGGTGGGCACCCACCATTAAGGAACCGAACATGAACAGAACTCGCAACCCGAAGCGCATCCTCGCCGGGGCATTGCTGTCAGGCGTCGTCGCGGCGACCGGCCTGGGTCTGAGCACAGGTACCGCCCAGGCCGGTTTTGGCAACGATCCATCAACGGGTGTGTGCAACGGACTGGGCGTATGCAGCCGTAATTGGTGCCCAGGGTCGAGCCTGCCGGCGCCGGACGTGGTCTGGGACATGAACGTCTGCCACCATTACTACGGCGGTACGGCCGGTGCGCCCGGGACCGATGGTGGCATTCCCGTTGGTTTCCATATTCTCGAGGGCGATCCTTCCCCGGCTTTCACGATCGGCTGATCTCCCATCGGCTTGCCTAGGTTGTCATAGGCGTTGAAGGCGAGAAAGCTCACCGGCATCGGCTTCGCAATCTTCGCGGGCTCGTGCGCCGTCCGTCTGCTCTGGCTAATTCTCGCCCCGATCATCTTCGCCAGCGTCGGCTGGTCGCCGGTGTCGCTGATTTTCGGGTTCGTGCTGTGGAGTGTGCTCGGTGTCATCGCGGTGATCATGGCCACCGCCTTCTTCACCGGCGCCACCCGACCCGAATAGCTACCCGTCCAGCTCCAGTCCCGATTCGATGTCGGCCAACTCGGACCGTAGAGCGCTCTTGTCGTTTCGGGCCCCCACGGCAGAAAGTGCCGAAAACCATTCGCGTGCAAGGTAAGAGCCAAACTCGACACCAGGAATGGCATTGATAGGACTTGCGCTCACCAGCTTGGCTTGGGCCGGGTCGCCGCAGGGCCCGGGATACCGCAGTGCGACCCACGCGGTGTCCAAAGCGGCTGCGCGAATCACTCATTCGGCCGTGGTGACATACCGGCCGCGTCCGCTGCAATGCGCCTGAGGTGACCTTGCGCCGCCTCACAATGGCGTAAATGCGCGCAGCGCAACCAGAGGTTTACGTTCCAGCCTAATAACTGTCGCGTCGGAACGGGGGTCCGGTTCCCGCCAGTCACCTCTCGAATGAACATCTCACCGCTAAACTGCACGCATGGGGGCATTGCGAGTCACGACGGAGGGGCTATTTTCTGCCGCCGGTCAACTTGAGCAGCACGCCCAGTCGCTGTCGGCCCGCACCGTCGGCGGTGCGGCGATGCCCAGCGGGCAGTCGACGGCAGACGCCGTCGCGGTAATCCATGCACAGGTCGATGCGGCTTCCACGGCACATGCCGAACGCATCTGGTCGGTGGCCGCGACACTGACCGCCGCTGGGCGGACCTATGCAGACACCGACAGCTCGGCCTCCGCAGCATTGACGGATTAGTCGGCATGACCGATCTCGAATTGCCGACACTGGCGCAAATCGCCGACTGGGATGTTCAGCACCTGGTCGACGCGGCCGCGCAGTGGAATCAGACCGCCGATCTGTGGGAAGACTCTTTTCACGACGCGTGGCAGGGCACGATGCGCCCCGGTGGCACCGTGTGGGAAGGCAACGCGGCCGAAGCGGCTCAGGATATCGCCTGGCGAGACCTGGTCAAGGTCCGCGGCTCGGCCGACGCATTGCGCACCGCGGCCCGAATCGCCCACACCGGGGCGGCGTCGCTCCGGGACGTCAAACGTCTGGCGTTGAATGCGGTGGACGAGGCCCGCTCGAACGAATTCACCGTCGGCGAGGACCTGTCGGTGACCGAGGTGCGGTACCGGTTTGTCGCCAGGGAACGCGAGTCACGTGAGTCGATGGCTGACGACCACACCGCCGACATCCGGCATCACGCGGCGAATCTCGTTGCGCTGGACCGTGATATCGCCCACCGACTGCGCGAAACCATTGCCGGGATCGGCGATCCGATCTATTCGGTCTGAGACCCGTCGAGGCCCCAGTCGCGACCACAGGAGCCCCCGACTCCTAGCCAAGCGTGTGGCTTACCGAGGTGACACGCCGTTGGGTTCTAGGCAAGCCACACGCTCGTCAGAGGGATCGGTCCCAGCTATGAGCCGTGGTTCTCATGGCTCTGGCTGCCCGCCGAATCCGACGAGGCCTTGGCGGCCGAATCGTTGCTGGCTCGACCAGCGGACTTCGACTGCTCGCTGCTGACAGCCCGCGGGGTGTGCTTGTTGCCAGACGACGTATCAACGGATTTCGAGCTGTCGGACTTGCCCGCGGCAGTTGCCGCAGCGGCCGCTGTGCCCGACTGTCCGCCGACTT
Organism: Mycobacterium sp.; assembly: GCA_031292695.1. Classification (GTDB taxonomy): domain Bacteria; phylum Actinomycetota; class Actinomycetes; order Mycobacteriales; family Mycobacteriaceae; genus Mycobacterium. The sequence goes on along the minus strand of JARLGS010000990.1, from coordinate 3,358 downwards.
GGCCCACCTTCACACCCGAGGACGGGCTGCTGGTGCCGCTGTCGGTCTTGCCGTCCGACTTTTCGTGGCCGGCCTTGCCGTTATCACTGGCATCGTTCTTGGGATTGGACACGGCACCCGACTGTCCGGAGGGCTTGACGTCGGAGTTTGCGGCGCCGGACTGGCTGCCCGACTTGGACGCCTCGGGCGTGGACGCCCCAGACTTGGTCGAATCAGACTGCGCCGCACCGGAGTTCGACGTATCGGACTTCCCGTCCGCCTTGGTCCCATCAGACTTCGGGGTCTCCGCGGCGGGTTCACTCGCCGTGGTACCGGTCTTGTCACCAGCCTCGGTGCCGGCCGCAGTGCCTGTCGTCCCCTTGGTTGCATCCGCTCCCGCACTGGCCGGCGTGGGCTGCGTCGACGTCGGATCGACGGTCTTCGGGTCGGTTGCCGCAGCAGCAGTTGCTTTGGGATCAGCGGTCTTCGGGTCGGCTGCCGTGGTGTCGGCCGCCTTCGCATCAACTGCCTTGGTCCCGTCCGTCGTGGCCTTTTCGCCTGCCGCGGTGCCGGTTGCGCCAGCCTCGGAGGCCGACTTCTCGGCCACCTGAGTCTGCAACTCCGCGGCGGACGTCTTGGCGGCCAGCAGGGCTGTGGTCGCAGCGGTGGCCGGAGTAGCCGCGCCGGTGGTGGTCGACACCGCCGCAGCAGGATTGAATACCGCCGTCAGCGCCTTGGTGACCGCTGTGATCGCGGCGGTGATCGCATTCTGCAATGCCGTGGTGAACGACGTCAGCGCCTGCTGCACCTGCGCCACCACCTGTTGGATGAATTGCGCGAGCGCCACAATCGGTGAGGTCACCGGATTGCTTACCACTGCGTCGGCAATGGCCTGCTGGATCACCGCCACCGCCAGTTTGGGCGTCCAGTCGGCCTGGTAGATGCCATAGCCGGTGTCGGTACCGGGGGTGCCATCGCGAGTGGTGTAGATGTACAGCGGCCCGGTGTACGTCAGGGCCCGCCAGGCAGTGATCATGTCCTGGATAAAGTTGGCCTGGCTCGTCTGGTCAGCCGTACTGGCTTGACCATTGGCGTCAAGCGCGGTCTGCCAGCCATACTCGGTGGCCCAGATCAGCTTGGTGCCGTCGCCGTTCTGCACCATGATCGCGTGAACCTGATCCACCTGGGACAGCGCCGACAGCGGCTGGTCGTTGTTGGCGCTGAAGTCGTACGGATGGATGGATATTGCGTCGAAAAAGCCTTGTGCGCCAGCAGCGTACATCCCTTGCACGAAGGTAGGCGCGGAGGCGGTGAGACCACCCACGTCCATCAGCGGCGCCAGAGCCCCCGCGACCACCGTGGCGTTCGGGTTGATCTGCTTGATCACCGGGTATACGGCCTTCAGTATCGCGGTGTAGCTGGTCGGATCCATCGGCTGATAGAAGCTGGCGCTGTTCACTTCGTTCAAGATTTCATACGCCGAGATGGTGCTGCCGTACCGCGTCGCTACCTGCGAAATGAAGCTCGCGTAGTCGGACGGCTTGGGCGCGGCGGAACCGAGAGGAATCGCACTGCCCGCCCACAACGGCGTGCCCGCCACAACAGCCAGCACACCCATGTTGTGGGCGGCCGCCGCGTTCATCACGTTGTCCATCAACGTCCAGTCGGGGGTCGGTCCGAACGGCTCGATCGATCCCCAGGGGACGAGGACCCGGACGTTCTGCACTCCGATCGACTGGAGTTGCGTCAGCGTCTTATCGATGTCCGCCGGTGACAATCCGTAAAGGCTGGAATCGGCGATGCCGATGGTCGTGTTCGAGTCGTCGATGGCGGCGGTGGGTGTGACCGCGGCCGTGACGGACCGGGGCGACAGGTCGGAGTAGGTGCAGATGACAGCCAGCGGCATCAATACGACGACCGCCCGCAGTATCAGGGCACGCAATAAATGGTTCACGGCAATTACCTTTCGAGCCCGAGCTTGCCAGCCAGCCAACGGCACGCAGGCAGTTAATTTACTGCGAAGCCAACATAAATGTATGCGAATCTCAAAGTCTCCTCGAAATCTACTGTGAGTGCGCATAAGGCAAATGCAAAGTCGAACTAAATACCTTTCGGATGTTTATCTATGGCGAATTTCTTATCACCGCGTAAATTCCGAGTCGCCAACGGCGCCAGTGGAACTACCTTGGTCAGAGACACACATGCGCCCCCATTAACAGCAATTCGCACGACCATCGCAGTTCGCAGCAATTCTGATATTGATCGCCAGAGGGCACATATATGACCGATGGCAACGAAATAGGTCCGACACGCCCGCGCCGGACCCCCACCGGCGCCCAACGACAAGGTCGGCGCCCAGAGTGACGCGTGTTCACTGTCAGCGGACAGTGCCCAGGCGGGCACCAGAATCAGCCCTCCGCGTCTACCCTTGACCCATGGCGATCATGGACAACGCTCGCCTCTCCGGTGACCCGGCACCAACGGCGAACGCCGACTTGGTCGCGGCCTTGCGCCGGTCGGTGTGCGTGCCGACATCCTCCGTGCGCGAATGCCTCCGGCCCGACGCCGACGTTCTGAGCCCTTCCGTCGCCCGGAGCCGGCGCATCCTGACCCGCACCAGCCGGATCGGCGCCGGGGTCGACGTCTTCTTCGCTCTACAGAGCTTTACCGCCGGCCCCTATGAACGGTGGATCGGCGTCGTCAACCTCGTCAGCGCGGCGTTGTTCCTGCTCACCCCTAAGCTGTACCGCTTCGGTGAGCTGGTGGCGCCGCTGGCCTTCGTACTCATCGCCTACGTCTCGGTCACCGTTGTGTGCATACATGTCGGCACCGCCTCCGGACTGCTGCTGTACTTCGCTGTGGCCGGCGCCCTCACCTTGCTGATCGTGGGTCTCGAACATCTGATGTTCGCCGCCGTGATCGCGGGCCTGGGCATCCTCGCCGCCGCAGTGCTGGAAGTGACCCTCCCGACGCACACCGGCGCGAAATCCGAGTTGATGACGCGGATCTCCTTCATCCTCGTTGCCGCGTCCGCCTCGTTGATCGTGATGGCGACTGTCTGGTCCGTGCTGCGGGAGAACGCGATCGCGCAGCGCGCGATCCAGTCGGAGTATCTCCGGTCCGAGGCGCTGCTGGCGAACATCCTCCCCGAGTCCATCGCGCAACGATTGAAGGACCCGGCGCACACTGTCATCGCCGATAAATTCGACGACGCCTCAATCCTTTTCGCCGACATCGCGGGGTACACCCAGCGCGCGAGTGACACCGCCCCCGCCGACTTGGTCCGGTTCCTGGACGCGCTGTACACCGATCTGGACGCGCTGGTGGACCGGCACGGCCTGGAGAAGGTCAAGACCAGCGGCGACTCCTACATGGTGGT
>JARLGS010000989.1 GCA_031292695.1 Mycobacterium sp. | reverse complement strand
GCGACGGGTGCTCAAGGTGCAACGGGTGCTCAGGGTTCGACCGGTGCGACGGGTGCTCAAGGTGCCACGGGTGATACGGGTGCAACCGGGGCACAGGGCGCCACGGGTGCCACGGGTGCTCAGGGCGCGACAGGTACGCAGGGTGCCACGGGTGATACGGGTGATACGGGTGCAACCGGGGCACAGGGCGCCACGGGTGCTCAGGGCGCGACAGGTACGCAGGGTGCCACGGGTGCTCAGGGCGCGACAGGTACGCAGGGTGCCACGGGTGCTCAGGGCGCGACCGGCGCCACCGGCGCCACCGGCGCGACGGGTGATACGGGTGCCACCGGTGCAACAGGCACGCAGGGCGCTCAAGGTGCGACGGGCGCAACCGGGACCCAGGGCGCGACCGGTGCGACGGCCGGATACGTGACCATTTCGGGTTGTACCGGCTCCCTCGCTGGGCTGGGTGGTACCTGTTCGGCGAGTGTTCCCGGCGCCGGCACCTACGAAGTGCCCGCCTACGCGGTTCAGACCTCGACGGGCCTAGGTGGTGTGCCCGGTACGCCTACGTCCCCGACTGGTACGTGCACCAAGCTCTACGACGAGTACGCCAGCTTGCTTGTTCTGGGCTCGCCAGTGAAGACAGGCAGCGTGTACCGGTGCACGTGATACGGCGGGTTGTCGAGCGTTGAACTCTTCCAGTTGGCCTATGCGGATTGGGCGGTGCACGACTGGTGACGTGCCGGTAGGTGTCGTTGATGGTTGGCATCTGTCTAACGACGATGCCGCGTTTATCTCGCAGCGGATGTCTTTCGAAGGCGTAGATTCAACTGATAAAGGGGCAGTGGATGCATTCTGAACTTGAGCTAGAGACGGTGGTTTCCAGCCAACCGATCGGCATGAGATGGCTGTCTGCTGAGAGACTCTCGCTGGTAGTGCCGGGATTATTAGCCGCGTGCTTGGGTGTGTACGTTCTGGCGCAGCCTTTCGCACTGGCCGGTATTCACGGGTCGGCGGCGAGCGGTCTGGGTTACGACGACGGCATCTTGCTGGGGTCGGCGATCAGGCTGATTCACGGTGATCTGCCATATCTCAGTTTCCTGTTTCTGCATCCCCCAGGGATATCTGTCTTGATGTCGCCGGTCGCGGCGTTTGGTGTTGCTGCGGGTTCGTCGTCGGCGCTGATATTGGCCCGCGTCTTAACACTGTTCGTTGCGATTGCGAATGCCGTGCTGGTGGCATTGGCAGTTCGACGGCGCGGTCCGGTTGCGTCGGCGACGGCGGGCGTGTTGTTCGCCTTGTTCCCGTTGGCAATCAATGCGACTCACACGTTGATGCTTGCGCCGTTCACATTGCTGTTCTGCTTGATCGGTACCGTCCTGCTAGTCGGAACTGGTGAGATCGCGACTCCGCGCCGGGTCTTATTGGCAGGGCTTGCGTTTGGATTTGCCTGCACTGTGGACCTGGCGGCCGTATCGGTTGCGCTGGCCGCTGTGGTTGTGGTCGCCGTTGTCCACCGTAAGTCCGCACTAAGATTGGCCGCGTCGATGGTCGGCATATTCGCGGTGCTCTGTTTGCCATTCTTTGCTGCTGCTCCCGGCCGATTCCTCGATGACGTCGTAATCGCTCCTTTTCAACATGAGTGGTCAGGTACTGGGTCGCTGGCGTTCAAGGTCCGGCAATTGGCCGGTGTCGAGGGCATTTCCTGGATTCAGTTGCCCGATGCAATTATTTTCGGCGCCGCGATATTACTGATCGCAGGTTTCGGATATTGGGTGTTCATCTCGCGTACCGATTTCGTCGCCGGTGATTGGTTCGTGGTCATGGCCTTGGTGGCCACAGTCGCGGTGGCACTGGTCGGTGGCCAGTTGTATTCGCAGGACGCGTATTTGCCGGCGGCGTTCATCAGCATGGCGGCAGGTTTGTTGGCTGCGGCGCTCGCAAGAGCCGCCAACTCCACCCAGCGGGTATCGCCACTGTTGGGTTTCGTTCTAGCCGGCGTGCTGTGCACAGCATTGGTGGTGCAGGACGCCGCACATGCCCGTGCGCTGCTGAAGGGTTCGTTCAACCCAGCGGACGTCATCAAGGCGACGGTGCCGGCTGGAGCGTGTCTGGTCACCGACGTCACCACGTTCGCAATCGTTGCGGACCGGTTCACCTCGAACAACGACAAATGCCCGACGATGATCGATCCGTATGGGGAATGGATCGCCCGGACCGATCGGCATGGGCTGTACGCGGGCACGTATCCGGCCGAATTCGTCACTGCCTTTGCCGACCTGATCGACCGCGCGGATTACGTCGCGCTGGTTGCGCCACTTAGTAATTACGTCCCATGGACTCCCGAACTGAGTCAATGGTTCCTGTCGAGTTTTGAATCCGTTAGGCAAACACCGACGGTGACGCTGTATCGGCACGCCAAACATGTTGCCCCGCCGACTAAATTCACAACGTTCGTTGGGATGTCGAGCGACGCGATCGTTGCGCAAGGTATTGAGGCGGAGCAGAGGGGGGATCTCGACGCCGCGTTCGGGTCCTACCTGACAGCTTCCTACCAGGACCCCGACAACAAGTTTGCCCACTTCAACCTGGGGCACCTGTATCAAGGACGGAACATGGTGGCGGAGGCGGAGCGCGAATACGGCATCGCTTTGTCCATCGACCCCACCTTCGTGAACCCGTTGTTCAACCTGGCCGTCATGAACACCGATACCGACCCCACGCGCGCCATGTCGCTGTATCGGCGCGTTCTCGATCTGACTCCCGATTCACTGGCGGCGAAGTTCAATCTCGGTGTCCTGATGGTGAGATCGGGCGATGCCGGCGGTCAGATACTGATCCGCGATGTCATCGCAGCGGAGCCCGCGTATGGCCAAAGCGTGCCACCGGACATCAAGCTGGGCTGATCGGACACTGGCATCGCACACCCGAGGAGATCCTATGGTCCCAACGATCTGCTTGAATATGATAGTCAAAGACGAGCGGCATGTGATTGGCCGTTGTCTGGAATCGGTCAGGGGATTGATCGATTATTGGGTGATTGTCGATACCGGTTCCTTTGACGGAACGCCCGAGCTCATCAAGGAAATGCTGGCCGGTATACCGGGTGAATTGCACTACCGGCCGTGGCAAGACTTCGGCACCAACCGCTCTGAAGCGCTCGAATTGGCGCGTGGCAAGGCCGATTTCATGTTGATCATCGACGCCGACGAGCAGCTGGTGGTACCGGACGGATTCCAATGGCCCAGGCTCGATCTGGATTACTATGACGTGCTGCACGTCAACGGCGTTGCCGAGAACGAGTTTTGGCGCAGAAGCCTGCTGCGCGACAGTTGCGACTGGCGCTTTGTCGGTGTGCTGCACGAGTACCCCGACTGCGACGTAGAACGACCCGGTGGTCGACTCGACGGCCCGTGCATCGTCGGCTACTTCGACGGCGGACGTAGCCAGGTCAGTCAACACGAGAAGTACAGCAACGATGCGCAAGTGCTAGAGCGCGCGTTGCAGGACGAGCCTGACAATGACCGCTACGTGTTCTACCTTGCCCAGAGCCATCGCGACGCCGGTCACTTGGAGCGGGCACTGGCAGCGTACGAGCGCCGGATCACCATGGGCGGTTGGGACGAAGAAGTTTGGTATTCGATGTATCAATGCGCGTGTATCGCTGAACGTCTGAACCTGGACGAGGCTGCTGTAGTCCACCTGTATATGCGCGCCTATGATTTCCGGCCGACGCGGGCCGAAGTGCTGGGCAACTTGGCGCGCTACCTGCGGGAGCATAACCACATGGCCTCGGCGCGGCTGTTCGCGGCCGCAGGTTTGGAGATCGAGAAGCCCACCGACACCCTATTTCTCGACCGTGAGTACTACACCTGGCGTTGCCTGGACGAACTGGCGGTCGCCGACTACTGGCTGGGCGACTACGAGAACAGTGCAGCGGCTTGCCAGGAATTGCTGGAGTGGTCGGAGGTCCCGGAAAACCAAAAACCACGCATCAAGGCCAACCTCGATTTCGCTTTGCAGAAATCGTCGTCAGACGCGCCCGATTCCTCGAGGCACTCACTAGTGAGCGCGAACCACGCCGGCCACAGATCGCGCGTCCGGCGACCCACAGGCCCCGCGGATCCGCGCGCCACTGCACGATGAGGGAGGACCCCTGCCACCCCGTCGGGAGGACCACCGGCTCCCGCTCCGGGAGTCGAGGCAGCTCCCGGTGGAGCGCCTGACTCAGGTCATTCCATCAATCGAACAGCGTCGGCTCCTCGGCACCTGAACGGCTCTTCTCGAGATCGAGCAGCAGTTTCTTGCGATCCAACCCGCCGCCGTATCCGGTGAGGCTGCCGTTCGCCCCGATCACTCGATGGCAGGGCACGACGATGCCGACAGGATTGTGGCCATTCGCCAATCCGACCGCTCGTGAAGCTCCGGGCGATCCGATCTGCAAGGCAATTTCGCCGTAGGAACGCGTCTCACCGTAAGGAATAGTGAGCAGCGCACCCCAAACGCGGCGCTGGAATTCAGTACCGATGAGGTCGAGTTCCAGATCGAATTCCTGTAGTTCGCCGGCGAAGTACGCAATCAGCTGCTCGACGGCTTGGGGGAATGCTTCGTCGTCTGGTTCCCACCCGGCCCGGCTGGGTTCGTAGGTCTGATCATCCATGCGCAGATGCCGGAGGCGGCCGTCGCGCCCCGCCAGCGTGATGGTGCCAACCGGGCTCTGCATGGTCCGGGTCTGCAAGCTGTCGGTCATTTCTGCTCCTTGAGGGGCGTTGATATCGGGTCGGCAGTCGGGGGCGGCCACTGATTGACCGCATGTTCCAGGGAGGTCCAGAGATGTTGTGTCGCATACGCACGCCAGGGGCGCCAGTGGACACTGTGCTCGATCAGCTGTCGTGGATTTCCTGGTAACCCAAGCTGTTTGGCGGCGATCTGTACCCCTAGGTCGCTGGCGGGAAATGCGTCGGGGTCACCGAGCCCACGCATGGCGATGACCTCGGCTGTCCACGGCCCGATCCCGGGTAGTTCGGCCAATTGCGTCCGCGCCTGTAGCCAGTCGGAGCCGGCGTCGAGCTCGACGGTGCCGGCTGCGAGTGCGTCGATCAGTGCGATGAGTGTGCGCCGACGCGATTCGGGGAAGGCCAACCGGCTCGGATCGATCTCGGCGAGCTGGGTGACGGATGGGAAGACGTGGGTCAAGCCTCCCACTGGGTCGTTGATCGACGCGCCGTAGGCCACCGCCAGCCGTCGGGTGTGCGTTGCCGCAGCCTTCATGGATACCTGCTGGCCGATGACCACGCGCAGCGCCAACTCGTTCTCGTCGACGGTGCGGGGGATGCGTTGTCCCGGCGCCTTGGCGACGATCGGTGCGAGCTGCTGATCCGCGCTGAGAACGTCGACCACCGACTCTGGGTCGGCATCCAGATCGAGGAGCCGGCGGCATCGTGCGATGGCGGTGGCCAGGTCGCGGAAGTCGTCAAGTACCAGGGTGCATTGCACGTGGTCGGTCCGCGGCGACAGCCCGACGATGCCGGCACCGTTGGGTAGTCGAAGGGTGCGGCGGAAGGCGCCGTCGCGGACCTCTTCGACGCCGGGTACCGCGGCCGCCGCGAGATGCCCGAAAACGCCTTCATAGGCGAATGGTGTCCGGACCGGAAGGCGCACGGAAAGTGTTCCGGTGCCCTGGGTTTCGTTCGGCGCGAAGCGGACCTGTGCACGCTGACGGAGTTCCGTCGGGGTAAGCGCGCAGACTTCCCGGATGGTGTCGTTGAACTGGCGGATGCTGGAAAAGCCCGCGGCGAACGCCACGTCCGCGAACGGGAGTTGCGTGGTTTCGATGAGGACGCGTGCGGTCTGGCTGCGTTGGGCTCGCGCCAGCGCCAATGGATTGGCGCCCACCTCGGCCTGGAGCAATCGCTCGAGTTGTCGGGTGGTGTAGCCGACCCTGGCGGCCAGTCCCGTCACGCCTTCCCGGTCGACCGTGCCATCAGTGATCAGGCGCATGGCGCGGGCGACGACGTCTGTGCGGATGTTCCACTCGGGGGACCCCGGAGACGCGTCGGGCCGACAGCGCTTGCAAGCGCGGAATCCCGCACGCTGGGCGGCCGCCGCAGTCGGGTAGAAGCGGACGTTGCGGGCGAAGGGCGGGCGGACTGGGCAGCTGGGCCGGCAGTAGATACCCGTCGTGAGGACCGCCGTGACGAACCAACCGTCGAACCGGGCGTCCTTGGATTGGACTGCCCGATAGCAGCGGTCGAAGTCGTCGTACATGCTTCGACAATGGCATGCGACCCGGTCCAGTACTAGCGGAAAAACGACATCAACGTGGCCGACGAGACAAATTTAATCATATGTCTCGTTTTCTGCTGACTTGTGTGTTGGGCTTTGTTATAACTGGAACGCGTTTTAGTCGGGGTCCACAGAAAGCGCATGTCAATGAACTTTCATGAGCAGTTGCCAAGTGGCGCAGCCAAATTCGTCGGACGAGTCGGCGCGCTGGCCGTCGCGCTGGGGATCGGCCTGGCAGTTGCCAACAGTCCGGGCATCGCATTCGCGACACCGGGCGATGCAGGTGGCTCGTCCTCGGGTGCATCGGCTGGAGCGTCGAGTGGTGGGGCCTCGGGCGCTGGAGGTGCAAGCACCGGGACGTCCGGCGGACATGCCGTGGGGCCTTCCGGCAAAATTCAGTCGGGCAAGCAGCAGTCGGATGCGGACGGCAAGCCCAACGCGGACAAGCCCAACGCGGACAAGGGCAAGAAGGACAAGGGCTCTGACAAGGGTTCCGGCGCCGACAAGGACAAGAGCGGGAAGTCCAAGGCGGACAAAGGCGGTGCCAGCGCCGATGGTGCCGGGAGCGACGGCAGTGACCCGGGTACGCAAGCGAGCAAGCAACCGACCGTCGTGAGTTCGGGAAAGAAGTCGACGCGTCCAACCGGCGTGGACAACATACCCAAGCCCGCGACTGCAGTTGTCGGACAGGAGCTTTCGGCAATCCCGGTCGGTGCGACGCAGAAGACCGATCCGACGCCGAGCGCGGAGCCGGTACCGAAGACCGCGGTGGAGGTGACCACGCCGACGGCGTCCGCGCCGGCGCCGGTTGCGGCGGCCGAGACTCCGGTCGCATTCGTCGGGGGCCTGGTGTCCAGTGTGTTGTCGGCAGTGGGACTGAACGCGGGCCCGAGCGCCAACGCATCGGGCGATCCAGTGGCTCCGGTGCAGGATGCCGCACTGTCGGCACTGCTCGGCGCGACCCGCCGGGAGACCGAAGCATCCTCCACCACAACCACATTTGCGGCAGCGCCGACTGCGATCCCCAGCGCGGCCTCGGTGCTGGGGACTTCCCAGCAGCTGACCGCTGAACAGAACGCCAACGCCATCGTCAACACGCTGCCGATGCAGTTCATGAAGTTGATTCTGGGCTGGGCGTTCCACTTCAACGCGAACCAGCAGTACTCCCAGGCCGGTGGGCCGGATCAGACGAATCTGGACCAGCTCGGCAACGCCGTCAACGAATATGCGCAACAGGCCGCCATGGAGTACCAACTGCTCAACTCGATGAACCCCTCGGTGCTCGAAATGGTTATGCCACCACATGATTGGTTCGGCCAGGCGATCACCGGTACCCGCATCCTGTACGACAACCCGGACACCATTTACCGCATGATGGGGGTCAACTCGACGTCGACCTACGTCATCACCGGGAAGTTCGCTCCCGGGGAGATGCCCGCTGAAACGACGTTCAGTGTGCTCACCGGCCTCGGCGGCACGACGGCCGCGGTGCTGAACGCCAAGGACATGCAGATCAACCCGGATGGCACGTTCACCGTCACGGTCAGTTCCGCTCCGGCCGCCCCCGGGCAGACCAACCATCTGCAGATCCCGACCAACACCACGCTGATCGTGGCCCGAAATACGCTGTCGGACTGGAATGCCCAGTCTCCGATGAGTCTGTCCATCCAGCGGGTCGGTGGACCGCCGGACAGCTTGTTCGCACAGATCGGCGGCTTCGCCATCCCGGGTTTGGGGTCGTTCGTCGCCGGCAACCCGCTCCTGACCGACCTGGTGTCGCTCATCCCGCCGCTGCCGGTGATGCCGACGTTCCTGCAGGGCCTGGAGGCGTCGGTGATCCTGGCGCTCGGTCTGCAGATGGAGCCTCAGTACATGGCGGTGGCCACTCAGGATTCGTCCGGAAAACAGAAGGCGCCCAACGTCTTCACCGATCCGGAGAGCAACGCGACGTTCCTGTCGACCCAGGTGCAGAGCGCGGGGTACTTCCAGCTGACCAATCAGCAGGCACTGGTACTGACCATCACGCCCGGCGACGCCGGCTACTTCGTGGTGCCCGTGACCAACGACTGGACCATCACCAACAACTACTGGGATCAGCAGACCAGCCTGAACATCGCGCAGTCCGTCGCCAATCCGGATGGCAGTTACACCATCGTGGTGTCTCCGACGGATCCCGGTGTGGCTAATTGGGTGTCGACCGGCGGCCTGAATCAGGGCACCATCTCGATTCGCTTCCAGGACATCGACCCCACTGGTACCAACTCGCCGAAGGTGAGTTCGCAGGTCGTGTCACTCGATGACCTCGGCAGCGTGCTGCCGGCAGGCACGACGTATGTCACTGCGGCCGAACGACAAGCGGCCATCGATCAGCGCAAGGCGGGATTCAACAACCGCTTTGCGCCGTACCCCCAGGCGTAGGCGGCCGGTCCGTCACCAGTCGTGGTTGGGGCACTGCACGTCGACGTAGACCGTTGCCGCGACGGTGCCGCCGGGTTTGAAATTGCCCGGGTTGTTGACCCCTAAGACCCAGCACTCGTCCAGCGGCTTGGTGTCGAAACCGTTGGTCCAATTGATCTGGACGAGGTACCCCTCGGCCTGCAGGTTGTCGATGACGTCGGCCGCCGAACCGCCGGTGTCGAGGCTGGGGTCTGCCACGGCGAACGGAGCCAGTGCGAACGACATCGCGAGCGCACCGGCAGCCGCGGCCAGAGCGATATGTCGGTTCATAGTCACCATGGTCCTCCGTTTGCGCCGTCCCGGCCGGTCCCGAAGCTGTGAATTTCAGGCCAGCACGGCCAACTGCGTCGGCTCGGACAGCCCGCGCAGCGTCACGGTGTCGCCCAAAGTCCAGTTCGCACATTCCGATTCGGTGACGGCATCGAGCATGCTCGCGGCGGCCACTAGATGCCCTGGCACGGACTTGGAGAGTTCGCACAGCCGGGCGGCCTCGTTCACCGGGCCGCCGATCACCGTGTATTCGAATCGCTCCTTGGCCCCGACGTTGCCGGCCACCACGGTGCCGGCTGCCACCCCGAGCCCGGCTTGAAGTTCAGGCACCTCGTCGCGCAATCGCGAGGCGATGGCCCGGGCGGCGGCCAGGGCGTCGCCCTCGGTGCACTGCAACGACACCGGCGCGCCGAACACCGCGAGGACTGCGTCGCCCTCGAACTTGTTTACCAACCCGTGGTGCCGGTCCACCTCGTCGACGACCACCGCGAAGAACCGGTTCAGCAGGTCGACGACTTCGGCAGCCGGCCGGCTGGCCACCAACTGCGTCGAGCCGATGACGTCCACGAAGATCACCGCGGCATGCCGTTCCTCGCCGCCGAGTTGCGGCTTCTGCTGTTCGGCGAGGACGGCGACCTCGCGCCCGACGTGCCGGCCGAACAGGTCGCGCACCCGTTCGCGTTCCCGCAGCCCGTGCGTCATGGAGTTGAATCCGCGCTGCAGCTCGCCCAATTCGGTGCCGTCGAACACCACCAGGTCGGTGTCCAGGTTGCCGGCCTCGATCTGGCTGAGGGCGTCGCGCACGATGCGGATCGGAGTCGTGGTCAGCCAGGCCAGAATCCACATCAGGAGAAAACCGAAGATCAAGGCGAACAACGCCAGAATGGCGATGGCGAACTCGAATTGGGTTTCGGTCAGGGTGTTCATGCTCAGTGCGACCACGGCGGCCAACAGGATGCCGAGCATCGGAACACCGGAACCCAGTGCCCACACCAGCATGGTGCGGCCCATGATGCCGGACTCCAACCGGGCCGACGGCCGTCCCGCCTGAAGGGCCTGTGCGGCGAGCGGGCGCAGCGCGAATTCGGTGAAGAGGTAGCAGCTCGTGGCCACCACGATGCCGGGAAATGTGATGCCCAGCACGAACTTCGGAATGAAGTCGGCGTCGTGGACGGCGTACATCGTGGTGAGCACCGCGGCGTCGGCGAACCACAGGAACAGCAGCACCCGGGTGAGCCGGCCCGGAGCGCGGAAGACGCTGCGTTGGTCCTTGGGGGTCGGCCGACGGTCGTCGAGTGCCCACCGCACGCTTGCGATGACCCGGCTGCTCGCCCAGATGGCGCCGATCACGAACGTCGCGACGATGAAGGGTGGGGTGAAGGCGACAGTGATCCACCAGACGTCGGGGCCGAATACGTTGGGGACGGGAAACAGCACCGTGGTCACCAACGACGCGACGATCACGCCGACGATGTTGGCCCCGATGACGAAGGCGGTCAGGATCAACTGAATCCGGACCCGGCGGCGGCGCTTGCTCTCCGACACCCGGCCCAACAGCCACGACCCGTACTCGTGGGTGACCCGCGGGGTGATGGCCTCCCGTACCCGCGCCAGGCGGGGTGCCGCGGGTCTCTCGACAGTCATGGTGGCGCCAGCCTAATTCGTTGACCTAGCCGGACGTGTCATTTGACGGCCGCTTCCCGGCTACAGAACCCGGTGCCCCTAAGGTGGGTCGGGTGCGTCTCGTCATCGCCCAGTGCACCGTGGATTACGTCGGACGTCTGACCGCACACCTGCCGTCGGCCCGTCGCCTGTTGTTGTTCAAGGCGGACGGATCGGTGAGTGTGCACGCCGACGATCGCGCCTACAAGCCGCTGAACTGGATGACGCCGCCCTGCTGGGTCACCGAAGAGGCCGGCGAGCTTGAGGGCAGTTCCGCCTTCGTCTGGGTGATAGAGAACAAGACCGGCGAGCAGTTGCGCATCACGGTGGAAGACATCGAGCACGATTCCACCCACGAGCTCGGGGTGGACCCGGGTCTGGTCAAGGACGGCGTCGAGGCGCATCTGCAGGAACTGCTCGCCGAGCACGTCGAGCTGCTCGGGGTGGGCTACACGTTGGTGCGCCGTGAATACCCGACGCCGATCGGCCCGGTGGATCTGCTGTGCCGGGACGAGACCGGCGCGTCGGTCGCAGTCGAGATCAAGCGGCGCGGCGAGATCGACGGTGTCGAGCAGCTGACCCGGTACCTGGATTTGCTCAACCGCGACAGTGTGCTGGCACCGGTGGCCGGCGTGTTCGCGGCCCAGCAGATCAAGCCGCAGGCTCGAACCCTCGCCACGGATCGTGGAATCCGTTGTGTGACACTGGATTACGATAAGATGCGGGGCATGGACAACGACGAGTTCCGGTTGTTCTGATGCCCAGGCGGCGTCCGCAGCAGCCGCGGCGGGAGCTGCCGCCTCCGGGTTTTTCCGCTCGTCGGGTGGAGGCCGGGCCGGACGGCTATGACTACGAGGTGCGGCCCGTGCCGGGCTCGCGTGCCGTCAAGACCTACCGTTGCCCGGGGTGCGATCATGAAATCCGGCCGGGCACAGCGCATGTGGTGGTGCTGCGCATCGACGACGCCGAGGACCGGCGGCATTGGCATGCGCCGTGCTGGGCGAATCGAGGCAACCGCGGCCCGACGCGAAAATGGTCCTGATGCGGCGCTAACCAGTGGGCCGCGTCAGCAGATGTCAGTGAGCTGAATCTTTGGCGGGCTCAACGAGCTCGATCAGCACGCCGCCGGCATCCTTCGGGTGAATGAAGTTGAT
>JARLGS010000113.1 GCA_031292695.1 Mycobacterium sp. | reverse complement strand
GGAACAGCGGGTTCTTGTCGGCGTCGACGGTGATGTAGGGCAGGTTGATCGAGGTGCTCTGGCTCGAGCTCAGTTCGATCTTGGCCTTTTCGGCGGCCTCACGGAGCCGCTGCATGGCCATCTTGTCCTTGGTCAGGTCGATGCCGCTGGTGCCCTTGAACTTCTCCACGAGCCAGTCGACGATGCGCTGGTCCCAGTCGTCACCACCGAGGTGGTTGTCGCCCGAGGTCGCCTTCACCTCGACGACGCCCTCGCCGATTTCCAGCAGCGAGACGTCGAAGGTGCCGCCACCGAGGTCGAAGACCAGGATGGTCTGTTCCTTCTCACCCTTGTCCAGGCCGTACGCCAGCGCGGCCGCGGTCGGCTCGTTGACGATGCGCAGCACGTTCAGACCGGCGATCTGGCCGGCTTCCTTGGTGGCCTGGCGCTGGGCGTCGTTGAAGTAGGCCGGGACCGTGATGACCGCGTCGGTGATGTCCTCACCGAGGTAGGCCTCGGCGTCGCGCTTCAGCTTCTGCAGCGTGCGCGCGCTGATCTCCTGCGCGGTGTAGTTCTTGCCATCAATCTCGACGGACCAGTCGGTGCCCACGTGCCGCTTCACCGAACGGATGGTCCGGTCGACGTTGGTCACTGCCTGGTTCTTGGCGGGCTGGCCGACCAGCACCTCGCCGTTGCGGGCGAATGCGACGACCGACGGGGTGGTCCGGGAGCCCTCCGAGTTCGCGACGACGACGGGGTCGCCGCCTTCGAGGACCGCGACGCACGAGTTGGTGGTCCCGAGGTCGATACCGACCGCACGAGCCATAGTGATGCCTCCTGAATAGACATGAGTAGATAATCTGAGCGAACTGCGCTCAAGCTTGCTCTGCGGCGGGGTCGCCTGTCAAGCCATACTTGAGTCTGATTCACTCAACTTGTTGTCGACGGGTCCAACGGGGCGGGTTCCGGATTTGTTCCCGGCGACCACTTTCTCGCACTGATCAACCGATCTAATATCAGATTATGCGATCAGATCCGGGCAAACCGGCGACCTTCACCCAGTCGGCGCGACGGGCACAGATTGTCAGCGCCGCGATCGAGGTGATCGCCGAGATCGGATGGGCCCAGGCGTCAGTGCGCAAGATCGCCGATCGGGTTGGGCTGGCGATGAGCGCGGTGTTGTATCACTTCGGGACCAAGGACAATTTGGTCGAGGCGATCATCGAGGAGATGTACCGGACGGCACTGTCCTATGTCGTACCCGCCGTCGATTCGGAGTCCACCGCGACGGGCAAGCTGGCCGCCTACATCAGGGGCAGCATCGCGTACTTCGATACGCACCGTTCGCATCTGACCGCCCTCACGCAACTCGGTACGGGATATCAGCCGAGCGACGGGCGCCGTTTTGAGGAGCTGGGCCTACCCCCGGAATTGCAGGAAGAGCTGGCTGTTCTGGATCCAATTCTGATCCTGAGCGCGGGGCAGCGGGATCACGAGTTCGGCGATTTCCCGATCGCGTCGATGGCGCTCGCTCTGCGGGGCGCGGTCGATGCCGTAGTAGAGAAGATTCTGCGCGAACCCGCCTTCGACGCCCGCGCCTACGGCGAGGACCTGGTCGCGATCTTCGGTCGCGCCGTGGCGGTGAGTCAGTGAGCCGGGTGGTGATCATCGCGGTCGGCAGCCGCGGCGACGTCGCCCCACTGACCGGGGTTGGCGTCGCCCTGCGGCAGGCCGGCCACCAGGTCACCATCGCCGCTTACCCACCTTTTGCCGATATGATCACCAACTGCGGCTTGCGCTTTCGCGAGCTGCCCGCAGATCTGCAGCTTGCCGACGACGGCGCCGAAGTATCCCCGATGAAAGGTTTGGCAGCGTTCGCCTCACCAAAAGGCATGCGCGCTTTGGGCCGCGACATTCTCTCGGCGGTCGCTGACGAACCCGCCGACGCCCTGCTGCTGTCGCCGTTCGCCGAAATGGTCGGGCACTCACTAGCCGAAGCCAAAGACATTCCCTCCCTGGGGATTCGATTGCAGCCACTGTCAGCCACAGCGTGGTACCCGCCGGCGATTCTGGGCGCGTGGTCGGCCGGGGCGGTCGGCAACCGGGCCGCGGCCAACGCGGGTGCAATGCTGGTCGATCGCCTGTACGGCGGCGTGGTCGCGGGCTTCCGCCGCGACCTGGGGCTGCCGCGCGCGTCGGCCCGCCGCCTGCGCCGACAACGCACCGCAGCGCAATGGCCTGTCCTGCATGGGTATTCGCCATTGTTGGCGCCCCGTCCGCCGGACTGGCGACCCGGTTTGACGGTCACCGGATACTGGTGGCCCGCGGGTACCGGCGGGTGGCGACCGCCCTCCGGCCTCGCAGATTTCCTTGCCGCCGGCCCCGCTCCGGTGTTTGTCGGGTTCGGCAGCATGATGACCACCCGGGCCCGCGCCGAACAGCTGTCCGACACCATCCGCAGCGCGGCACAACTGGCCGGTGTGCGCGTGATTGTGCAGGCTGGCTGGGCCGCCCTGCAGGTAGCCGATGACCATATGCTGACCATCGGCGATGCCTTGGAGAAACTGTGCTGGATCTCGTTCGGCCATCTCGAGGCCGACGAGTGCGGCGCGATGAACCTCATGCTGGCCGCCGCGCCGCACGCCGAGGTGATCCATGGCCAGCTGGCGTTGATGCTGTCACTGGTCGACATGTGCGACCGGCCACCCGTCGGCGCGCCCGAGGAACCGCTGGACATCGGCGGGCACCGGCTGCGGTTCATCCCCACGCGGCGGGCGGTTGCTCAAGCGCACTGAGCCGTCCCCACTACTAGGGAGGGCGAGTGGCGGACGTGCGAGGTCGAAGGACCCTTTCGCTAGGACGCGCCGATAGCGGACGCTCAACTCCTACGCGGGTTAGGTGGTTGACATGAAGCTCCGCGATCAACTAGCGATTGAGTCCATTGCGCTACTGATTGCAGTCACGGCTGGCGCGCTTTTGCAAAGTATCGGCGTCGCAAAGGCTGACCCCGGCCAGAACTGCAAATCCGAGTGGAACACCATGTACAACGTGCCCATCGGGGTGCGTACTACCTGCTACAACCCCGACGGCAGCTATCACGTGTGCACATCCCTCGGGACGGACGGCAAGGGACCAGGAACGTGCTGGGACTATCCGGCTCCCCCTCAGATGGGGGGACAGCCCACATTCAGCCCGCCAGTGCCGGGTATGCCGCCTCCACCGCCGCCAGCACCGTAACCGGCCAACCGGCGGATAGCGTCATCTGCACTAACTTCGATCTGCGCGACACCGCTCGTCCGCTCGGCTAGCCAGCCGATCCCGGCTGCGGCCGGAAAGTCGCGCAACGACGGCTTCGAACACTGCACGGGCTGACCGGCTTCGAACTGGGCCAGCTTGCGCCTTGCCGCGATGACGACAGGCGACGAGTCGTTCAATCGCTGTTGCTCGGCGGGATCGTCGATGCCCACGAACGCGCGGGGGTCGCGCGTCTGTTGCCGCGCGCGTTCCCACTCGTACTCGTACAACCCTGGCAACGGGTCAGGCCGCGGCCGCATCGGACGAACGGGTAGCCCACGGAGGGGGACTCGGAAGAGGAGACGTGGCGGATAAGCCGCCACAATTGCATCCAAATCGCTTAGTCCAGCTAATCGCATACCGAGCCCCTGGACTGCCCTCGGACGGATGAGGGGACGCCGGACGAGTGACCGTTACGCAGGCGGGCTAAGCATCGACGATGGGAAGGCTAGCAACTGGGTGTCCATGGCGTTTCTCGCGTCCTACCTGGATTACCAGCCCGGGGCAGACCGGTGGACACCGACGCATCTCAGCGATCCGTTCCCGAACCGGATCACCAACGTGCCTGTGAAGAAGGTCGTGCTCGACAACGCCGGCCACTACCCGCTCGAACAGCCGGGGCTGCACCAAATGGTTGACGCCATCGACGAATTCGCGAAGGCTGTCGCGGCTTCCAAGTAGCTATTCGAAACCCAGCGTGGACAGCCCGGCGGACTACTAACGTCCCAGGTACACATGCCAGGTCGGCGAGGAGGGCCCCATGACCGCCACCACGACTCCTATCGACGTCCTGATCGTCGGCGCCGGGATTTCCGGTATCGGAATGGCGTACCACCTGAAGACTTTTCGGCCGGGTACCTCGTTTGTGGTGCTGGAAGGGCGGGACACGATCGGCGGGACGTGGAGTCTGCACCAGTACCCGGGCATCCGGTCGGACTCCGATATGCCGACCTTCGGCTTCGGGTTCAAACCGTGGACGCACCGCAAGGCCATCGCCGACGGGCACATCATCTTGGACTACCTGCAGCAGACGGTGGCGGAGAACCACCTCGCCGACCACCTTCAGTTGGGGTACCGGGTACAGACGGCCAATTTCGATTCCCGGCACGGACTTTGGACCGTCACGACGACGCACCAGGGGCAGGCGGCCACCTTCACCTCGCGGTTCCTGTTCCTGGGCACCGGGTACTACGACTACGAGAACCCCTACATCCCGGACTTCCCGGGCGTCGACGACTTCGAGGGCCCGGTGATTCACCCGCAGCTCTGGCCGACCGACCTCGACTACGCCGGCAAGAACGTAGTCGTCATCGGCAGTGGCGCCACCGCCGTCACGTTGATCCCGAACATGGCAGACAAGGCCGCGCACGTCACCATGCTGCAGCGCTCGCCGAGTTACGTATTTTCGATCCCGGCGTCCGACCCGACGGCCAACGTGCTCAACAAGGTGCTCGGCCACGAGCGCGCATACAAGATCGTGCGTCGCAAGAACATCGCCCTGGCCCGTACCCTCTTCAAGCTGTGCATGCGGTACCCGAAGCTGATGCGAAAGCTGTTGATCGCCAATGTGGCTCGTCAGTTGCCCGAGGGTTTCGACGTGGACACGCATTTCAGCCCGAACTACAACCCGTGGCAGCAGCGGCTGGCGATGGTGCCCGACGGCGACCTGTTCCAGACGATCTCGTCGGGCAAGGCCTCGGTGGTCACAGACCACATCGAGCGGTTCACCAAGCACGGGATCCTGCTCAGGTCCGGCCAGGAGTTGGCCGCCGACATCATCGTGTCCGCGACCGGACTGAACATGACGCCGTTCGGCAAGATCACCTTGAGCGTGGACGACAAGCCGGTCAACCTGCCCGACCACATGGTGTACAAGGCGATGATGTTGTCCGGCGTACCCAACATGGCCTTCGCCATCGGCTACACCAACATCGCCTGGACGTTGAAAGTCGACCTGGTCTGCGAGCACTTCTGCCGGTTGCTGGACTACATGGACGAGCACAACTACGGCACCGTGGTACCCGTCTTCGATGACCCGACGATGGAGCGTCTTCCGTTGATGGACATGACTTCCGGCTACGTCCAGCGGGCCGTCGCGAAGTTCCCGCACGGTGGCACCAGCGGTCCCTGGACCCTCAAACACGCGTACGAGGTGGACGTCGAACGGCTCCGCAACGGTCCCGTCGAGGATCCCGCCCTGGCCTTCACCCCAGCCACCAGTTCGCTGTCGGTGGCCTGACCGAGGAAGGAAGCGATCATGATGAAGGACTTCTATTTCATCAGTCACGGCACCCGTTGCGCCGCTTGGCATCTGACCGCGGGGAGCGACGCGCTGGCCGGCCGGGATGGCCGGCCGTGCGTGGTCATGGCGCACGGGTTCGGCGGTACCCGCGACAGCGGCCTGCTCGCGTTCGCCGAACCTTTTGCCGCTGCCGGCATGGACGTGTTGGTGTTCGACTACCGGGGCTTTGGCGATTCGGAAGGCGAACCGCGCCAAGATATCTCGGTCAACAAGCAGCGGCAGGACTACCACGCCGCGATCGCCGCCGCGAGAGACATGCCGGGGGTAGACCGCGACCGGATCGCGCTGTGGGGCACCTCGTATTCCGGTGGACACGTCATCGCCGTCGCCGCCCAGGACAAGCGGGTGGCGGCCGTCGTGTCAATGTGCCCCGCCACCGATGGGTTCGCCGCTCTGATGCAGGCAGCCCGGGAGAGTGGCACCGGGTTGGTAGCCCGCGTCGTGGCGCACGGGCTGCTCGACGCCGCCGGGGCCCGGCTCGGCCGCCGCCCGCATTACCTGCCGCTCGTGGCGCAACCCGGCGGCACCGCAGCCATCACGACGCCAGGAGCCGAGGAGGCCTATACCGCCATGGCGGGTCCAACCTGGCGTAACGAGTTTGCCGCCCGCACGGTGCTGGAAATGGCGTTCAACCGGCCCACCGTGCACGCGAGCGCCCTGGAGTGTCCACTGCTGGTTCAGGTCGGAACCAGCGACCTGGTCGCCCCTGCGGATGCCGCCCGCCGCACGGCCAAAAAGGCCGGATACCTGGCCCACCTGTGCGAATACCCAGCGGACCACTTCGACTTCTACGACGGGCCGTGCCACGAACAGGCACTTGCTGACGAACTCACATTCCTGACCCGCGTCCTTGATCCGGTGCGCTCGACTGACGTTCACCTGCGGTCGACGGGGCAGACGGCCGGCCGACTGGCGGTGAAGTTGCCGTGGTGACCTCCTAATTGCCGCTCATGATGCGGACGGGGTTGGCATGATCTGCCCTGGACGCCGATCGAAGGGTGCACTCGATGTTCGACAGGGTTGTGGCAACCGCGCGTAACTGGGTCGAGGTAGCCCGCTACGGCGGGCTGGAGACGGGCGAAGAACCGGCGCCGTTCGACGTCGTCGCGCAGGGCAGGATCCATCGGCTGCGGCGCTACCGGACCGACGGCGCCGCCGGCCGGCCCCAGGTGCTGTTGGTGCCGCCGCTGATGCTGACCGCCGACGTGTTCGACGTATCACCGCAGGCCAGCGGCGTGCGCACGCTGATCGAGAACGGCGTCGATCCATGGGTGATCGATTTCGGTTCGCCCGAGAAGGAACCCGGCGGGCTCGAGCGGAACCTGGCCGATCACGTGTTGGCGCTGGATGCGGCGGTCGATGAGATGCGCGCCATCACCGGAGGCGACGTCCACCTCGCCGGATATTCACAAGGCGGGATGTTCTGCTACCAGGTCGCGGCGTACCGGCGCAGCGAAGGCGTCAGCAGCGTGATCGTGTTCGGCAGCCCGGTGGATCTGCGCAAAGCGTCGCCGATGGGACTGCCGGAGAACGTCGCCATTCCCGGCGTCGGCTTCATGGTCGACAAGCTGCTGCGGGGCCGTGCGGTGCCGGCCTGGGCAACGCGGACCGGGTTCCAACTGCTCGACCCGGTCAAGGCGGTGACGGGGCAGCTGCAATTCCTGTTCGCGTTGCACGACCGCGATGCGCTGCTGCCCCGCGAGGGCCAGCGGCGGTACCTGATGAACGACGGTTGGGTGGCCTGGCCGGGCCCGGCGCTCGATGAGTTCATGCGGCAGTTCCTGCTGCACAACCGGATGATGACGGGCGGCTTCAGCGTGGCCGGTCGCGCGGTGTCGCTGGCCGACATCACCTCCCCGATTCTCGCCTTTGTCGGCGACGTCGACGAGATCGCCCCGCCCGAATCGGTCCGGGCGATCCGGCAGGCGGCGCCACGGGCCGAGATCTTCGAAAGGACCTTGCACGCAGGACATTTCGGTCTGGTCGTGGGCGGCGCCGCATCAAAGTTGACCTACCCGACGGTGGCCGAGTGGATGCGGCACGTCGAAGGCCACGGACCGTTACCCGAACACGTCACCACGATGGATGCCGCGGCCGCGTCAACAGGACCCGCGTCCGCCGAACGGGGCGACGGTGTCCAGTTGCTGGTGGACACCGGCCGAGCGGTGGCCGGCTCGCTGGTTCGGTCGGTCGGCGATATGCGCGGCATGGTCGGCATGGCGTCACGGCAGATGCCGCGGTTGGCCCGCATCCGCGGTCTGGATGCAGACACGCGAATCTCGTTGGCGCTCTTGTTCGATGAACAGGCTGCGCACGCTCCGGACGACGTGAGCTTCATGTACGAGGACCGCAGCTACACCTACGGCGAGAACAAGGTGCGCATCGACGCGGTGGTCCGCGGCCTGCTTGCCGCGGGTGTGCGGGCCGGCGAACACGTCGGCGTGTTGATGGGCACCCGGCCGTCGGCGCTGGCGGTGGTCACCGCGCTCAACCGGATCGGTGCGGTGGTCGTCATGCTGCGCCCTGGTGCCGACACCGCGCGTGAAGTCGAACTCGGCAAGGTCAACCGCGTCATCTCCGACCCCGAACATTCCGAGGCAGACTTCGGCGGGCGCCCGCTGCACACCTTCCTGCTCGACACGCCCTACCTCAACCGGGACCGCACGCTGACTGCCCTGGAAATCGCCGAACCTAACGCGGTGCGCATCCCGGACTGGTACCGCCCGAACCCGGGCCGCGCCGGCGAACTCGCGTTCATCTTCTTCGGTGGCACCGACGACGACCCGCGCCCCATTCGAGTCACCAACGGCCGCTTCGGATTATCAGCTTACGGCACCGCCACGTCAGCCACGCTGACCAACTCCGACACGGTCTACAGCATCAACCCCATCTACCACACCTCCGGTCTGCTCACCGGTATCGGCGGTGCGGTCGCCGGGGGCAGCCGGCTGGCCATGGCGACCGACCTCGACCCGGCCACGTTCTGGTCCGAAGCCCGCCGCTACGGAGTCACGATCGTCTGTTACACGTGGGCTCAACTCCGGCCGCTGGTCAATGCCGCCCCGCAATCCGGCGAGCGCAACCACTCGGTGCGGCTGTTCGTCGGTTCCGGCATGCCCCGCGGTCTGTGGCGCCGCGTACTGGACCGCTTCGCGCCGGCCGGTGTGCTCGACTTCTGGACCACCAGCGAGGGCGAGGCCATCCTGGCCAACATCAACCCCGCCAAGCCCGGCTCGCTGGGCCGCCCACTGCCCGGCAGCGCCGCGCTGGAGGTCGTGCAGTGGGATCCCGAAGCGCAGCAGGTGGTTTCGGGTGCCGACGGCTATGCCATCCGCTGCGAGGACGACGAAACCGGACTCCTGCTGGTGAAGATCGGCTCGGCCACCACCGCCTCGGCGCCGCCGCTGCGCAACCTGTTCGAGCCCGGGGACTCGTGGTTCTCCAGCGGCAGCCTGGTCAGCCGCGACAGCGACGGCGACTACTGGCTGATCGACTCCGTCGACACGCAGATCCACACCAGCCACGGCATCGTGGCCTCGCTGCCGATCACCGCGGCGATCGGGAAACTGCCCAGCGTCGACCTCGCCCACACCTACGGGGTGCCGTTCGAAGACGCCGCCGTGGCCGTGACTGCGGTGGCGTTGGTGGCCGGGCAGGACCTCACTGCCGCCGACCTCGACGAGGCCCTGGCCTGCCTGCCGGCGGACGACCGCCCCGCATTCGTCCGCATCGTCGACGACCTGCCGACGACCCCGTGGCACCGACCGGTGGCCGGGCCGCTGCGTGCGGACCCGATCCCGCCGCCGGGCCGGTACTTCGCGCGGGCTGCCGACGGTAGTTACGCCTAGCGCCGAACGGGGTTGCCTAAGCTGGTGCACATGAAGAAGTCTCTGCAGCGGGTTGCGGTGATCGCCGCGACGGCCCTGGCGCCCATGGCAGTCACCGCGGCCATCACCCCGGCTATCAGCCATGCGGACTGCGACAACGGAACCTGGTGGGACCCGGTGGCCAACCGCTGCCAGGCGCCCGTGGTGCAGAACTGCCCGGGTGGCTGGTGGGACCCGAACATCAACTCCTGCCGACCGCCGGTCTCGGCCACCCCGCTGGACTGCCGGGACGGCTCGTGGTGGGACCCGATCAACAACATCTGCCGACCGCCGGTGCTGCCACCGTCGTAGGGGCGCCGTGTCAGACCAGGTAGTACAGACCGGTGCCGCTGCCGGCGGGCGTCAATTGCGCATGCGCGTACCGCACCGCCTTCAGCGTCGCCGAGTAGTCCCTGTCCTCCTCAGGGAACACGTGCGTATCCGGGAACCACTGCCGCAGACCGACATTGCTGAGCACGCCGAGCAGATCCGGCCGGACACCCGCCAGCAGCACCGTCACGCCCTGCTCAGTGAGCTCGCGTAGGAAATGCTCGATCCGCTCGATGCAGACTGCGTCCGGGTTGCGGCTACGTTTGAGTCGCAGGACGACGAATTCGGTGTCGCCGGCCTTCGTACGGTCAGCGAGCGTATCCAGGAATTGCTCGAGTTCCGGTGCCGCGCCAAAGAACAATTCGCCCTCGATATCGAACAGCAGCACTCTCGAGTCGGCGGAGTCACCCGGTAGCCGCTCCCGCACCACCCCTTCGTCGGTGACCACCAACTCCGCGGTCTTGAGCTTGGCTGCCCGGGGAACGAACAGCAGGATCGACAGCGCCACGCCGAGTAGCACCGCTTTGTCCAGATCGATTGCCACACCGGTGATTGCGGTGACGATCACCAGCCCGGCGTCATACCGGGAGGCCCGGACCGTGTAGATCAGCCGCCGGAAATCGACCAGCCGGACCGCGGTGACGAGCAGCAGACCAGCCAGTGCCGCCTTGGGGATGTAGCTCAGCAGCGGAGCGAACAGCAGCAGCGCCGCCGCCACCGTCGCCGCCGCGACGATTCCGGAAAACCGCGTGGCAGCACCAGATTGGTGGTTGATCGCCGACCTCGACAGCGAGCCCGAGCCCGGCAGGCTCTGGAAGAAGCCCCCGGTCAGGTTGGCCAGCCCCTCGGCCGCGATCTGCCGGTTGTAGTCGATCTGCTGCCCCGTTTGGTGCGCAATGGCTTTCGCGATGGACAACGCTTCGATCAACCCGATGAACGCGACCGCCAGCGCGCCCTGGGTCAGTTGCGGCAGCCAGTCCAGCTGCACCTCGGGGATGTGCGGCGTCGGCAGACTGGCCGGGATTTTCCCGGCGATCGACACCGCCGTCTTACCGCCGGCCCCGGGGGTCGACCAACCGGCGAGGTAGGCCAGCGCCGCGGTGACGATCAGCACGGCCAGCATGTCGATCTGCGGCCAACCGAAGCGCTGCACCAGCTTTCGCAGCGTAACGGCACTGGCCACCGCGGTGACACTCAGCACCACGGCCCGCAAGTTGATCGCGTCGCCGTGAAACAGTGTGAGCCAGGTGCGGTACAGCACCTGCATATGACCATTGCCCTTGTCCTTGACCCCGAAGGCATTTCCCAACTGACCCAAGGCCAGGAGGAACGCCGCGGCAGCCATGAAGCCGATGATCACCGACTCTGAGATGTAGCGGGTCAGGTCGCCGAGCTTGAACACTGAGATGAGAATCTGGATCACCCCGACCAGCACGCCCAGCAGGAACAACGCTTCGAACAGGTCGGTGCGATTCTCCGGGTCGATGAAGGCCAGGGAACTGAACACCAGCAGCGAGATGGCACTGGTCGGCCCGTTGATCAGGTGCGACGACGAGCCGAAGATCGATGCCACGGCCGTAACGACAATCGCCGAGTAGACACCGAATTTCGGGTCCACCCCGGCGATCAGGGCATAGGCCATGCCCTGTGGCAACGAGATCGCGGCGACGGTCAGGCCGGCGATCAGATCGCGGCGAGCGAGCGCGCGGCTGTAGGACTGCAGGCTCATGATCCCACCGCCGCCCGCGGTGCCGGGATATGAAGCGTCGTCACAATTCCGTTGTCCCCGAAGAACTTTTCGCCCGCATCGGTCCAGTCCTTGGCAATGGCACTGACCGGGAACAGGGCGAGGTCGGGCAGCGTGGCCCGGTACTTGGCCTGGAGTTCCGGCTTCAGCGGCCGGTAGCCGTGCTGGGCGATCACCTCCTGGGCGGCGTCGGTGAACAGATAATTCAGATAGGCCTTGGCGTACTTCTCGCGCTTGGTGCCGGCTACGTTGGCGTCCACCCACGCGACCGCGGGTTCGGCCTGGATGCTGACCGGGGGATAGACGATCTGCAGCTCGCCCGGGGCCGCGGCGACTTCACGCAGCGCTTCGTTCTCCCAAGTCAGATGTACGTCACCGACCTTCTCGACGGTGAACGTGGTGGCCGCGCCGCGGGCGCCCTGGTCGGCGGCCGCGACGTGATTGAACAACGCCTTCAAATAGTCGTGGGCCGCTTCTTCGGAGCCGCCCCGCGTGGTCACCGCACCCCATCCGGCTAGCACGCTGAGCTTGCCGTTCCCCGACGTCCGCGGGTCCGGAGTCACCACCGAGACGTCGCCCTTGACCAGATCGGGCCAGTCGTGAACATCCTTCGGATTACCCTTGCGGACCACGAAGACGATGGTCGACGTGTAGGGCACCGAGTTGTTTGGCAGCCGGTGCCGCCAGTCCGCAGCGATCAGCCCCCGCTTGCTGAGCTTGTCGACGTCGCTGACGAGGGCCAGCGAGACCACGCTCGCCTTCTCGGTGCCGTAGATGACACTGCGGGCCTGCCAAGTCGATCCGCCGTGGGACTGCTCGATGTCCACACTGACCCCCGCCTGCTTGCGGTACTGCGCGACGAACGCCGGATCGAGCGCGGCATACAACTCACGCGTCGGGTCGTAGGAGACGTTGAGCA
This sequence comes from Mycobacterium sp., assembly GCA_031292695.1. GTDB lineage: Bacteria > Actinomycetota > Actinomycetes > Mycobacteriales > Mycobacteriaceae > Mycobacterium. Next base: position 12,594 of record JARLGS010000113.1, on the reverse strand, counting down.
ACGCATCGGGCGGGGTGCCGTGAATGTTCTTGAACCCGATCAGAACTCCGGCGACCACGATGGCGACCACCCCGACCAGACTCAACGGGGATATGTGTCTCTTGCTCATCGCCACCTCTGTTCACTACGGATGACCGACGTTAGGCAGCTGGCCAGACCTGCGCACCGGTCTGAATCACCCCGATCAGATGTCCCGAGGGCGCGCCGCCGCGGCACCAACCCCGTTGCTGCGTAGCCTCATAGCCGATGAACCACCATCGGCTGACCGCCCTCGCCGCTGCCGCGACCGCAGTCGCACTACTCGCCGGCTGCAACGGCACCACCACGGGAATCCCGCAGCCCGGTCCGCAGGCCGGCGGAGCCTCGACCACGACCTCGACCACCAGCGCCACGACACCGACCAGCGAGGCAATCGGGCCGGTGCCGGTGAACCCGACGCCCACCCCCGGGGCGATGCCCCCGAATGCACAGGTGCTGGCACCGCAGAACGGGTACGTGTTCATCGCCACCAAGTCGGGTCAGACGCGCTGCCAGTTGAGTGCCGACCAGGTGGGCTGCGAATCGGCGTTCACGAACCCACCGCAGGTCAATGGCGAGGCCGCCAACGGCGTCTGGGTCACGTCCAGCGGAAAGCTGTCCTGGGTGGTCGGCAACCTCGGCGCGATCCCGACGGTCACCATCGACTACCAGACGTATTCGGCCGTCGGCTGGGTCATCGTGGCGACCGTCGACGGCACCCGATTCACCGACGCTGCCACCGGCCACGGCATGGTCGTCGCCACATCGGGCGCGCAGGCGTTCTAGCCAACTAGGCTGGCCGTCATGGACTTCCGGGTATTCGTCGAACCGCAGCAGGGTGCCACCTACGCCGACCAGCTCGCCGTGGCACAGGCCGCCGAAAAGCTGGGCTACTCGGCGTTTTTCCGGTCCGACCACTACCTCGCGATGAGCGGCGACGGGCTGCCCGGCCCCACCGACTCCTGGGTGACGCTCGGCGGCATCGCCCGTGAGACCAGCAGCATCCGGCTGGGCACCATGGTCACCTCGGCGACGTTCCGCCACCCCGGACCGCTCGCCATCGCCGTCGCGCAGGTCGACGAAATGAGCGGTGGCCGTGTAGAACTCGGCCTCGGAGCCGGGTGGTTCGCAGCGGAGCACGAGGCGTACGCCATCCCGTTCCCCGCGCTCGGCGAACGGTTCGACCGGCTGGAGGAACAGTTGCAGATCCTCACCGGCTTCTGGGACACCCCCATCGGTGAGCACTTCGACTTCGCGGGCCGGCACTACACCGTCAAGAATTCCCCGGCCCTGCCCAAGCCCACGCAGGCCCACCCGCCGGTGATCATCGGTGGCGGCGGCGCCAAGCGCACCCCAGCGCTGGCCGCCCGGTTCGCGTCCGAGTTCAACATCCCGTTCGTCGACGTCGACACCCTGAGCACCCAGTTCGGTCGGGTGCGGGCAGCGGTGGAGGCAGCCGGCCGGGCGCCGGACAGCATCATCTATTCGGCGGCGTTCTTGCTGTGCGCCGGGCGCGACGACGCCGAAGTCGCCCGCCGGGCCGGGGCCATCGGGCGTGCCGTCGACGAGCTGCGCAGCAACTCCCCCACCGTCGGCACCCCGGCACAGATCGTGGACAAGTTGGCGCCGTTCATCGCCGCCGGCGTGCAGCGAATCTATCTACAGGTGCTCGACATGTCCGATCTTGAGCATCTTGAGTTCTTCGCCAGCGAAGTCATTCCACGATGGGCCCCGTGACCGAACGGCCGTGGCATGAGCGCACCCCCCACGTCGTCGGCGCCAGCATCGCCGCGCTCATCGCGATCGCGGTGCTGTACTTCGCGGCGACGTGGCTGACCCGGCATTACAACCAGCCGGCACCACCGCCGGTGCCGGTCATCGTCGATAGCGACACCCCGCACACGACGGCGGGCACCACCACGAGCTCGTCCACCACCAGCTCGTCGACCACGCCGCCGTCGACCACCGATATCGACCTGCCACTCACCACGGACACCACTTCCGGAACGACCGCCACGACGCCGACGTCCATCACCCAGTCCCGGCACGCCAACACGCCCAGCGACCCGCGCTGGCCCTATCCCCTGCCGCCCAGCCAGCACACCACGGTATTGCCGCAGCCGCCTCACGGCTAGTGCGTGAAGAACTCGATCATCAGCACCTGCAGCTCACCGACGCAGCCACCGAGGATGGCTCCGATGGCGATCATCAGCGGTTCGTCGTCCTTGAACACCGGCCGCAGAATCGACTCGTATTCCTCATTCGAGAGCAGATTCATCTTCTCGATGATGGTCTGCTCTAGGTCGATCTTGCTCATGGCGTAGTCCTGCGCATCCAGCAAGGTGGACGGCAGCCGCTCAACCACCAGCTCGACCACCCGGTCCTTCAACGCGTTGTACTTCGACGTGCCGACCGCGAACTTCACCACCGTGCCGGTGAACCCACCGATCTCGCTGTCGATCGCCGCCTCGACCTCTCTGGCGACCATGGCGAACAGCTTGTCGGCGCCCGGGCCTTTGAGAATCCCGTCGAACAGGATGTCCGGGGCGAACAGGTCCTCGGAGAGGATGCGGGCGTAGTCGGCGGTGATCTTTTCGCGCTGGGCGTGCAGCAACCCCTGGAACTGGATGAAGCCCAGGAACTTCGTCGGCTTGACCGGCCGGAACAGCATGTTCAGCGCGATGTAGTCGCTGATCAGACCGACGCCGAAACCGAAGGCCGGCATGATCCACGGCAGTTTGAAGATCGCCCAGACGAACATCTGCAGGGTGCCGATGGCCAGGCCGAAGTAGATGCCGCTGCGGCGCACGAACGCCATGGCGTCGTCGCTCAGGCCGCGCATCAGTTTGTTGAGCTTGTCCTTGTTGCGCACCAGCGTGGTGACCGCGAGGAACTGCAGGTCGACGAACCGGCTCAGGTCGGCCTGCATCTCGTTCAGCATCTTCTCGGTGATCCGCGGCGCCTGAGAGTGGATGCGACTCAGCACGGCTTGCCGCCCGGCCTCGGGCATGGAATCCCACAGGCCCGGACGAATCCCCTCGGTAACGTCACGCGCAATGTCGTCGATGGCCTGAGACAGCGGTTCGCGAAGTACCTCGACCGCCTCTTTGGCGTCGATCCGGGAGATCAGTTCCTCGGGCTTCAACAGATTTGCGGTCAGTAGCTCAATGGTGGTGGAACCCACCTTGCCGGCCCGGCGCGGGATGATGCCCTGCCAACCGATCGGCCCGACGCCCACGAACTCCAGGGGCCGGTAGATCATCTCCATCGCGACGATCTTGGTACTCCAGCCGACAAATGCGGCGACCAGCGGCATGGAGAAGTAGATGATCCAGTGCGCACGGAAGTCGGTGAGGATCTCCGGCAGCGACATGGCGACGATGGTGTGCGAAATCTGCGACATCACTGCCACTCGTCCCGCGAGTCGTGCGCGCTGGCGGCCGCCCACAGCGACCGACCGAGTTCGGACAGTCGCAACGTGAACTTGTCCACCTTCGCCGGCAGCGGCCCCTTGGTCGCGGCCTTGATCGCATTGAGCACCATGGTCTCGGCCATCAGCACCTCATATTCAGTCTTCAGCGCCGGATCCTCCGGACTGATGACGACGAGCCGCAGCGCCAGCAGATGGCCTACATATTGCGGTGTCATCGTCATCAGCGCGACATTGGCGGTCCGGCCGATCAGCGACGCGTTCTCCAACACTGCCTTGCGGCTCCGGTCGTAGACGTTGACCAACGGGGACACCGACCCGTCGGACAGCGCTCCGACGATCCGCGCCTCGTCGGCTACCAATTGGTCCAGCAGATGGTGGTAGAGCTCGGTCTGGCTGCCGGTGGTGTTCTGATCGAGCGCCCGGTCGAGCAGCTGGCTCATCTTGGCGTTCAGCGAGTCGCCCTGCGCTGTGGCCGCGTCAGCGGCCGGCACGACGCCGCCGTCTTCCTCGGACGGCTCCGGCTCCAGCTCGTTGAGGCCCTTGCGCAGGGCGCCGACGATCTGCTGCTCGGTCCAGCTGTAGACGTCGAGCCCGAGACGGGCAGCGTCCACCGCGCGTCCTACCAGTCCGAAGGGGTCAAACGATTGAGCCACTCGCAAACGGTAGCTGCGCGGGGTACCAAATGACCAACGATCACGAATATCTCACCTCCCCTGCGCTGAATAGTCGGCAACCAGGGCCTCCGCGCTACGCACCGCGGCCCGACAGGCTCGCGTGGTGAAGGGATCGTTCAGCGGATGGTCGGCCCGGCGCCGCCACCGCTGCACAGCCGCGAACGCCGCCCGCGGGCCGTCGTAGGGTGCGTCGCCGCTCAACCCCAGCCGGCTCGCCGCGTCGGTACCCGAACCGCCGATGATGCGACGCAGGGAGGCCATCTCGTCTTCGTTCAATGTGGTTGCTCGGGAACGCAATTGACCCAGGAGTCGGAGTTCTTCGAAGGCATGGGTGTCGGCCAGCAGCGGATCGATGTCGGCCAGGATGAACGGCGTCGCGTAGATGGGGTTGGTCTCCACGAACCGGCGCAGCGAGCGCAACGCCGTGTGGGCCTTGAGCATGTCGGCGCGTTGCGCGAACTGCTGGTCGATCACGTCGCGCAGGGCGACCAGCCCGCTGCGGTCCAGCAGCTCGTCGGCCAAGCCCAGCGAGTCGGTGACGCCCGCCCGCAGCACCGCGATGGCAATCCGGATACCGAACATACCGAACCGGTCCAGCAACGCGGCCCGGGTAATAGCGTCCACCGGCAGCGAATCATCCTGCCGGACAAAGCGATCCGCCGACAGCATGGCTTTGGACAGGGCCGCCGCGCCGGCACCGTCCAGGGCGGCCAGCTTCTGCAGCGCCGCGAACTCGCTCTGCCGCAGCGTGCGCGCGGTCAGCGCCAGCAGCCCGGACACCGGCACCACCGCCTGACAGACGCCGGTCCGGTCCAATTCCGCGGTGAACCGGATGGCCACTTCACGGGCCGACATCATGGCGTCGATCCGTCCCGCACCGATCTCGTCGGCGCGGGAGGCGACGCCTATGACGCCAAGGGCGCCGGACTCACCGCCGACGAGTTGGCCGATCTGCTTGAGCAACGCGATGTCCGCCGCATTGAGGGTGCGCAACAGGAACACCACGGCATCCACCCGCGGCACGCCGTCCCCCGGCACCAGCAACTGCAGCGTGCGGTCCGAGACATCGCTCGACAGTGACGAGGTGCCCGGGGTGTCGATGATGGTGGTGTGGTCCAATTCGGCTGCGGGCCACTGCACATCGAGGTCGACGATGTCGCCCACATTGGCCGCGCCCTGCGCCCCGGAGTACCTCGCGAGTTCGAAGCTGAGGCCACCATCCCGCGTTATCGGGACATCGGACCGGCTGCCGTCCCGATGGTTCGCGGTCACCCTCGGCACAGTGCCGTGCCGGAACCAGGTCACCAGGCGGGTGGCCTCGGTGGCGTCGGTGGGCGCAATTTCCTCGCCCACAAGCGCATTCACAAAGGTCGACTTGCCGGACTTGAGAGTGCCTGCCAAGGCGATCCGAATCGGCTGGTCGAGCCGGCGGGCGATCCAGTCCAGTTCGGCCAACAGCTGTGGCCGGTGGTGATACCCCGGGTCGGACCGGTAGGCCGAGATGACGCCGCCCAGAATGGCGCGGACCCGTGCGCTGGTGCTCACTGAGCCAGTGCCGGAGTCAATTTCACCGCGTTGTCGATGACCTGGTGCAGAATGTTCAACTGCCGCTCCAGTTCCCGTACCCGGTTGTCGCGTTCGCCCGCTTCGATCTGAGCCGCCGCCAGGGTCGCCTGCAGTGATTCGTTGAGCGACCGGGTGGTCTGGTTGGCGATGCCGCGGTAGTGATCCCGCAACTGGCGCTGGATGTTTCGCAACCGGTCGCGCGACTCCTTGCCAACCGCGAAGGACACATCGTCGACGAACCGGCGGACGTTCATCTTCGCTTCGCCACGCACCCGCAGCATCCGGTTCTCCATGTCCTCCTTGTAGGCCTTGCGCCCCAGGATCAGACCGGCGCCCAGCGACAAGGGATTGAACATACCCAGACCGGCGAAGGACGTCAGCATGCCGAACATCAGGACACCACCGTAGGAACCGCGCATCCCGGTGATCGCCTTGTGTCCGGCCTTGATCGGCTTGGCCTCCAGCTGAGCCAGCGAGTTGAATTCGCCCAGTTCGGCCCCCATGGCCCGGGCACTGACATCGGGCATTTCGACGGCATCCAGCCCGGCTTCCATGAAGTTGCGGGCCACCTCGGCGGCGAGCGTCTCGGCACGCTGGTGGGCCCAGACGAAATTGTCGCCGACGGCGGTGGCGATGATGTTCTCCAACTCGGCGCCGATCTCGGCCCAGTGCTGGGTGGGATCGCAGCCGTCGATGATCCGCTCGGTGTGTGCGGTGATGTTGCGGAACCGGTTTCGCAGGTCATGGTCGACATCGGCAGTCAGGTCGGCGATGCCGTCGTTGAGCACCTGCTGCCACAGCGCGGTCTGCTGCAACGCATCCTGGGCCTCGTCCTTGCGACGTTCCAGGTCGGCCTTGATCTGCTCGATCTTGTCCGGGTCGTTGATCGCCGCCAGTTCGGTGGCCACGGCCATGGTGAGATGCTCTGCGGCAGCGTAGATTTCGGTGACGACTTCGTCCTTGATCCGGTCGTTCTCCCGGCTCAGCACCTTGTCGGTGAGGAACTTGATGATCGCCGGGAAGTTGGATTCGTCGTTGAGTTCCTTGTCACCCAGCGCCAGGGCATGGGTGCGCAGCGCCGACGACGCCGGAGTGATCGGGACCGTCAGGCCCGCGCGCTGCAGATGCGCGGCGTTGGCCGAGACGATCTCCCGCCAGTGTGGGTACAGGTCGGTCTTGGTGGCGACGATCGTTGCCACCGGGCAGATTTCGACGGCTTGCCGGATGAAGGTGAGCTCCGGCGCGGTGAATTCCTGGCTGGTGTCGCTGACCATCAGGATCGCGTCGGCGTCCGGCAGCAGGCCGAGAGTGGCCGACAGGTGCGGCTGGCCGAGCCCACCCACTCCGGGGGTGTCGACGAAGGTGAGTCCGCCTTTGAGCATCGGGCTCGGGGCCGCCACCTCGACGCGCAGCACCTGACGGCCACCGGCCTGCGGCGCCCGCCGCAGATCGGTCGCCAGCTCATTGGGCGGAATGGCCACCACGGAGGCATTGCCCCCCGGCCCGTCATTCTCCGATGGCGCCAGCACCAGCTGGGCGGCCGCCGCGTCGCCGTAGTGGACGACGGTGGTCAGCACCGTGCTCTCGTCGTCGCCGACGCGGGCGACGGGCATGTTCAGCAAGGAGTTCAGCAACTGGCTCTTGCCCTGCTTGAGCTGACCGGCGATGACGACCCGGATCTGCGGGTCGCTGATCCGGGTCTTCGCCGCCAGCAGTCGCTCCGCCAGGTCGTCGCGGTTGTTGAGGCCCGCGATGCGACTGGTGTGGTCGATCAACTCGACGATCACGGCAACCGGGCGCGGAGTCGCCTGTTGCGGGTCGTTGGGTTGCGTCACTTCTACTCCTCGACTGCTGTCTCGCGATAACGGTATGCGCAAACATCCGGCGGGGCCGGTAACTGGCCCCGCCGGACGCTTTGGCGCGATCGATCAGTGCAGGTGCGTGGGATCGATGGTGGTGTGGCTGACATCGGTGGTGCTGTGCACGTCGGTCGGTGCATAGGTGTTCAGGCCGGCCTGGTGCACCGACTGGTCGGTGACCGTGCTGTGCACCGAGTTGTCGGCGTGCACGTCGGTGTTGGCGGTGTTGCCGCTGTTCAGGCTGGTGTGGGTGGTGTTGCCGCTACCGATGCTGGTGTTGGCGGTGTTCCCACTGTTCAGGCTGGTGTTCACCGACGAGCTGTTGGACACCGAGTGCGACGAGTCGTCGATGACGCTGGTGTTGCCGCTGCCCAGGTCGTGGCCGACGGTGGTCTGGTTACCGCCGACGTGGTTGGACGTAGACGTGGTGTTGCCGTCGTTGATGACGATGTTGCCGCCGCTGCCGCCGCTACCGGCGTTGGCGTGCCCGCCGCCGATCAGGCCGCCGCCGGCGCTGGCGCTGCCGCCGTTGCCACCGCCGGTGTTGACGTCACTGATCACCGGACCGGAGTTGCCGGCGATGACGTTGCCGCCCGCGGTGGTCGAGTTGTCGACCGCGTGGTTGCCCGTGCCGATGATCACCGGCGAGTGGCTGCCGGCGTGGATGTCGCCGTTGTTGACGGTGTTGCCGTCACCCATGACCGCGCCCTTGCCGCTGGCGATGTCACCGCTGTTGCTGCCGGCGATGTTGACGCCGCCGTCGCCCTGCTGGACGTGGCTGCCACCCAGGGTGATGTCGCCGAAACCCAGGTTGAACGCGCCCTGCTGGGCGTTGGCACCGGCATGCTGGTCGGGGCTGAGCACCGGGACGTCGTTGCCGCTGGCGATCGGCACGTTGTTGCCGCTGGCGAAGTCGGTGTTCGGGGCGAAGGTGGGCTGCGAGACGAAGCCGGTCTGCGGGGAGAACGGCGAGGACATGCTGTAGTAGTCCGACACCGCGTTCTGCAGGCCGACGACCGGGTCGCCGCCACCGAGCACCACACCGGCCGGCACGGCGCTGGCGGCCACCGAGGCCAACTGCGCGGCAGTGACATTGGTCAGGCCGGCGTTCTGCATGGTGCCCTCCGGGTCCGCGACGAACGAGGTCGCGACAGACGGGAAGCGGAACAGGTCGATGATGAATTCGATCAGGTTGGTCATTGGAGTCCCTTTCCTTTGTGGAGCTTCTTGAGGTTCTGGGTCGCCGTTCGTCGGCGAACTGACAACAACGTTAGGGGCGGCAGGAAAGCGTGCAAACGGGGCGACCACCCCTACCCCCAACAAACCATAGTGGGGTGCTGCCACTCCCCCAATTAGGGGATTAGGGGATAACTAGGGTGTTAGCTGGATGCCAGGTGGGAACGCACCAACGCCGGTGGCCACAGTGGCCACCGGCGTTGGTTTCGGTGTTTGGGGCTGGGGAAATCAGCTGAAGAAGTCGAATCCCTGATGGTGTTCGGTCCCGGCCGCGGGATCAGTAGGGTGGTGCCAATCCGCGGTGTCCAGCCCGGGGACGGCCGGATCGATCAGGTGTCCGGTGTCGACAACGGGCACGTCCGCGTGCAGTCCCGGGTCGTCGACGGTCGCGAGTTCCGGCCACCCCGGGTGGTCCGCCAGGCCGGACCCACCGTCGACCCCAACCGCAGCCGGATCGGAAATCACCTGGTGAATGCCGATATCGGGCAGCTGCGTCACGTGCGTACCGACGGTGTCGAATGCGTCGAACGCTGCCGTCGCCGCGCCACTGCTCCACACATTGACGCCCGGATCGCCGAGCCCGGCGGACGGCACGCCGCCGGCCGCCGACGACATGGACCCCAGTGACTCGGTGACCACGGGGATCAGATGCGCGACGTCAGCGGTGGTGACGCCGCTGAGATTGGCGTCGGCGATGGCACCGTTAGGGTCGGCGGCATAGTGAGCCGCCACGTCGGGATCGCGCACCACCGACATGACGAAATCCAACAGTGGATTTGCCACGACGCCTACTCCTTCCGGTCAAGTCGAACCAACGGGCCGCGCAGGTGTAACAGTCCTCGCTAACCCTTTTGATGCTATCGCCGATATAGCCCGCAGAGATCGGTGCCGACCCCAACACCACGGACCCCTCGTTAGGGGTATCTCCATTAGGGATTCATCAATCGTTAGGGGATTGTGTCCTACCCCCGGGCCGCCACCAAATAAAGTGGCCTGAGTCCGACAGCGCGCCAAAGGAGTGGACCACATGAGCAACGGGCTCGGTTTGTCGATCGGCCAGACCAATCTGGTGGCCGTGCCGGCCGGAGGCCCGCCGGTTACCCGCCGGGCGATCCTGACGCTCTTCCCGGATCGCCCCGCCGAAGTCGGCATTCCCACGCAGCCCGGTGGCCTGGTGCTCACCGGTTTCGTGGAGCGGGTCGGCGACCCCATTCCCCTGGTCGCGCCGGACGGGTCGGCGCATCGCGGCGAAGCGGTGCTGGCCGAGGCACTCGATGCCATGGCCCGGACCGCGGGCGGCGGCAGCCCGATCGTGATCGCGGCCCCGGCACACTGGGGCATGTCCACCATCGGCGCGCTGGCTGCGGCGTTGCGCGGCAAGCCGGCACTGGCCGCCGCTCCCGTGGTTTCCGACGCGTCCGCCGCCCTCGCCGGGTTGAAAGCGCAGGGCGCTCTGCCCGACCAGGGCGTAGTGGCGCTGTGCGACTTCGGCGGCAGCGGCACCAGCGTGACCATTGCCGACGCCGCGAGCCTGACCCCCATCGGTGAAACCGTCCGTTACCAGGAGTTCTCCGGCGATCTGGTGGATCAGGCTCTGCTGAACCATGTCATCGCGGGCGTCGGCGAATCCGCCACCGCGGATCCGGCCGGCACGGCGGCGGTCGGTTCGTTGTCGCAGTTGCGCGACCAGTGCCGGCAGGCCAAGGAGCGGCTGTCGTCGGAGACCGCGACATCGGTCAATGCGAATCTCCCGGGGTTTGCATCCGCCCTGCGGATCACCCGGCCGGAGCTGGAACGGCTGATCGAGCCGGCCTTGGGCGGTCTGCTCGGCGTCGTGCAGGAATGCCTGCAGCGCAACCAGATTCCGCCGGGCGCCCTGGCCGCTGTCGCCACCGTCGGCGGCGGTGCCTCGATACCGATTGTCACCCAACGACTTTCGGAGTACTTCCGGGTGCCTGTGGTGACGTCACCGCAGCCCGCGTTGACCGCGGCTGCCGGCGCACCGGTGGTGGACCAGCGCACGATGAGCGCCGACGCACCGACCGGAATGGCGCCCACCATGGGCTGGGTGGCGGGCACGCCGCCGATCCCGCCGGTCGCCGACCCGAACCCGGCGTCCTCGACGTTCCGGTCATTGGCCTGGTCGGATGACGAACCAGGCGGTGCGGTCGGCGGTTTCGAAGAGGGCGTCGAACCCTATTCCGGCGGCGAATACCCCGCGGACTTCGCGACCGGTTATGCCGAGGCACCGGGTGGCGGCACCACGGCGCGACCGGCGATGGAGTTCGCGCACGAAGAAGAGGACAACCTGCCCGACGTGGCGCCGCTGCCCTGGTACCGGCGCCCACCGCTGCTGTTCGGTGCGGCCGCGGCGGCGTTCCTGGTCGCCGGCGGCGGGCTGGCCGCGGTGAACCTGACCAGCAACGACACCCCGTCGGGTCCGGTCACCGTGGACCTGACCACCACCATCACCGGTTCCGACGGCTCCATCACCACGACCAAGGTGCCCGCCACCACATCCGTTGTGACCCAGACGAATTCGAACGGCCAGGTGACCACCTCGACGGTGACCAACCCGGTCACCACCACGACGACCACGTCGCCGACCACCACCGATTCGTCGACCACCAGCACGACGACCACCACGACGACGACTGACACCACCACGACCAGCACGACCACCACGACGACCAGCACGACCGACACCACAACCACCACCACGACCACGCAGCCGCCCACGACCACCACTACCCAACCGCCGACGACGACGACGCAGCCGCCGACCACCACCCAGCCCCCGACCACCACCCAGGCGCCGCCGACGACCACCCAGGCCCCGACCACACAGACGCCTACCGCTGCGCCGACGACCCAGGCACCCAGCACGCAGACGCCGACCGTCCAGCCCACCAAGGCAAGCCAGGCGTCGGCCTCGCAGCCGTCGACAGCGACCACGCATTGACACCCGATCCGCTCGCCGCCCTGGCCACCGCTCCCGGTGCCAAGGCACTGGTGCTGGGCGGAATCGGCAGCGGTAAGACCACCGCGCTGGAGACAGTGCGAAACACCTTGCGCGCCAATGACACAGCGGTGCTGGCCCGGGTGCCCCGGAATGGGGAGGCACCGGATGCCGCCATCGTGATCGACGACGCACACCTGCTGTCGCCGGCTGAACTGGACACCCTGACCGAGCTGGCCGGCGAGCCCGATCGCACCGTGGTGGTCAGCGCCGAACCGCTGGCCCATGACCACGCACTCACCGCGCTCACCACCACCCTGAGCCGGCAGCACTCGCCGATCCAACTGGCGCCGATGACACCCCGGGAGATCAGCGACGCGCTGACCCGAGCGGGAGTTCCCGGCCCCCACCTGGCGGGGCTCATCGCCGGGACCGGGGGCATCCCCTTGCTGCTGTACTCGGCGCTGGCCTCGCTGGCGTCCGGTGGCGATCCCGCACGGGCCACCGCCGTCGCCATGACCGAACGGCTGCGCCGGCTGGACGAACACCTGCTCGACACCCTGCTGTTGTGCTCGCTGAGCCCGGAGCTGGGGCCGGACGACATCGCCGCAGCGCTGCGCCTGTCCGGTGACGAGGCCGCGGTGCTGATGGACCAGGCCAGGGCGAGCAGCCTGCTGTCCGCATCGCTGGCCCCGGCGTTCACCGAAGCGCTGCACCGTTGCCTCACCCAGCTGGTCGGCGCCGCCCGGCACCGGGACATCGAAACCCGGCTGCTGCAATCGCAGGTCGAATTATCCACTCTATCAACGGAACTCGCCCTCAAGCTGGCCGAGCACGGGATGGTCGACG
>JARLGS010000988.1 GCA_031292695.1 Mycobacterium sp. | reverse complement strand
CCAACGAGGGGGAATGCGGTAAGTCGGAGATTCTTGCAACTCTCACGGTATAGGACCGGATTTCATGCCCCACCAAACAATCGACCATCGCGGCACGCGTTCCTACGCGACACGAGAGGTCAGTCGGGAACACATAGTGCCGCGTGACGGGACGCCGTCGTATTACAGAGAGCGGCTAGCGGCAAAAATCAATGGCAAAACGATCAGGGAAATATTCTTGTATGAACCCGATACCAAGGAAGTCCCCCTCGTATCGGAAATTCCCACGGTAAAGTTTGGCGGCCTGTGGACAACGGGCAACCTTTACACCGGAGAAGCGTCGGCAACCGCGCAATCGGGCAGGCGGTTTGTCACCTTCATGACCCACCGTCACCTGCCACTGCGGGTACAAATTCTTGATGCACGGCACCGCAAAAGCCCCTACCTGCGCACCGCGCAAAATGGCCGTGCGGTCATCAAGGCAGTCATCAGGCACACCGGTGTGGAGCGGGTCAGGGCCAGCGGCCACTCGTACGGCGGGCTGACGCTGCCTGAAATGGCTTCCTACTGTGGCGAATACGTCGAGAGCATGGTGCTGCAGGATCCTTCCGGAATAGGGCCACATGACCTGAAGCTCAGCGATCTATGGCACAAGGAACTGATGCCCGCCTCGTCCTACTTCCTCAAACTCGAAAACATGCCCCCGGATACGATGAAGAACGTCCTTAGGCACATCACCGACAATCCAGTACTGTCTCTTCGTGAGATACTCGGCCTGCGGAATCCGGACATGCGGCCACATTTGGCCGCGGCAAAGGAAAAGGGCATAAAGGTCGGCTTGCTTGTACTTGGGCGGTCCGCGATTTTCAATGCCACGGAGAACAGACGCATCGCCGAATCGGAAGGCATGTTCCACCTGATTGACGAGGTTCCAGACGCATACCACATCGATCCGAACCTCAGACCCGGCCCAATCGTCGAGGCCCAGAACAGAATGTTCGACAAACTGGAGAGGCTCAAAAAGGCTGCCTAGTGCCCTGGGTCTTTGATCCCGGTGTAGCAGTTACCGACCTGGCCGGGGTTCCGCCGGGAGACGGTCCTTCAGTTCGCTGCGGATGATTTTGCCGATGGCGTTGCGGGGCAGCTCTTCGAGGAGGACGACGGCCCGGGGGACCGTGTAGTTCGCGAGGTTCTCCCGGACATGTTTTTTGAGCGGCGTGTTCTTTGGTGGAGCCGCCGGGAATGGATGAGGGCCATGGATGCGACCGCGCCCGACCCGCCCGATGAACACCCGGATTTCGTCGACCGCCGTCAGTTGCTCCGGCTGGCCGGCAGCATCGGCTTGGCGTCCGTGGTCGGCGCATGCTCAAGTAAGACGCGCACGGATTCTGTATCGGCCTCAAAGGCCGGCCCCGGCCAAACTTCGACGTCGAATCCCGCTGCGACGTCGGCAACCGGTGCCAACCTGACGACAAGTTCACAGCCGGGGCCCATAACCTCCGCCGCGAGTGCCACTCCGGCCCTGTTGCTATGCCGAGAGGCCTGGGGCGCGCGACCTGCCCGCCCCGGTGGAAAGGCCCACACCATCACCCGCATGACCCTCCACCACGAGGCCGTCGTCCTCGGCGACAACCGTAATGCCCCAGGCCACTTGCAAAATGACCAGCGATACCACCAAGACCAGCGGGGATGGATCGACATCGCCTATCACGTCGGCGTCGACCGCGACGGCAACATCTACGAACTGCGGAGCACGGAGATTGCTGGCGACACCGCGACGGACTACGACACAACGGGCCATTTCCTGGTCCTCTGCGAAGGGGACTTCGATCAAGAGGCCGTGTCCGAGACCCAGCTTCACGGAGCCGCCCTAGCGTTTGCGTGGGCCGCGCAGACCTTTCGCGTCGCGAGCGACACATTGGCGGGCCACCGGGACGTAGCCCAGACTTCTTGCCCGGGTGCGAACCTTTATGCGCATCTCTCCTCAGGTGACCTCAAGCGCCGCGTTGACGATCTGCTCGCCGCCGGCCGAGTGGACCTCCAGCCCTTCTGCGGACCGGACGCCGCCGCCAGCGTCGCGGCCATCGAAGCGGGCAATTGAATAGCGCTTCTCAAGCGCTTCTTGGTGAGCTGCCGTGAACCGCGGTTCATTTCGTTCGTTCCCGCTCGCTCCGGGCCGTTACCTGCCGTTTCGTTTTCGGGTCTTGACGGCGTCAAGAGCAGCTCGGTTAGAGCGCATGCGGCGGACCGAGATAGGGGAACTCGGCCAGTGTGTCGGTATGCGGCGAGAGGCCCGATGGCGGACACTCGCCCTTGGTGAGGAACGCCAGCCGGTAGTCGATGACATCGTCGCTGAACACCCGGCCGTTCGGGTAGTGCGCCGGTTTGGCCGGGTCGAAGGTCAGCATGTCCGGCAGCGTGCCCTCCTTGTTGATTACGGCGATGGCCTCCTCCCGCGTGTAGCCGCCGGTGTGACCCATGAGGTGGACGAACTGGTCAAGCCACCGGTTCCAGTCGTTCGGGGGCTCGCTGGCGTTGTACTCCAGTTTGGTGTCGTCGGTATTGAAGAAACTGCTCACCGACGGGTGCCCGGCCCGGTCCACATGATTCAGTACACCGTTCTCGCGCAGGCTACAACGACCCCAGATCCGGATCGGCCCTGTCGCGCCAAACGTGCTCTTCGGCAGCTCGACCGCCATCGAGAAGACATTGGCCTCGGTATTCGAATCCTGGCTCGTCCAAGGCGATTTGCCTCCGAGCTCGGCGAGATGTGGAGCGGTGAAATTGCGCTTGCCGCTGGTGTCGAACAGGTTCTTGATACCGTCGAAGTCGAAGAAGAAGGCATCGCTGCGAGCGCCGGCGGCGAACGTGATGTCACCGGCGGTGACGACATTCGGCTGCGATCCGAACGACACCTCGACCCCGGTGAAGATCTGCCTTCCAACGGGCTCGGGCGAACGGGCCTCTTCACCGCGGGCCATGAACGCGTCGACCGTCTGCCGGCCGTCCACTGGGGTCGAGAACACGAAACTGAACGCGATGTCGTTAACCAGGTCGCCGTCGGTGTCGATCGCCAATCGATAGATGGCATCCGGGTGCAGCGCGTCGGCGTTCGGGTTGGCGTTGAGGATCAGGACGGTCCGCGAGCCGTCAGTCAGCGATTGGAACGCGTAAAGATCACACAGGTCAAGGCGCTGATCGCCAAGCGGCGGTCCGAGACTGAGGCCGGTGAAATGGTTGGACATTGTGAATGCACCTCCCCACACGTTTTCTCATTCGGACGCTGGCATCACCCGGACTCCGGCGGAAATACGACGTCCCAGTCTCGGGCCATGCTCACGATAGTCCATCCCAGGCGTGCCCCGACGTCGGTGATCGGCTCGATCTCGGCGAACGTCTGTGCCGTGCTGGTGTAGTGAAATTCGCGCTCGGCGTCGTCGTGGTCAATCAGCAGTGCAAGGCTGGGAGAGCCGGTGGCCTGCGCCCATTCCAGCATCTCTCGGTCACCCCCAGAGTTGCCGGCGGCCAGGATCGGCCGGCGGCCCAGCTGGGTCTGGATGTTGGCCACCTTGGCGCTGCCTTCGTTCGCGACGCCGAGCAGGCCGCTGGTGCGGCGGATGACCGGTGGGCCTTCGCCGTCACGGCTGACCTCGTAGCCGATGAGGGTGCCCACCACCAACTCGGCCGGCACACCATAGAGGTCGTCGCTGATCGCCCGGACGAACTCGGTGCCGCCGCCGGTGACGATCCCGACCGTGAAGTCGCGGCGCCGCAGCTCAGCGATGAGTTCCCGCATCGGCTGATAGGTCAGCGAGCGCGTCGGTCGCCCTAGCGTGGGGTGCGCTGCACGGCCCATGAATTCCCTTGCCTCGGTGGCGAATTCCTCCGGCGTCATGCCCTGGAACAGACCGGCGAGCGCGAGCGCGATGCGTTCCAGCCCGATCCCGGCGACCGCTGCCTGATCACCGCTGAGCAGGGCGGCGAACTCGGCCCGCTCGCCGATCGACGGGTCCCGGGCCGCGTGTCTGCGCAGCGCGTCGAGGAAGAAGTCGAGCTGCACATAGCTCGGCCGCTCGCACCACAGCGTGCCGTCGTTGTCGAAGTAGGCGACCCGATCGGCGACCGGCACCTCCTCGGCCGCCGCCAAGAACGCCTCCAGTGCGTCCCGCGTCCCGCCGGGGCGCCACGACGAAAGCGGGTCATTGCGTTGCATCGGACTCGCTCAGCTGCTGCCCGTAGTGGCGTCCTGCAACTTGGCCATCACCTGGTCCAGGCTGAAGCTCGCAGATTTCTGTCGCTGTGGGAACTCGACCAACGTCTCCAGCATCTTCGCGACGTAAGCCTGAGCCGGAACGAACAGAAAGATGCGGTCGATCATCCAATCGTAGTACGTGTTCGAGGTGATGTCGGCCCGCTCATAGGGATCGGTCCGCAGGTTGAACAGCTTGGGCACGCGCAGCTGAACGTACGGCTCCGCCCAGATCGCCAGGGTGCCCACGCAGCGCTGCTCGAGGAAGACCAACTTCCAGTTGTCGAACCGCAATGCGGTGAGGTCGCCGTCGTCGGAGACATAGAAGAAGTGCTTGCGCGGGCTCTCGTCGGTCTCACCGGTGATGTACGCCAACTGGTCGTGCCCGTCGAGGTGCACCTTGTAGGTCGTGCCGTTCAGGTCGGTGCCCGCGCGCAGCCGCTCTGCGATGTCGGGCACACCCGCCGCCGCCAAAAGCGTGACGAACCAGTCGTTGTGGCTGACAATGCCGTTGCGCACCGACCCGGCCGGGATGTGCCCGGGCCAGCGCACCAACGCCGGGACGCGGTAGGCGCCTTCCCAGTTGGAGTTCTTCTCGTTGCGGAACGGGGTCATGCCGGCGTCGGGCCAGCTGTTCATGTGGGGACCGTTGTCAGTGGAGTACATGACGATCGTGTTCTCGGCAATGCCCAGCTCGTCGAGCAGATCCAACATGCTGCCGACGGTGTCGTCGTGATCCAACATCGTGTCGTGGTAGCGCGACTGCCAGCGCCCTGCGCGGCCTACGCTTTCGGGGTCGGTGTGGGTGCGGAAATGCATGTGCGTGGTGTTGAACCACACGAAGAACGGAGTTTCGGCCTTGTGCTGGCGCTTGATGAAATCGACTGCGGCGTCACGGAATTCTCCGTCGCAGGTTTCCATCCGCTTCTTGGTGAGCGGGCCGGTGTCCTCGATGCGCTGGGTGCCGTCGCCGTTGGCCCAGGTGTGCAGCACGCCGCGGGGCCCGAATTTTTTGCGGAACTCGGGATCCTTCGGATAGTCGGGCAGTTCGGGTTCCTCTTCGGCGTTGAGGTGATACAGGTTGCCGAAGAACTCGTCGAAGCCGTGCATGGTGGGTAGGTGCTCGTCGCGGTCGCCGAGGTGGTTCTTGCCGAACTGGCCGGTGGCGTAGCCCTGCGCTTTGAGCGCCGTCGCGATCGTCGGGTCCTGGGCCTGCAGGCCCAGCGGCGCCCCGGGGAGACCCACCTTGGTCAGACCGGTGCGGTACGGGTTCTGGCCGGTGATGAACGCGGCCCGCCCGGCGGTGCAGCTCTGCTCCGCGTAATAGTCGGTGAACAGCACCCCCTCGGCGGCGACGCGGTCGATGTTGGGGGTCCGGTATCCCATCAGCCCGTTGCTGTAGCAACTGAGGTTGCTCTGCCCGATGTCGTCGCCCCAGATGATCAGGACATTCGGCTTATCGCTCACTGGTTGGCCTTTCGCGGTCGAAGCCCCGACGCCAAGCACCAAGGCCAGCTGACACCGGCGCCTACCAGGCGCCCCTCAGGGATCCTAGACCCCGTTTCCGCCGCCACCACGGGCTCCGCCTCGCAGGTAGGCACCCGGCTGCCCGGTCCGCCAACATCGTCTGGGTGACAGCACGGCTACCGCGAGCTCAACCACTTTTGTTGATCAGATGTTGACGGGAAAAGAAAACAAGCCAGGGCTTGTCTCCCTGACCTCGGTCCTCCAAGTGGAGCTGCCGGGAATCGAACCAGGCGCATAAAACGGCGTGACCTTCGGAAACACTGGAGTTGGCCACGCGAAACGACGTGCAGCTACGTGACGCGAACTGCGGGAGCCGGTCTAGCTGGTCGAGGCCCCGACCCTTTCCTTCGTTAGCCTCAAGACCGTCCGCATGGTGTGTATATCGTCGTGGTTGCCGTGAAAGCGGAGCCGGCGCAGGGCGGCGAGACGCTGCGTTGCGGTAGAGCCCAGGCGAGCGGTCACCAGGTCGGATGCCGATGCGCTCAAGGTCACGTCTGGTTCGTGCCCCGCCCCGGCGAGTCGTCCTGCGGTCACGGCGAAATCGAAATTTCGGCCGTCGATCTGCACGCGGTACGTTGACTCAACTCCCACGGCGCCGGCGGAGTCGAAACCCAGGAGCACGCCGACGAGAAAGCCGTTAAGTGGTGACCGGGATCCCTCGGCGCTGAATCGCATCGTCTGCAGACCGAACCGTGCAACCGCACCGAGGATAGGAAGCACTAGACGCCACCCGTCGTCGCTGAGAGTGTAGACGGTGCGTGCTATCGGTGGGGGCAACTCGGTGCGTTCGACGACGCCAGCCTGTTCGAGTTCGTCAAGGCGTTGGGCCAGAAGATTTGTCGCGATGCCCGGCATCTGCCCACGCAGGTCGCTATAGCGGCGCGGACCTCCGACGAGCTCGCGCACGATCAGCAGTGTCCAGCGCTCGCCGAGCACGTCTAGCCCATTGGCGATCGGACAGTCCTGATTGTAGTTGCGCCGCCCAGCCACGCGATTACTCTATCATTTAGACAAACTTCAAAATCAGATGATTGACTTGTTTGTCTACCGGGTTTAAGTTGCTGACAGGTGCAACGCCGCCGGCCCTGGTCCAAAGACCGCGCCGACGGACGCCGTAATGATCCACGGTTGGAACGTGCTGCTGGTGGCGTCTACGCCCGCCTAGATCGCCGACTCGACTGCGCCACTTGCCGGGACGGCCCGAGTGGAGGGACAACGTCATGACGGTCGAGCCCGTTCTTGTAACTGGCGCCGCGGGCGGCAGCCAAGGCTCTACCGGTTTCCATGTCACGCGGTTACTGCTGGACAAGGGCCGCACCGTGCGCGCCTTCGTCCACCGGCTCGACGACCGATCTGATCGGCTTCGCGCACTCGGCGCTGAAGTCGTCGAGGGGGACCTGCGCGACTTCCGATCGGTCGCGGCCGCGATGGGCGGTATTCACCGGGCGTACTTCGCCTATCCGGTGCAGGAGGGCCTGCTCGAAGCCGCCGCGACGTTCGCCGCCGCGGCACGCTCGGCCGGTGTAGAGCAGGTCGTGAACCTGTCGCAGTGGCTGCAGGAGGGTGGCGAGCAGCCCACCCCGCACCAAGACCGCCATTGGTTGGTCGAGCAGATCTTCGACTGGGCCGACGTCGGTGCCGTACATCTGGACGCCACTGTCTTCTATGAAAACCTGTGCACTTGGGCCCTGAGCAGCCTGACCCGGGCCGGGGTGGTCGCCTTGCCGTGGGGACCGGAATCCACAGCGATCCCGATGGTGGGCGCCGAAGACGTTGCCCGCGTGGCTGCGGCGGTGCTGACGGGCCCGGTGATGCCCCGTGGCACGGTGGTTCGATTGATGGCCGGCGGGTTCACCAACAAAGAGATCGCCGAGGCGTTCGGCGACATCCTGGGCGGGTCGGTGGGTTATGTCGAGGTCACCGACGATCAATGGGCCAGCGCCGCTTCGGCTGGCGGGGTCAACGCGGTTGCGGTGGAACACCTCACCCACTTGTGGCGCTACTTGCGCACTCGCCCGCCCGAATATCAAGCCTTCTATCACATCAGCGACGCGTTCGAACGCTTCACCAGCCAGCCACCGCAGTCGCTGCCGCAATTCCTGCGAGAGCACGAAGACCTGTTCGGAGGGGTGGCGCCACGATGATGTTGGGCAGTTACGTTGTGGCGTAGGTAGATTCGCATGCGCTCGAGAGTAGTGCTGGTGTCCCATGAAAACCTATCGGCGCTGATCGCCCCCACATACTGTGGCCAGCAAACGATTTCCGAACGTTGTATTTCTGAATGTTGTTTCATCGCACCACGATCAACCGACGGTCAAGAGTGCCCTTGCCAGAGTCAATCGATCGGCTCAGTCGTGAGCTTACTGCGAAGACAGTGGAGCCGATGACGGGAATCGAACCGCTACCTAGGTACGGCGAGCGTACGGCGCCGCGCCGGCGATGCGTTTAAGCGTGTCGACGGGACGGCTACCGGTGGCCGCCGCCGCTCTCGCCGCCGCCGGTCGACCCGCCACCGCCAGAGCCCCCACCGCCGCCGACGTCGCCGCCACCACCGCCGTGGCTGCCGCCACCGACGTCGCCGCCACCGCCGACCGGCCCTCCACCGCCAGGGGTTTCGCCGCTGCCAGAGCTGCCGCCACCGCCATGGCTGCCACCACCGAGGTCATCGCGACCGCCGACTGGCCCACCGCCGCCAGGGGTTTCGCCACCGCTAGGAGGCAGATCACCGCCAACCGGCCCGCTACGGCCAGGAGGCGGACCAGCGCCGGGTGGCCCACCGCCCTCAGGAGGCCCGCCAGTGGGAGTCCCGGGGCTCGGACCGGGGCCATTAATGGGTCCGCCGCCGTGGGGCTGACCGTCGCCGGGATTCCCGTGGATTGGTCCTGGGCCGTTGACAGGCCCGCCGCCGCCCGGGTTGCCGGAGGGCCCGCCGGGCCTGCCGCCAGGGTTGGGCCACGGCCCTTGCCCCGGGGTGGTTTGGTGGGGTGGCGGCGAATGCGGCGGGGGGACGTGGATCGGCGGCGGCTCGGAAGGCGGCGACGGGTGCGGCGGAGCCTGGACCACGGGCGGGCTCGCCGGCGGGTTGGGCAGGTGAACCGGCGGCACGGGAGCCGGCGCTATCGGCGGGACCACCACCGGAACCGGCACGACTGGAGCCACGGGCACGGGAGCTGCGGGCACCGGGGCTGCGGGCACCGAAGCTGCCGGCGGCGGCGCGCCTGCGGGAGGACTCAGCAGCTTGGGCGCCACCGCCTTCGTAGCCGCCGCTGGCCCAGGTGCAGGCACGAGTGCCTGCTGGACTGGGGCGATGAGGTCGTGGACCGGGGCGGGCAGCAAACCGACCGTCGTGCGGATCCCGAGTGACAGGGCTATCTCGAGTGCCAGCGCCGCGCTAAAGGTGGCTACCGCCACCGCAGTTCCAACCAATAGGCCCGGCCTACGAGGGGGCTCGCTCTCACCCGGAGCGCCGGGCCCCGCGTTTATGACGACAGTTGGGGCAACCGCCTCGTCGTCTGCCACAGCGCTGTAGGCGAGGTCATCCTCGCCCAGCTCGGCACCTGTGATGCTCAGATATTCGGGCAGGGCAGACACGTCGACCGCACCCGTGCCGAGGTCTTGTGCGTAGGCCAGCGCGGCAGTCGACGACGCGAACAACGGCGCGTTCGCGGACGCCAGGGCCGCCCCGCGGGCCAGCGCTGTCTCCGGCTCC
The DNA here is from genome assembly GCA_031292695.1 of Mycobacterium sp. Classification (GTDB taxonomy): domain Bacteria; phylum Actinomycetota; class Actinomycetes; order Mycobacteriales; family Mycobacteriaceae; genus Mycobacterium. The sequence goes on along the minus strand of JARLGS010000988.1, from coordinate 22,180 downwards.
TCCGGCGCGTTCACCGTAAGCGACGTCGCCTCTTCCAAATGCGGCTTGAACGGGGCGATGTCGACACCGCGGCCGACCACAAATAGGCCGCCGGGGCGCGCTGGCAGCTCGTCGAGCCCGGCGACCATCCCCATCAGCTCTGCGGTGGCAACCTGCCCGGAAGCGCTATCCAACTGTTCTTCGTGGACATCGGCGATGGAACCGTCGGAGGTCTCGACAACGGCCAAAGTCGCGGTGCCAGGCTCCACGAAAAGCATCGCGGTGCGCTCGTAACCCATTGCCCCGCCGACAAATTGAGTCAGAGCGGTCGCGGCCAGAAACGCCGAGACCAGCATGACGTTCTCAATTTTGTGGGCGTCCAGCGCGTCGCGTAGAGCTGCCGCTTCGAGTTGGTCGGTGCACGCCACCCCGACGGAGGACAGCTCGAGGCCGGCGCCGGCCGCATCTTCGCGGGTACCCAGGATGGCGGCGACCACTCGATCAGACGCGCTGACGGTGGGTGAGTCGTCGGCAGCGGTGACGGCGAACTCGTTCTCGTCTACCGTGGCGCCGTCGGCGTTTTCGCCTTGCAGCAGGACCATCTGAACCGAGGCGGGCGCCATCGACACTCCGAGCACGACGTCCACTACCGGCGCCTCCCAACATCTTGGCGGCCAGCCATGGCCTGGGCGGAGGAGAGACCACGCGGACCGCTAACTGATCGTCGCCGGGGAAGCTGTGTCGGAGTCCTGCCGACGTTATGTAGACGTTATGGAGTCCAGAAAGGAGCTAAGTGGAGCTGCCGGTAATCGAACCTGACGCTCCAAAAATCCGCCTGACCAGGGGAAACACTGAATTTCACGACGCGAAACGACATGACGCGACCTGCGGATACAGCGAGTCGTGTTGACGACGTCAACACAGCGCAACCACCCGCCGGCTGTAATCGGTACCCACACGGCTCAGGTGCGCGGGAGCCACTCGATGCTTGAGGAGACGCCAGCCACAACGCCGGGTCACGCACCATCGGCTACGCCACGGTAAGCAATCGGTGACGACCGACTTCGAGATTACCGAGGCGCTTACGGCGGGTGCCGCTCCTAGTTGTGTGACAGCCCGTCCCCGCCATACCGTGTGAACCGATCTATTGACGTCACCGAAGGGGTCCGCGTGGCAAATGTGAAAGAGTGGGTAATTATCGCTGCCGTGGGCTGCTTCGGTCTGGCTGCGTGTTCGTCGTCCTCACCATCGCGGCCGCAAGCCGCCACAGCAAGCTCAACAACCCCACAGCCAGCCGTTACTACGACTGGTGCCGCCCCCAACGCCACAGCAGCGCCCAACGCGACTGCCGCTCCCAGCACGACCGCATCCTGCGTCGGGTTGCCGATCTGCACCCCGCCGCCCCCGGACGCTGAGGGCAACCCAGCCTGCTACTACCGTGATGGTTGGGCTGCCGACACGTCAGGCTCTGGGATTAATGTCTACTACTTCCGCGAATCGTCCAATGCAGCTAACGGCGAGCAGGTGACCGCCGACGTTCGCCTGAAGGACGGCACCACGGCCTCCCAGATCGCCGCAATCGATCCGGGTCAATTGAATGATCAGATTCAGTTCCCCGGCATCGACAAATCAGCAGTGCAGGAGGTCTTGCTGACGACTAACGCTGGGCGGTGCTTCATCATTGGCCCGAACAGTTAGCCTTCCGGATCGATCCATGGACCATGGGACATCGTCTTCAACTACTCCACCGTTGACATCGCAAAGCTACGCGGGGTGCATCTTTTAGGTGGAGCTGCCGGAAGTCGACCCGGCTGACCTGCAGTTCAGAAGGTGGAGCTGCCGGGAATCGAACCCGCCGCTCTACCAGGCAATATGTCTTCTGAACTGCAGCTTCGCTTCATTTCGTTCCAATTCAGTCCCGGTCGTTACCAGCGGTTTCGGTCTCGGGTCTTGACGGCGTCAAGGGTCTCGTCGGCTAACCCCTACACAAGAGGGGAGCTTCTGCACATGCCAAAGGTTCAAAGCGGCGTCGCGGGGATCGGCACCGCACTAACCTCCACCGTCATGGAGGTCAACGACGACAGCCCGGATGAGGCGGTCGCCGCTGAGTTGCATGACAGCGACAGCACCGCCATATGGGACCGGGACGACGCGGGCGGTGACGCGACTGAAGTCGTCCCTGATATCACACAAGCCGCACCCGAGTTGGCGTGGTCGGCTGGCAACCCCGGGGCCGTGCCCGCACCCTCCCCCAGCGGGGTCTCACGGCCGCAGTCGCTGAACGATCGGCCAACCTCGGTGCGCCTGCACAATCCGCGAAAAGCTCTCAGCGTGCGGCGTGGCGGGCGCTGGTGGGGGCGTCGCTCTCACTACTCTGAGGGCGACAAACTGCTGGGGGGCACCGCGACCGCAGAAAGGACGCGCAACGTGAACCTCTGCAGCCCTACGAAGAAACGGGTCCTCTCGGCGCTGGGCGTGGCCGCGTCCGCCGTCTTGTGCTTCGGTGCAGGAACCGCCCGGGCCGACACCGCCAGTATCCAGTTCCAACCGGCAACGCTGAACAACATTCCAAGTCTGCGAGTCACTGTCACAGACACCAGCGGAAACGGGAACCCTGGCACATACGGCTCCTGCATTTTCAACGCCACCCCGACGATAGGGACCATGGACGTACTCCAGGGCATCGGCACTCCAATGGCCCCGCTCAACCAGACATTTCAGCTGAACCAAGGGGGCCAGCAACAGCTGAACTTCGCGCCCGAGCTCCCGACAGGCACGCTGTGGAACGTCACCATAACCTGTACTGACCCCGTCCAAAACCAAACCGGGACTATCTACAACGAACCGATGCCGTTCTGAAGACTTCACCACTAATGACCGGAATCGGCGAGAATCGTCCGGTTGTCGCCGGATTTCGATCGTGCCAATCTACTTGTCCCACAAGCCCGTTAGGCAAAGATCGACTTTGTAATCCCTATTGGCCAGGACGGGTGGTCCTGACCAGCTAGTCCTCGGTGGAGCTGCCGGAAATCGAACCTGACGCTCTACCAGGCAATATGCGTTCTGAGCTGCCGGTTCGTTCCGTTTCGATCCGATTCAGTACCGCCCGTTACCTGCGGTTTCGTTTTCGGATCTTGACGGCGTCAAGGGCAGTCAGCCCTTTCTCCATCACGAGACCGCGTCACGATTCACGACGGACGGCGTGTGGTCAGAGGCCCAGTAGGGCTGGCTGGATCCTCTCGGGGCAAGCAGCGGGTCACGCCACGCCACTGCGACGGGTGGCCGAGTAACTGAGGGCAGCGCGAGCCGGCGTAGGGGTATCGAGGTGATCCCCTAAGCCCAGGCGATATGGCCCCGAGAACTCATGCGTTCTCGCCATGTGGCGCTAGCGATCCCTAAAGTGCGCGTAGGCCGGGGCATCGCCGTGAGCCCGAGCTAGCAGCGCCGGCAGCCGCAACAGATGGAGTTCGTGCAATCCTCTCATTCCCAACTGCAATGCCCGCCACCGAGTGGGTTGACGCGGCCATGGATCTCCATCGCCGCCAACACCTGCGCCGCGTGCACCGTCGGAGCGTAGGCGACGGCGTATTCACTGCCTGCACCGAGGACGACAGCCATGCAGGTCGTGGTGCTTCCGGCGAGTTGGCAGCCGGTCGGGAACTTCGCGCGGCAGTTCGCCATCGCATGTTGCTCGGCATCAGACTGGGTGTAGGCGTTGGTATAAAAGAACGCCTCGGTCTTGTTGCTCATCGAGCTGGAGTTCACCGCTCCCGCCATCCATGTGGCGGCGGCGTATACGGGCGTAGCTAGAGCCAGCGCGCTCGTTAGGACGAGCGGGCCGGCTGCGGCCAGCGGCAGGATCCTGCGGGCAGCCGGTTTCCCAGTGTGCGTTGCCATTTGACTTGGTCTTTCTGTCGTTGTGGGGCGCCCGGCAGTGGTCACAGACAACATGTGCTTCTCCTTAACGGGACAGATCGGCCGCAACGGCTGCTGGCGGTTGAGGCAGTGTGCCCGCACCCGGCATCCGGGCGGGGACGCGGTGAGCAAACCGATAGGCCATGGCTTCATGGTATTCCATACTCAGTGCATGATCTAGAGTGCATTTTATAAACTTTAAGTTTTTGGCGTCCGAAATCTGTTCAGCCCGTCGGTAATCGGTTCGAAAGGCGTTTCGAGTTTGCGAGTGACTGCCGCGGCACTACATCAGCGAACTCGTGGGGCGGTGGCCCCATGGAATTGTTCGACCTGCGCTGCCGCTGGACGGAAAGGAGAAGATCCCCCGGCGCGGGTAGTTCTACTACGAAGGCGTCGGCCTACTTCTAGTGCTCTGACCTTGACCAGCGTGCTGTTTGTGGAGCTGCCGGGAATCGAACCTGACGCTCTACCAGGGCTTTTGCCCTATGAGCTGCGGTTTCGCTCGGTTTCGGTCCCGTTCAGTCCCGTTCGTTACCTGCGGTTTCGTTCTCGGGTCTTGACGGCGTCAAGTGCGGTCACCCATCGCATCAACCAACTGAGCGACTTCATCAGCGATTCGGGCCGCCCTTTCCTCGCGCACCTGACGACTAGCAGATTCGTCACCTGAGCCAGAGAACATCTGCCAGCATGGATAGCGGTCGGGGCACAGTTAAATGTCCTACCTATCGCGATGTATCGCGAAGCGAAGGAGCACAGCGTGAACGCTGTCGGGCGGTGGTGGCGCGAGAGCGATCACTTTGATTGGTTAACTCTTTACTTGAACACCCGGGGTATTCGGGTGATATGGCGGGCGATGATCGCCGCCGCGATCGCCTTAATTGCCGTAGTCCCGGTAGTGGTGTTAGTCAGGCCGACGCTGCCGCACTACCCCGCCGCAGTCGTCGTGGCACCGGTTACCAGCGGCGTCGGCATGATGGTGGCGCTGTTTTTGTTGATCCGCTGGCCCACCCGCGGCCAATCCGTGCTGTTCTCCCTTACGGGCAGCGTCTGCATCGCGGCGGCGTGCCTCGTGCAAGGCGACCCCCGCGCGGGGTTGCTGGGCTGTAGCGCGTTTGCGGTGCTCGGCGGTTACATCGCGTTCTTTCACACCGCCCGGGAAATGATGATTAACCTCGCGATCGCCATGACCACCGCTGCGGTGCTCTCGGCGCGTCTGATCCGCGACTACGACACAGTGCTGGCGTGCTGCGCGTTTCTGCTCGTCCTGGTGCTCAATGTGGCGCTTCCGTTTGCGGTGCATTGGCTAGTCCATGCGCTGGGCAGCGACTTGCGACATTCCAGCCGCGACACACTCACGGGTCTGTTGATCCGCCGTGCCTTTTATCAGTCGGCATACGCGCTGCTGCTGCGCCGCCGGGAAGGGCCGAGCTACCTGGGCGTGGCGATGATCGATTTGGATAACTTCAAGCGCCTCAACGACACCCATGGCCATTCCACCGGGGACAAGGCCCTAGTCGCGGTGGGCGGGGCCCTTCGCCTCGCCTGCCCACGCACATCGATGATCGCCCGCTTCGGCGGCGAAGAATTCGTCGTCGCCGACGCCTACCACAACGACGACCTGCACGACATCGCCGAACAGTTGCGCAGAGCCATCGCCGCCATCCCTTACCCCATTACGGCCAGCATCGGCATCGCCAGCGCGCCGCTTGCCGCGAGCTTCGACCCCGCTGAACGTGAACTCATCGACGATTTGGTCAACCTCGCCGACACAGCCATGTACGCCGCCAAACACGCCGGCGGAAACCAGGTCCGCTCCACCAACATCCGGCACGCCGACCTGAAAAGCAGCCGCGCTTAGCGCCGCCAGTTCGGCCCTCCGCTAACAAATCGAACCAGTTGGACAGAAAAACTGGCCAGGACTTGTGGCTCTGACCAGCGGATTCTTGGTGGAGCTGCCGGGAATCGAACCCAGCGCAAAAAGCCTGCTGACCTGCAGAAACGCTGAATTTGCCGACACGGAACGACGCTAAATGACGTGAAACGACCTGCGCAGACGCGAAAGGTGTTCACGCCGTCAACACGCCGAAGCCGTCTCCCCCGCTGCTAACGGATCCCCGCGGTCCGGTGGCGGGGGCCACTGAACCGGCACCGAATAGGCCAGCGGTCTGCTATCCAGCGATCTCGCGGTGTGGACGGCCACGTCGCGAAGATCGTCGGCAACGGAACGATGGTCGAGGCGGGTGTCGATAGGGGTTCTTTGCTATCGCGCCGGCGCCCAAGTGACCTTGTCCTCTGGCCGTGCGTGGGCTCTGGTCGAAGAATCAAGATGACGTAGCCACGCACGGGGTTGTTGAGCCCGTTTTGTTGCGTCCTGAGAAGAGGTATTTCCATGACCGAGGCCACGTCAGCCATCCCGTTCTCCGTCTGGCGGAAGATCGCCATGGCTACCTGGCGTCCGAGGACAGACCCGACGATTTCGGCCACGATTGACATCGAAGCCCCTCAGTTGCTCGAGTACATCGACCAAGTCCGCCATGCCACTGGCCAGCACCTCACCCCGGTGGACCTCGTGGGTCGGGCTGCCGGCAAGGTCGTCGAAGCCCTGCCGGGGCTCAACGGCCGGGTCGTGTTTGGCAGCTTCCTGCCGTCCCCCACCATCGACTGCTTCTTCGTTGTATCGCTTCGGACAGATCCGGTATCTGGAGTCGAGGCAGCCAGCACCGATCTATCGGGCACCGTTGTGCGCCGCGTCAATGAAAAGCCGCCCTGGGTGATCGCCAAGGAGCTGGCCGATCGTGCTGGCCGCATCCGCCATGACAATGACCCACAGTTCAAGCAGATGAAGGCCATGGTCAAGGGGCTGCCGCCGTTGCTGCTCCGCCCGCTGATGGAGGGCATCGGATTCGTCACCGAGAGCCTCCAGTTGGCCCTTCCCTTCCTCGGGCTCGAGGCCCGCCCGTACGGCTCCATGCTCGTCAGCAACGTGGGGACCTACGGCCTCGACACGGCCTCTGCCCCGGTGCCGACGTTCTGCCACGTGCCCATCACGATCCTGCTGGGTGCTGTGACCGACAAGGTGTTGGCTCGAGACGGTCAACCCGTCGTTCGTCCGGTGCTGCCCCTGACGATCAATCTGGACCACCGGTTCGTCGACGGCTACCAGGCGGCGACGATGGCCCGCATCTTCCGCGAGTACCTGGATCATCCCCCCGCGTTCGACCCAGTGCCTACTCGCATCCCGCCACGCAAGAGGCAGCACGCCTCCGTGCGGTCCAACGGGAAGAGCCCAGCGACCGCGGGGGCAGGACGGCCGAACTCGTCGAAGGCCTAGGCGTAGAGACCAAGACGGTCCACCGCTACCGGTGGCCGGCCGGCGATACGTCAACGAACTGGCGCACCACCTCGATCTTCGATCTTCGATCCCGACAGCGCAGGGCTCATCGACGTCAAGCCCCCTACGTCCCGCTGCGCCCGGGCTGTGGGGTCAAGTACAGCGTCAACTTCTTCGGTGATAACCGGGATGTCGCGACCGGTGTCTCGCCGTGACGATCGTCGATCTGGACCACTTCAAGAATGTCAATGACACATATGGCCACGCGTTAGGCGACAGGGCGCTGATCGCGGTTGGGAATATCCTTCGTCACCACAGCGGCGACAGTGCGATCGTCGCGCGCGTTGGGGGGCGAGGAATTCTGCATCGCCGATATCGTGAGCGACGATCAGATCAACGGGTGGGCCGAAGCTGTGCGAAACGCCGTCGCGGCCACGCCGTTCGGCATCACCGCCAGCCTGGGAGTCGCCCGCCTTCCTCTGAAGTCCGTCTCAGTCCTCGGCTGCGAGACGATCGACGATCTGATCGCCATCGCCGATGCCGCAATGTATGACGCGAAACGGTCCGGCGGCAACCAGATCCGGGAGGTTACCGCGACGTAGCATCGAGAGGCGGCCGGAACATGCTGTTGCTGCCTAGTGTCAACAGTCCAGCTGCCACGGGATGCGTCTTCTCAGTGGAGCTGCCGGGAATCGAACCCGGCGCATAAATCGACTTGACCTGTGTAAATGCTCAGATCCAGTACGCGAAAGCACGCGAAAAGACGCGACGCGACCTGCGGATACACCGACAGGTGTTGATGGCATCAACGCCTCTCGGCCCACGGCCCACCGTGGCGAAAACCTCAAGTCGCCAGTAGTGCAGCGACCGCCGCCGGGTCCTTGTAGTACACGTCGAGCTCCGCGATTCGCCCCTCCGCTACACCGACGGCGCTACTGTGGCCAACGACCAAACCGAGCTGAACGTCACCGCGCCGCGCGGGCCGCGGCAGACGGTCGTGAGCACATCCTGCTCAGCGGGTGCGCAGCCAAACAATGCCCAGTGCGTGCGCAGAACGACTATTCACCGCTCGTGCCGACCCAGCGATGGGTTCCTTCACCGGAGGATCCGGCACGCCTGGACGCGGGAATTACGTTCGAGCGCATCGTGTTTGGGAAGCTGATCGCGCTTCACCCGACCGCTGCCGCGGTGGAGCCACAACTGCGCAAGGCCGACGCGATCGCGGCAACCGTGCACGCGATGGGGTCCGGCGCACCGCTGGTGCTGGCTGGTATGAGCAGCACCGACACGCTGCTCAAGCGGTGGGACGCCGTGATGATGCGCTGCTACGGCATCCCGCCAATCGCGCTCGCCTCGGGCGACGGTGCGGTCGGCATGCGGCTCAGAGGGTCGACGCGACCAGGCCGGTCAGGTCGGCGAGGCGGTGGGAGTAACCCCACTCGTTGTCGTACCAGCCGACGATCTTCACCAGATCACCGGTCACTTTGGTGAGTCCGGCGTCGAAGATGCACGACGAGGGGTCGGTCACGATGTCGGAGGAAACGATGGGATCCTCGGTGTAGGTGAGGAAGCCCTTCAGCTCGCTGTCAGCGGCGGCCGCGAACGCGGTGTTGACGGCCTCGACTGTTGCCGGCTCGCGGACGATGACGGTGAGATCGGTGGCTGAACCGGTGGGAACCGGTACCCGCAGCGCGTACCCATCGAGCCGGCCCTCGAGCTGGGGCAACACCAGACTGATCGCGCGGGCGGCCCCGGTGGACGTCGGCACCACGTTGATCGCGGCCGCGCGGGCTCGGCGGAGGTCGTGGTGCGGACCGTCCTGCAGGTTCTGGTCCGGGGTGTACGCGTGGATGGTGGTCATCAGCCCGCGCTCGATTCCGAACACCTCGTCGAGCACCATCGCCATCGGCGCCAGGCAGTTGGTCGTACACGAGGCGTTCGAGACGACGGTCTGGGTGCCGTCGTAGTGGCGGTGGTTGACGCCCATCACAACGGTGAGGTCTGCACCCTTCGACGTCGCTGACACCACCACTTTCTTCGCTCCGCCGTGGAGGTGACCTCGGGCCTGATCCGCGGTGGTGTATCGGCCGGTGGACTCGATGACGACATCCACTCCCTCATCTGCCCACGGCAGCGCTGCTGGCCCGTCGGCGATGGACCACGCTTTGATCACTTGGTCCCCGACCACGATGTCCTCGCCGTCGACCGACACTTCGTGCGGTAAGCGTCCCAGGACGGAGTCGTATTTGAGCAGGTGCGCCAGAGTCTTGTTGTCGGTGAGGTCGTTGACCGCCACGATCTCGATGTCGGTGGTTCCCGCCGCGTGTTGCGCGTCCACCGCGCGGAAGAAGTTACGGCCGACACGGCCGAAGCCGTTCACGCCCACCCGGATCGCCATGATGTCTCCTGGAAAGTTTGTGGTCTGGCTAGCGCATCGGCTGCACGCCACCTCAAGTCTTACGACGGCTTGAGGCCGAGCAGCAGAGGACAAGGTCCTCGCTTGCCAAATAGCCGACCTCGGTCTGCGGCGCGGCGAGAACAGTCTGAAGGTGTACGCGATGTGCGAGATCCCAAATAACGTGATCCTGATCGATGAATTCGCCAAACGCTTCGACGGCTTCTCCATCGGCTCCAACGACCTGACAAAGCTCACTCTCGGCGTGGATCATGACAGCGAGATCGTGGCGTTCGACTACGACGAACGCGACCCGGGTGTCAAGGAAATGATTCGTCTGGCAGTGGAGGGCTGCCGCCGCAACGGAATTCACTCAGGGCTGTGCGGACAAGCCCCGTCGGATTACCCGGACATGGCCGAATTCTTGGTCCGGGTCGGCAGCGACTCAATGAGCCTCAATCCCGACACAGTGATCAAAACCACTCGCCAGATCCTGCAGGTGGAACAACGGTTCGCACCGTCACAATGAACAGCAACACGGAGGGTCCGAGCCGGGATGCCGGCGGGACGGCCGGACCTTCGAGGGACGTGACACCACTTGCGGACCTGTTGCATGGGCAATCCCGGGCCGGGCCGGTGCGCGAGCACCGGCCGGTTTACGTCGATTTGCTGCCGCCCTGCAATGCCGGTTGCCCGGCGGGGAGAACATCCAAGCGTGGCTTGCCCATGCCACCGCCGGCCAGCACGAGCAGGCCTGGCGTCAACTCGTTGCAGACAATCCTTTCGTTGCAGACAATCCTTTTGCCGCCTTCGAGTTCTGATCCACTCCGGATCGGAAGAAGCTGACGATATGAGCGCACTAACGGTAGGCACGGTGGCCGAGACGGCGCCCGGGGAGCGGCGGGTCGCGCTGAGTCCCGACGGCGCCCGGCCGACACGGTGGTTTCTCGCTTATGAACAAGGGCCCGCGCACTCGGGGTCGCAACCGATCAACTCCGCCCTGCCGGCAGCGTCAGTGCGCGCTTGGACCGCCGGGCCGCTGTACTCAACGCGTCAAGACGTGCCACTGCCTGTTCGACGCCCTGGGCGAGTTCGTCGACGTCGGGCGTAGCGTCATAGTCGGCGATGATGCCGAAGACGGGGTCGTTCGCGTAGCTCAATATCGCGATGTGACGGCAGCACGACTGCAGGGCTAGCGTGGCTTGGTAGCAGCGGGTGGATGGAGCGCCATGTCGGTAGGCGGTAGCGAGCATTGGATGGCGTTGGAGGGCGGAGCCGGCGGGCCGCCGGGCGCGGGGTCGTACACGAGCCGGTTCGCGGCGATCGGTGCGTCGGTTCCGGAGCGGCGGTTGAGTACTGACGAGTTGATGGCGAGCACGAAGTACCGGACCGATATCGAACTCGAGCGGCTGACGGGTGTCCGCGAGCGCCGTATCGTCGGCGAGGGCGAGGATTCCTACACGCTCGCGCTCGGTGCGGCCCGCGACGCGTTGGCGCACGCGGATTGTGCGGCGGCGGACCTGGACATGCTGATCGTGTCGAGCATCAGCCGCCACGTCGGTGGCCTGCGGGTGCAGCTCGAGCCGCCGGTGAACGTGTCGCTGAAGGCTGCTCTGGGCGCCGAGCGCGCGATCGGCCTCGATATCTCCAACGCGTGTGCGGGGATGCTGACCGGCGTGTTCATTCTCAACGACCTGGTTCGTCAGGGCCGGATCCGGCGTGGGATGGTCGTCAGTGGCGAGTACATCTCAGAGCTGGGGCGCAATGCCGCGCAGGAGATCCGCACGGTGATGGATGACCAGCTCGCCGGGCTGACGCTCGGGGACGCCGGCGCCGCCGCGATTGTCGAACGAGCGCCGGAGGGCGCTGCGGGAATCGAGGTGGCTGGGTTTACCACGCTCTCGGAGCACAGTCGCTTGTGTGTGGCGTTCCCGGCCACGATTGGTCCCGGGGTGACGATGCATACCGATGCCCGAGAGATCCAGAAGGTCGCGATCGAGGACGCGGCCCCGCTGCTTCGGGAGGTGCTCGATCAGGCTGGGCTCAAGTTCGACGAGATCGACTATCTGATCCCACATCAGACCTCGGCGCGGGCGATCAAGAAGGCGATGGCGGGGTTCTCTGAGGGTTTCGGTTCAATGCCGAAGCACGTGGTGATCACCGTCGATGAGTTGGGCAACACGGCATCGACGACGCATTTCGTCGCGCTGCGCAAGTATCTGTCGGAGGGCCGCTTCGCCCCGCAGGACAGGGTCTTGCTGCTCTCGCTTGCTTCGGGTCTGGAGGTGGGCATCGTGATCTTCAAGGTCGATCAGCTGGCGGGGCGGTATGGGCACGATCATTGAGGCGACCGCGACCGCGGAGGGCGGGTCTTTGGGGGCGCTGGGGCTTGCCGATGCTGCCGCCCGTTTGTGTCTGGAGCGCGCGAAGCGGACGGCGGAGGAGGTGGACCTGCTCATCAACGCCGGCGTCTACAACGACAAGGGCATCAGCGAGCCGGCGGTCGCGTCGTTGATTCAAGAGGACATCGGCGCGAACCCCGAGCAGCGGCCCGGTGCGGGCCAGGGGACGTTCTCCTTTGACGTCCGCAACGGGGGGTGCGGCATGTTGTCGGGCATTCAACTCGTCGATGGCCTGCTCGCGTCGGGAACGGTCAAGCTGGGGTTGGTGGTCGGGAGCGACATTGACCCGGACCCGGGGGTTTCTGAAGGGTTCGGCTTTCCCGCGGTCGGGGGCGCGGTGCTGTTGAGCGCGGATGATTCCCGCGCGGGGTTCACGGCGTTCCGGTGCGTGACGTTCCCCCAATTCGCCGGGCTGTTTCAGAGCAGTGTGGCCTGGCAGGAGGACACTCGGCCGGAGCGCAGCGATCAGGGCCGCAACGTCCTTACCGTCGAGATCGCCGAGTCCTACGCTGACCAGGCGCTGCAGTGCGCCGAGTCGACCGTCCGCGAGATGGCGGCGGAGAGCGTGCTTGACCTCGGCGAGATCGACTTGCTCGTCGCGACGGCGTCGGTTCCAGGGTTCGCCGCCGCACTGGCGACGCGGCTGGGGGTGTCCGCCGCGCGGGTCGCGTCTCCTTCGCAAGCCCTCGCCGGCGCGCACACGGCCGCGCTGGCGGTGGCGCTGGAGTCGATCCGACTCAAAGTGGGGCCTACGGCGCTGTTCGTCTCCGTGGGCGCGGGGATCACCGTCGTGGCCACCCTCTACCGGGGATGATCAATGTGTGAGCCGCCGCCGCGCTCCGGGCGCGAAAGTCGCCAGGCTGTCGGCGTTGCTCGCGGCCGCCGACATCGGTGATCTGGCAAGTACCCGTATTGCAGATGGCATGGGACAAGGGATCCGCGTGATGACCGCTGCACCCATCTACCGTTCTCGGCACACGGTGGAGTGGCCGCTCTGACTACCGTCCACCGCCGACGAACTCGCCGCATTGGCGGTCTTTGCCGGTGTTCCCGCTGCCGACCTGGTCGCGCTGGCCGCTAATCTCGAGCCGGTGGGTGCGCCACGCGGCGAGGTGCCGATGAGGCAGGGAAATCAGCGGTCGTGGCCGCGGCCGACGCGCCGACGTGGGCCAGGTGGTGCACAGTCCTCGGCGGAGCTTCGTGGCCGTGGCTCGGTAGCGCAGGTGACGAATGACCCTGTCGCGGTGGCGCAGGAAAGTGCAACGATAAGTGATTAATCCTCGGCCGCCGATTGGCAGCAGGGAGTCGCAAACGCCGGGAAGACCCCCATGACGATCAATGCCGACCGCAAATCCACAACCACCACAGCGACGAATGTGGCGTCGATGTTTCTTGACCGCGTCCAGACGTCGGTGGATAAGGAGGCCTTCCGCTACCTCGTTGCCGGCGACTGGGTCTCGGCGACCTGGCAGCAGACCGCGGACCGCGTCGAGACGCTGGCGGCCGGCCTGCTGGCGCTGGGCATCGAACCCGAGCAGCGAGTCGGTATCGCGTCGAGCACGCGATACGAGTGGATCCTGGCCGATCTGGCGATCATGTGTGCCGGGGCCGCCACCACCACCGTGTATCCCACCACCAACGCCGGCGGCATCGCCTACATCCTGGCCGACTCGGAATGCCGAGTCGTGTTCGCCGAGGACACCGGGCAGCTGGCGAAGCTGACCGAACGCCGCGCCGAGCTGCCCAGCCTCACCAAGGTGGTGCTGTTCGACGGCCCCGGCGACGGCGACTGGGTGATCACCCTGGCGGGCCTGGTCGAGTTGGGGCAGAAGTATCTGCTCGAGCATCCGTCGGGTGTGCGGACCCGAACGGACGCGATCACCCCGCAGCAGTTGGCGACGTTGATCTACACCTCAGGAACCACCGGACCGCCCAAGGGTGTGCGGTTGCCGCATTCCGCCTGGGCTTATGAGGGGACGGCGATCGTCGCCATGAACCTGATGTGCGAGGACGATCTGCAGTTGTTGTGGTTGCCGATGGCCCATGCGTTCGGCAAGGTCCTGATCACCGCCCAGCTGGCGTGTGGGTTCGTCACCGCGATCGACGGGCGCGTCGACAAGATCGTCGACAACATGGCGGTGGTCAAACCGACGGTCATGGGCGCCGCACCCCGCATCTTCGAAAAGGCGCACGCCCGCATCGTCACCACCCAGCAAGCCCAGGGGGGCCTGCGGGCCCGGCTGTTCGCGGCGGCATTCACCGTGGGGCTGGAGGTGGACCGCCGACGGCGCGCCGGCCGCGCCGTGCCACTGCCGATGTCGCTGCTGTACGGGCTGTTCGACCGCCTGGTGTTCAGCAAGGTGCGTGAAGTGTTCGGCGGGCGCATCCGGTTTTTCATCTCCGGCGCGGCACCGTTGAACCGCGACATCGCCGAGTGGTTCCACGCCGCGGGCCTGCTGATCCTGGAAGGCTACGGCCTGACCGAGACCGCGGCTGGGGCGTGCGTCAACCGGCCCGATCAGTACAAGTTGGGCACCGTGGGCCTGCCCATGGACGGCACGTCGATACGCATCAACGACGAAAACGGGGAAATCCAGATCCGCGGCGCCTGTGTGATGGACGGCTACCACAACCTGCCCGACAAAACGGCGGAGACGTTCACCGACGACGGCTGGCTGCGCACCGGCGACCTGGGCACAATCGATGCCGACGGGTTCCTCACCGTCACCGGCCGGATCAAGGAGATGTTCAAGACCTCCGGCGGCAAATACATCGCCCCGCCGGCGATCGAGGCGAAGTTCATGGCGATGTGTCCCTATGTGAGCCAGTTCATGGTGTTCGGGGAGGCCCGCAATTTCTGTGTGGCGTTGATCGCCCTGGATGCCGACCTGATGTCGGGGTGGGCAGCCGAGAACGGACTCGACGGCGCGACCTACAAGGAGCTGGTCAACGCGCCAGCGGTGGGGGAGATGATCGATGAGTACATGGCCAAGCTCAACGGCGGACTCAACCGATGGGAAACCATCAAAAAGTGGGTGCTGCTCGACCACGATCTGTCCATCGAGCGCGGTGAGCTGACACCGTCACTGAAGGTGAAGCGCTCCGTAATGGCCGAACAGAACAAGCAAATCCTCGATGCCTTCTACACTTGATCGAGCCCCGGACCCGCGAGGTGCCCACCGCGCACGGCGCTGTTCGGCTGGCCCGACTCACCGCCCGGTCAAGGTCTTTCGAACCTCACCGCGGCGCCGCTGCAGGCGTTGAGTGAAAGTTGCGAGCAATAGCCATCGGCCCTAGGCGGCGGGTACCTCGTGGCCATCGGTGATGGGCCCCATCTAATGCCATGGCAGAAAAAGAAACGCCATGAAATACGCCACACCCGAACGGATCAGCGCGATCCGGCAGCGTGATCCGCTGGACGCCGATACGCAGATCGGCCCGCAGGTATCGGACTGGGCGCCGGGGTGTGGACGCGTGACGAGACCCGCGCCTACAAGGTCTCCGGCATCGGCCGCGAGAACCATCTCATGATGCTCGACCACTACAGCCAGAAGAAAAATCTGCTGGTCAGCTACAGCGCCAAACAACTCCGCCTGTTCTGAAACCCGCTGTCTCTCAGGCAGTTCCCCCCGTTGTCCACGACTAAATCGGAGCACGCCATGAAGGCCGCCGTTGTCACTGACTTCCATGCCCCCTGCAGATCCGTGACCTGCTCACCGCGGCGGTAAGGAGTCGAGGCCAACGATGCCGCCGGCGGCAAGTTCGTTTGGAAGCTCCACCAACTCGTAGTCCGGGATCAGGCGATGCCGCTCTTCGAGAAGCACTGCCAACTCCTGGCGGGCCATTTGTGAACCGAGACAACGATGGGGTCTGCCCAGAACGATAGATGTCAGATGACGCCACGGTCGAAGCTCGCGCACCTTCGTCAGCCCAAGTCAGATGCCGAGCGAGATGTTGCTGTCAGACGCGACGGCCCACAAAAAGGGCCGCTCAACTGCGCCCCTGCTGGTGGAGTTGCCGGGAAACGAAACCGAGCATCTACCAGGCAAAATGCTTTCTGATCTGGGGTTTCGTTCCATTTCGTTCCAGTTCGGTACCGCTCGTTACCTGCGGTTTCGTTTTCGAGTCTTGACGGCGTCAAGAGCGCTCGCCTCCCGCCGCGAGCTGCCGGAGTCGAGGGGCTGGATCAGGGCCTAACGCGGCTCGAAGTCTTCCTGATCGCCCCGGCCCGCCGTGGCCTGGATCGCCCGTCCGTAGATGGCGATGACCGCCGCATGATCGTCGCCGCGGGGTGCCCAATCAGAAATACTCAGCGACTGCAACAGGCCGCCCACCTGCACAGCGATCAGGCGTGCGCGTAGCGCCGGATCCGGCCCGGGCAACCGGTCCTTCAAGTTGTCGATGAACGTTTCATCGACGATCTCATAAAGCCGCGCGCGCACGGCAGGCCTGTCGGAGGCCCGGATCAACGTCGTGTGAAGCGCCAGCATGCGATCGGATGCGCGGCTGAGCACAAACTCGACCAATCGCGGCCCCAACGTATCCAGAGGACCGGTCAGCACTTCTTCCCAAAACTCCTGTGCGGGGAGCGCTTTGAGAAAAAGTTCTTCCTTCGAGCCGAAATAGTGGATCACCAGAGCGGGATCGACACCGACCTCCTGAGCGATCCCCCGCACCGATGTCGACGCGTAGCCATCGCGCCAGAAGCGGTTGACGGCGCAGCGCAGAATCTGCTCGGCCGTCGACCCCGAACGCACAGCGGAAGGTAACGCCGACTCGGCGCGCTTGTCACGGCCGGCCATGGTGCCCGCATCCTCCTCACCTGCTACAACCATCGACGGCGACAAGGCTTTTGATGGTACGCAAGCCGTGCTCTGCCGAATCAGTCAACACTATTGACCTTGTGGGTTCAACGGTGTTGAACTTTGGGTCACTGTCACCGCCACGAGAAGGAGTCTCGACGATGAGCCAAGAACCGTTGGATCACCCAGAGCAGCCGTACAAAGTGGTGGTGTGGGCGACCGGACGCGTCGGACGGTTGGCCATCCGTGCGGTGGCGGACCGCCCAAACCTTGAACTGGTGGGCGTCTGGGTGCACTCGGAATCCAAGGACGGCAAGGACGGCGGCACAATTGCCGGCATCGATCCATTGGGCGTGGCTGCGACCCGCGATGACGCAGCCATCCTAGCCGGCGACGCGGACTGCATCATCTACACCGGGCCGGCAACCAGCCGCCCTCGCGAGGCGATCACCGACTTCTGCCGCATTCTGGAATCAGGCAAGAACATCGTCACCACGTCCGTCCCGGGCCTGGTCTATCCACGAGGTTCTATCAAGGCGTCGACCGTGCAGCGCATCGTCGACTCGGCGATAAAGGGTGGCAGCTCCATATATTCATCGGGCATCGAACCAGGGTTCGGTTGCGATCTGCTGGCCGTCGCGATGGCGTCGATGTCGAATCGGATCTACTCGATCCGAGGCTTGGAAATCACCGACTACTCGCGTGACAACACCGTCTACGAAATGCGGGAGTTGTTCGGATTCGGTCAGCCGATGGATTATCAAGGCGGAATCATGATGCCCGGCGTGATCAAGTACGGCTGGGGCGCGGCAGTCACCATGGTCGCCGAAGCACTCGGCGTACAACTGGACGACATTCGCGAAACGTGCGAGTTCGCACCGTCACCGCGGCGACTCGAGACCCTGTCCGGGGTGATCGAACCCGGCACCGTCGCAGCGGTCTGGTTCCGCTGCATCGGCGTGGTCGACGGCCAGGAAGTGATCACGATCGAGCACGTCGACCGGATGGCTGAAGACGTGGCACCGGAGTGGCCGAAGAGCCGGGCCGGCGGCATCGACGGCGTGTGGCGCGTGATGATCGAAGGCGAGCCCAGCTTCGATGCCGAATTCGAAACCGGCTTCAACTCCGATGAGGACTCCACCGACCACGGCCTGCTCGCGACCGGTATGCGCGCCATCAACGCCGTCCCCTGGGTATGTCACGCGGCCCCCGGCCTGGTAGACGCACTGCACATCCCGCTAACGCCGGCGATCGGTTCGCTTCGGCCACACCGCGACGGAATCCCCACGATCGAGGGTCATCACGACGCCCGGGTGGGAGCGTAGGAGCTCTGCAGTCACCGTCTGCTCCGTGACCGACGCGCCAGTCCGTAAACGAAGTGTGTCAAGAGTTAGAAGTGTGTCAAGAGTTAATGGCATCGACGGGGCGCTGATGGTGCCGACCATCCATCGGCACGGCTTCGCCGCTACAGCCGACAGCGCTCTGCGAGCAACGAGATCACCGAGTACCTCGGATCCGCGGCTGATATACATGATCGGGAATGCATGAACGGAGGGTAAAACAGACCAGGGCTTTTGGCCCTGACCTGCATGTTCTGGTGGAGCTGCCGGGAATCGAAACCGATGCTCTACCAGGCAATATGCCTTCTGAGCTGCGGTTTCGCTCCGTCTCGGTCCCGTTCAGTCCCGTTCGTTACCTGCGGTTTCGTTCTCGGGTCTTGACGGCGTCAAGAGCCTCCACTCGAGGACGAGCCTTTCACGAGGCGCGGGAGTTCCGCGCAACTGCCGCGACGCCCGTCCGCCGCTTGCACCAGCGCGGCGGCCCCCTCAACGAGCGTGGGGCGGGCTCGGGCGCAGCTTTTGTCTTCGGCGAAGGTTCGCTCGACTGTTGGATGGGTGCGGAAAGGGGTGCGCGTGCCGCGGGTCACACAGACCAACCCCGGGCCGCTGCGGCGACTCAGGGGCTCCTGGGTCGGGGTGGCGCGTCCCCGATACCGGGTCCACCCGTGATTAGAGTCCGGGTGTGTCGTTCCGAGGTCTATTTTGACCTACGAATTCGTTCGCCGGGGAGCCCTAGCCCCTGCCGCCTTAGCTCTTGCCGCGGCCGATCCGGCGCCAGCCGTGTCCGGCGAAGGCCCGCATCGCCGCCAGTGCGAATCGGCCCTGCTTCCGCGATGACGAGTACCACAGCATCTCGGACTTCTGGGTGGGTAGCCGCGGAGCGGTGATGGCCTGCTGGCGGCAGAACTTGATCAGCCCCGCCGCACCGCCACCGCGATAGCCGATACCCGACTCTTTCCAGCCACCCATCGGCAGCCCCGGGCAGAAGACGTTGGTCAGCGCGTCGTTGACGTTGACCGCGCCACAGTCCAGGCGCCGGGCCAACTTCTCACCACGGCCGGCGTCCCCGGTCCACACGGTGGCCGACAGTCCGTAGACGGAATCGTTGGCCAGCCGGATGGCTTCTTCCTCGTCGGCCACCTTGACCACCGGCAGGGTCGGACCGAAGGTCTCCTCGGCCATGCAGGTCATGCTCGGATCCGCATCGGCGATCACGGTGGGCTGGAAGAAGGTACCGACTCCGGTGGGGTTCCCGCCGGCGACCACCCGCGCCCCCGCGGCGGTGGCCTCCCGGACGTGCCGCTCGACGATGTCGCGTTGCGCGGCGGTGGCCATCGCGCCGGTGTCGTAGTTGAAGCCGGCGGTGGACTCCTGGCCCTGCGCAACGGCGCGGACCTTATCGGCCAGCTTGGCGACGAACTCGTCGTAGATGGGAGCCTCGACGAAGACCCTCTCCACTGAGATGCACACCTGACCGGAGTTGAACATCCCGCCCCAGGCGATGCCGTTGGCGGCCCGGTCGAGGTCGGCGTCGGCCAGCACGATCGCCGGATCCTTACCGCCGAGTTCGAGACTGCACGGGATCAGCCGCTCCGCGCAGGCCACCGCAACCTTGCGACCGGTCGCCGTCGACCCGGTGAAGTGAACGTAATCGGAGTTCTCGATCACCGCCGCGCCGGTGGCCCCGTAGCCGGTGGCCAGAGCGAAGACCGGCGGTGCGCCGACCTCATTCCATCCTCGGGCGAGCTCAACCGGCGAAAGTGGCGTCACCTCAGAGGGTTTCAGCAGAACCGCGGCACCGGCCGCCAGCGCGGGCACCAAGTCCAGCGCCAGCATCGCCAGCGGAAAGTTCCACGGCTCAATCATCCCGACCAGCGGATAGGGCCGGAATACCGTGGTCAGTTTCTTGACCCGGAAAAGCGGGCTGTGCGCCTTGGGATGCCGGTCGGCGAGGAACTCCTCGGCGTTACCGGCCCAGTAGTTGATGGCGTCGGCGATGGCGATCGGCTCAAGACTGGCGTCACCGCGGGACTTGCCGGTCTCCGACATCAGCACCTCGGTCAGGTGATTGGCGTTGTCGAGGACCCAGTCCTGCCACTTCATCATCCACTTCTTGCGCCCGCGCGGGCCAATCTCTGCCCACTCGGGCTGGAACAACCGTAGTTCGCGCGCCTTGGCGGCCACCGTCTCGGGGCCGTCGATGGGCACCGATCCGGCTGTCCGGCCGTCGGCGGGGTTGCGCACCTTGATAGTGCCCTGGTCAATTCCCGGGTCTACCGCAGTCATGGCAGCTCCTCTCAGCTGTTCTGTCTGTGTTGTGAGAATAACCCGCGCCCGCGGGTCAACGACGCAAGTCGGACATGGCCGCCCTCGGTTATCTATCAGAGGATTTTGGGCTCATCAGACGACAAATCCGAGCCCACGATGAGGCCGGGGGTCGTGGTTGGCCGCGATGCCGGCCGGGTCAGCGTGGTTGTTGGTTATTGGTCAATGTGGTGGTCCGGCTGACCTGGCGAGTCCCCGATACTGAGTTGGATTTAGAGTCAGGTTATTTGGTTCCAGATTCAGTTGATCTCGCAGGTGACCGGGGTGTGGGTGTGCCTGCACGCCGCAGCGTACTCGGCCGGCGTTCGGTAACCCAGGGCCGAATGCCGGTGGCGGTGGTTGTGCTCGTGTTTGAAGTCGCCAATGACCACCCTGGCCTCGAACAGGGTGTTCCCGTGGTTGCGGTTTAGTTTAGGCACTCCTTCCGTAGCCGGTTGTTGAACGATTCGATGTAGCCGTTCTCCCACGGCGATCCCGGCGGAATGTAGGACAAGCCGACCTTGCCGTCGCAGAACCGTTGCAGCGCTGCCGAAACCAACTCTGGCCCGTTGTCCATCCGCAGCACCTTCGGAGGCCCGCCCGCCGTGGCGAACACCACTTCGAGCTCCGCGACGAGGCGCTCGGCCGTGATCGAGCGCTCCACCAGGTGCAGCAGCGAGACCCGGGTGTGCTCGTCGAGCATGGACGCGATCTTGATCGCCTTGCCGTCGACGGTGGAGTCGAACTGGAAATCGATCGCCCAGACCACACCAGGCGCATCGGCGTCGACCGGCGGGATCGAGGACACCCCGGCCCGCTTGCGCGGACTGCGCACCCGCACCTGCAAGCCTTCCTCACGCCACAGCCGACGCACCTTCTTCTTGTTGACCTCACGGCGCTCGTCATAGCGCAACGCAGCCCAGGCACGCCGGAACCCATGGCAGGGGTGTTTGGTGGCGTAGGCACACAGCCAGGCCCGCAACTGCGCATCCGGGTCGGCCGGCGTTTCCGACAATGGCAGGCGCCGATAGCTGGAACGGGCCAGCCCAACCACCTTGCACGCCAACCGCTCCGACATGCTCAACGTGGTGGTGAGCATGTCCACGGCGCGGCGCTTGGCAGCTGGGCTCAGAATTTTCCCTTGGCCACCTCGCGCAGTGCATCCTTTTCCAGCTCGGCCTCGGCCAGCAGCCGCTTCAACCGGCCGTTCTGCTCACGCAGCTCCTTGAGCTCCCTGGCAGCGTCGGTATCCATCCCACCGTAGGCGCGCCGCCAGTTGTACAGCGTCGCCGCAGACACTCCGAGTTCGGCCGCGATCTCCTCACCGGTCTTGCCCTCAGCAGCCAGCTCGTCCGCGCGGCGCAGCTTACGCACGATGTCCTCCGCGGAATGCCGCTTCCGACCAGCCATGTTTTCATCGTCCCTTCCAGCCCGACGTCGGGCGACAGGACTCTAAAACTGTTGGACTCATTCAGCGGGAACACGCCAGCGGGTCTAGTCAAGGAGCAGCATTAGCCGAGGGCGGCTATGAGGGCATTGGTGCCAGCGACGATCGCCTCGAGTTGGGTCTGCGACAGCGGGGCGAACAGTGCCGCCATCTGCGCGGTCGTCGCCGCTTCGGCCGCGGCCTTCTGGGCCTCGATCTCGGGGGTGTATTCGACCATGTCTTTCTCGGAGAAACCGTGCATCTTGAAGTTGTCGAGGTCTCGGTT
>JARLGS010000987.1 GCA_031292695.1 Mycobacterium sp. | reverse complement strand
GAACCCGAGGAAGTCGAACCCCTCGCCCATGTGCACTATCCGGGTCTTCTCCTCCGAGAGGTTCAGGCCCATCGGCGCGAGTACATCGGCGATCTCTTCGCGCAAGCCCTCGACGTGGTCGCGCTCGCCGTGTACCAAGACGACGAAGTCGTCGGCTTATGTCGATCACGGGGTTATGCCGACCATGGCGTGAAGGTGCTGGCTGGCGGTGGTGAGCGGGTTGGGTGGTCGGCATAATCCGGGTCTTGTGATCGGCGGTTAGAGATTGTCGAGGAAGGCGAGCAAGGTATCGGGGGCGTGGTAGCGGCCGGGTTTGGTGTTCGGGGGTGTGAGGCGGGCGAGCGCTTTCTCCTTGATGGTCATGTCGGCGTGCAGGTAGGCGTGGGTGGAGCTGGGGTCCTCGTGGCCGAGCCAGAGGGCGATGACCGAGGTGTCGACCCCGGCGTGCAGCAATGCCATGGCCGCGGAGTGGCGCAGGGTGTGCGGGGTGACGGTTTTGGTGGAGATGCTCGGGCAGTGTGCCGCGGCTTGGGCGGCGTGCTTGGTGACCAGTTTGGCGATAGCGTCCCGCGATAGCGGTCGGCCCTCCCGGGTTGCGAATACCGGATCGGTGGGTCCGCCATCATGGTCG
The DNA here is from genome assembly GCA_031292695.1 of Mycobacterium sp. Taxonomy (GTDB): domain Bacteria; phylum Actinomycetota; class Actinomycetes; order Mycobacteriales; family Mycobacteriaceae; genus Mycobacterium. The sequence continues at coordinate 2,471 of JARLGS010000987.1, read as the reverse complement.
GCGAGCCAAATCCGCAGGACGGCAACGGTTTGCCGGGTGAGCGGGGTGGCCCGGTCCTTGCGGCCCTTGCCGTGGCAGCGGACATGTGCACCATTGCCGAGCTGAATATCGCTGCGGGTCAACCCGATCAGCTCGGAGACCCGCAGCCCAGTCTGACAGGCCAGCAGCAGCAGAGCGTGGTCGCGACGGCCCAGCCGGGTGGCGCGGTCAGGCGCGGCGAGCAGGGCGTCGATCTCTTCGGCGGTGAGGTAACACACCACCGCCCGGTCGCATCGTTTGGGCGGGATCGCCAGTACTCGGCTGATGTGGTCGGCGTGTTCGGGTGCGTGTAGTGCCGCGTAGTGGAATAGCGATCGGATCGCGGCCAGGCGGGCGTTGCGGGTGGCGGTGCTGTTGGCGCGCTCGGTTTCCAAATGGGACAGAAACATGGTGATCAACGTGGTGTCGAGTTGAGCGAGGTCGAGGCCGCTCGGAGCGGTTCTGGTGGTGCGCGATGCGAATTGCAGTAGCAGCCGCCAGGTGTCGCGGTAGGCGCCGATGGTGTTCGGTCCGGCGCGGCGCTGCCGCATCAGCTTGTCGGTGAAGAATCCTTGCAGGATCGGAGCCAACGCGCTCATCACCGTTCACCCCCAACCGATTCCAGACGATCCGCGGCTAGGGTGAGCAATTCGGGGACTTGCTGCAAATACCAGTACGTCGATTTCGGGTCGACGTGGCCGAGCCAGGTCGACAGGATCGGCAGCCGAGCCTGGACGTCGGCGCCGTCGCGGTAGAAGTCGATCAAGGTGGTGACGGTGAAGGAATGCCGCAGGTCGTGCAGCCGGGGCCGGCGCTGTCCCGGCGACACGGTGATCCCGGCCGCCTCGACCAGGCCGGCGAAGGTGCGGGAGAGGTTCGCGGCGTTCAAACGGGTGCCGCGGGTGGAGACGAAAAAACTCGGCTCTCGCCGGTGCGGGCACCACTGGTCGCGCCGCTGCCGGTAGCTGCGCAGCGCGGCGACGGTCGAGGAGTGCAGGAACAACCGTCGCGATTTCCCGAACTTCGAGTCCAGGATGACCAGCGTCGCGTTGTCGAAGTCGAGGTGGTCGTCGTCGAGGTGGCATGCCTCGCTCTTGCGTATCCCGGTGACAGCAAGCAGGCCGATCAGGGACTGCCAGGTCGCCGCCCGCAGCGGTGGCCGCAGCCGGGCGGCACCGTCGAGGAGCGCGGCGATCTCGCCGGTCGGATACAGATATGGCGCGATCCGGCACTTGTGCTGCGGCAGCGCGTCTTCGGGCGGGATCTCGCTACCCGGGTCCAGTGTTTTGTAGTGGCGGGCGAAGATCCGCACGGTCATCAACCTGCGCGCCAGATACCCGTCGTGGGTGCTGCCGCTGTGGGTCGTGGTCGCCCACTCCAGCGCCAGATCGCTGGTGATCAGATCGCTGCCGACCGATTGGCAGTAGTCGACGAACGACATCAGTTGCGCGGCTTGGGTGGTCAGCTTGAATCCGAGCGCTCGCCGCATCGCCAGATAGTCTTCGGCGGCGCGGCGCAGCCCGGTCACGACCGTGCTCCCGTCGGCCACGGACGCGCCAACGGTGCCAGCGCATTCTCATCGACCTTCGCATAGATCGCCGTCGATAGCTCGCTACGATGCCGCAACACCTGCCCCACCTCCGGCAGCGACGCCCCCGCCCGCAGCATGTCGGTGGCCAGCGAGTGCCGCAAACGATGCGCCCCCGCCCGCGGCAGGCACGCGCGGCGGCAGGCACGGCCCATGACCTGTCGTAGCGCCGCCGCCGTCACCGGCCGATAAGGTGCCCGAACCGTGCAAAACACTGCCCGCCCGGCGCGGTCGGGCCGCCCGTCGGTCAAATAGGCCACGATCGCCTCACCGACATCGACCGGCAGCGGCAGCCGATCCAGGCGACCGCTCTTACCACGGACGACGATTTCCCCGCTGCGCCAATCGACGTCATCGAGTCCCAGGCCGGTGACCTCGGCGCCACGCAACCCCAACCGCGCCAGCACCGTCAAGATCGCGTAATCGCGGCGGCCCACCACCGTCGTCCGGTCGCACGAGTCCAGCAGCCGCGTGACCACCGCGGCATCTAATCCGCGCGGCAGCGATGCCAGCCGCCAGCCCGCAACCCCCGGAACCGCGCCCGCCAGCGGTCTCGACGTCTGCCCGGATACGTGCAGGAACCGCAGCAGTGCGCGCAGCGCTGAGGCCATCGCCTTCGCCGACCATGTGTTGCGGCCACGGCAGTAGTCGACCATGAACGCAGTAACCTGACCGGAATCCAGCTGCCGCACAGCGGCATCCACCGGGTCCGGCAGCCACGCCAGGAATGTGCCCGCCTGGTTGCCGTAACAGCGCACCGTCTCCCGCGATAGCCCCCGCTCGCCAGCCAGCCATGCCCGGAACCCGGCCAGCAGCACGGCGGCCGGTGATACCTCGACGCTCATGATCGTCTCCCGTCTCAAGT